>NZ_JBFUHG010000002.1:0-274052 GCF_056402515.1 Cellulomonas sp. P4_A2
GACCCGACGGGTCCGCGACCATCACCTCGCCCATCAGGACGTCGACCTTGCGCGCATCCACCCGGCCCGCAGCCCAGGCGTCCAGGACCACCGGATGCGTGCACGCCAACGACGCTCGCACGACCAGCATCTCCGCCGAGCGCCGCGTGATCACCAACGCACACGCCAACTCATCCGGCACCGGAGACGGGTGCACCGGGCGGCGGACCTCCAGCTCATGGATCGCGACCGCCTGCGCCGCCTGCGCCGCCCGGATCAGCTGCTCGAACCCCTGCACCACCCCGATCACCGCACCCGAGGGCAAGTCCGCCACCTGCACACCATCGAGCAGGCCCGCCAACTCCAGAAGAGAAGCACCCGGCACCGGAAACTCCGGCAGCTCGGCGCCGGCAGCAGGGACGGCGGGGTGTGTTGTGGTCGTGCCCATTCGTCGCGCCGCCCCCCTGTCCGCCGGATCGATCCGTTCGAACAAGTGTACGATCGACCACCGACACGCGACCGAGCGTGCGAGCAATCTGTGGACACGGCCGGACCGGGCAAAGAGCAACGCGATCAAGAGAGTCGCGCCGCGACACCGCCAGCCCCGTCACCGCAGGTGGGAAAGCACGGCGGAGCCCGCGGCGCACCGACCTGTCGGCTAACCGATAGTTTCGGACACAATTCGGTCACAAGCGACTACCCCACCCTGCGGATCCACCGCGATCTTGCGTACGGTTCCGATGATTCGGGCCACAGTGCGCAAAGGAGCGTTCATGAGCTGGACCAGTCGGCAGCGCCGACCGTTCGAAACTATCGGAGTTCTCGTGGCGGCGTCGGCCCTGGTGGTCGCACCGCTCGCCGCGACCACGTCGGCCGTCGCGGCCGACGCTCCGGTCCTGGCCAGCACGTTCGACGGCGGCACGTACGCGCCGTGGGTGGTCAACGGCGGAGCGAGCCTCGCGCTCGTCGCCGACCCGGGCGGCAGCGGCCAGTCGCTGAAGGTGTCAGGCCGCACGCACGCCTACGACGGCGTCGCGCTGGACCTCACCTCGGTCGTGCAGCGCGACGTCAGCTACTCGATCTCCTTCAAGGCGCGCCTCGCGGACGCGGCTCAGCCGGCGGGCGGTGTGCACTTCACCGTCGACGACGGCAGCTACACGTGGGTGTCGGGCGACTCCGCCCTGACCGCCGACGCCTGGACCACCGTGAGCGGCTCGTACACGCTCGGCGCCGGCGTCGCGCCCGGGACGATGTACCTGGACACCTCGGGCAGCACGTTCCCGGACGTCCTGCTCGACGACGTGACGATCACCGGGCCGGCGGGCGGAGACCCCTGCACGCCCACCGCCCCCACGACGTTCGTCGCCGCGAGCTTCGACGACCAGACCCTCGGCGGCCTCGGGAACGGCGGGAGCTCCACGACCAGCTTCGAGCAGGTCGACGGCAGCACCGCCGTGCGGGTCACGGGCCGCTCGCAGGACTACGACGGCATCCAGACCGCCTCGGGCGCGCTGGCGAGCCTCACCCCCGGCCAGACCGTCTCCCTCTCCGCCAAGGTGCGCCTGGCGGGGACGACGACGGCGACGACCTCCGCGCGCCTCGTCGTGAAGCCCGCCTACACCTGGGTGGGCAACACCTCCGGAGTGTCCGCGACGGGCTGGACGACGCTCACGGGCACCTACACCGTGCCCGACACCGGCGTCGCGCCCGCTGACCTGCAGGTCTACCTCGGCACCGACGCGCTCTCCGACGGGACCTCGACGTACGACTACTACGTCGACGACGTCAGCATCGCGATCCCCGGCGACGACTGCGGCGGCGACCCGGGCGACGGCGACCCCTGCACCTACCCCACGACCGACACGCTCGTCAGCACCGACTTCGAGGGCGGCCTGGACGGCTGGGCCGGACGCGACGACGGCCACGGCACGGCGACGGTCGCGGTC
Source organism: Cellulomonas sp. P4_A2 (assembly GCF_056402515.1). Lineage (NCBI taxonomy): Bacteria > Bacillati > Actinomycetota > Actinomycetes > Micrococcales > Cellulomonadaceae > Cellulomonas > Cellulomonas sp. P4_A2. The sequence goes on from NZ_JBFUHG010000002.1 coordinate 1,926, forward strand.
ACCGACGGCGGTCGCTCGAGCGCCCACGCGGTGCTCGTCAGCAACCGCCAGGGCCAGGGCCAGGGCGTCGGCCACGACGTCACGTGCGTGCTCAAGCCCGGCATCGCGTACCAGTTCACGGGCTGGGTGCGCTTCGGCGCCGGGCAGCCGGTGGACGCTCTGTGGCTGAGCATCGCCGCGACGAAGGGCGGCTCGACCACCTACAGCACGCTCGCGCAGTTCAGCGGCGCGACGAACACCGGCTGGACGCAGCTGTCTGCCAAGTTCACGATGCCGCAGGCCGACTCGGCGCTGCTCTACCTGGAGACGAGCTACCAGAACGGCGCGACGGGCAACACGTCCGACCTGCTCCTCGACGACCTGCAGGTGACCAGGCCCGCCGCGGCGACGATCCAGGACCTGACCCCGATCAAGGACACCGTGCCGTTCGCGGTCGGCGCCGCGATCGACAGCCGTGAGACCGCCGGGTCGGCCTCGGAGCTGCTGCTCAAGCACTTCGACCAGGTCACCCCGGAGAACTTCATGAAGCCCGAGGCCTGGTACGGCGCGGACCACGCGTTCGTCACCGAGAACACCGAGGCCGACGCCCTCATGACGTTCGGGCAGCAGAACCACGTCAAGGTCTACGGGCACACCCTGGTGTGGCACAGCCAGACGCCGGACTGGTTCTTCCAGCACGACGACGGCACCTGGCTGACCAGCAGTCCGGCCGACCAGGCGATCCTCACGCAGCGGATGCACGACCACATCGACGACGTCGCGAAGTACCTCAGCGACCGGTACGGCGCCTTCGGCAGCGACACGAACCCGCTGTACGCGTTCGACGTGGTCAACGAGGCCGTGTCCGACGGCACCCACGATCCCGACGGCCTGCGCCAGAGCCACTGGTACCAGGTGCTCGGCGAGGGCTTCATCGAGCAGGCGTTCCGCTTCGCCGACGAGGCCTTCAACGGCACCTACGCGGCACCCGGCGCCAGCCACCCGGTGACGCTGTTCCTCAACGACTACAACACGGAGCAGACCGGCAAGCAGGACCGCCTCCTTGCGCTCGTGCAGCGGCTGCTCGCCGACGACGTCCCGATCGACGGCGTGGGCCACCAGTTCCACGTCAACCTCTCCATGCCGGTCGCGACCCTCGGCGATGCGATCGAGCGGTTCGAGGGGCTCGGGCTGCGCCAGGCCGTGACCGAGCTCGACGTCCCGACGGGCACCCCGGTCACCCAGGCGAACCTGATCGACCAGGGCTACTACTACAAGGCCGTGTTCGACATGCTCCGCGCGCACTCTGCCGACATCTTCTCGGCGACCGTGTGGGGCCTGACCGACGGGCGGAGCTGGCGTTCCGGCGACGGCGCACCGCTCGTCTTCGACGACGACCTGCAGGCCAAGCCCGCCTACTACGGGATCACCGACCAGGACCTGCCCGCCCGGCAGCGCTCGGCGGTCGTGTTCCAGGGCGCCGGCCCGTTCGACCCTCTGGAGTGGCAGAAGCTGCCCCTGCACGCGATCGACGACCGCTCGGACTTCCAGCTGCGCTGGGCGCCGGACCACCTGACGGCCTACGTCCACGTCACCGACGCGACGCCCGGCGCCACCGACGGACTGACCTTCGAGTACGCCGGTCGGACCGTCACCGTCCCGCGTGCCGAGGGGACGGAGGTCACGGGCGGCTACGACGGCGTCGTCACCCTCCCGCTCGACACCCCGGTCGCGGCCGGCGGCACCCTGCCGTTCGACGTCCGGGTCACCGACGACGGCACGACGACCGGCTGGAACTCGGCCGGCGTGCTCGGCACGCTCCAGCTCGTGGAGCCGCTGTCGTACGTCGAGATCCCGGAGACGGCGACGTCCCCGACGATCGACGGGACGGTCGACGCGGCGTGGTCGTCGGCGGCGACCGTCGAGACCGGGAAGCAGATCTCAGGCACCGGCGGCGCGACCGCGACCGTGCACACCCTCTGGAAGGGGAACACGCTCTACGTCCTCGCCGACGTCACCGACCCGACCGTCGACGTCACGGCGTCGGACCCCTGGCAGCAAGACTCGGTCGAGCTCTTCGTCGACGCCGGCAACGCCAAGAACGGCGGGTATCGGGCCGACGACACCCAGATCCGGATCAGTGCAGAGAACCTGCTCTCGTTCGGCACGGGCGACGAGGCCGCACAGCGCGCCCGCGTCACCAGCGCGACGAGCCGGACCGAGCACGGGTACGTCGTCGAGGCGGCCGTGAGCCTGCTCGAGGACGGCGGGCTCGGCGCGTTCGAGGGCCTGGACTTCCAGGTCAACGACGGCACGGGGGGCACCCGGACGGCGATCCGCGCCTGGGCCGACCCCACCGGGAACGGCTACCAGACGACTGCCCGCTGGGGCGTCGGACACCTGGTCGCCGCCCCCGAGCCGCCGCCGGCGGCACCGGTGGTCACGACCCAGCCGGCGTCGGTCTCGGGTCCGCTCGCCTCGACCGTGACGTTCACGGCCGCCGCGTCGGGCTACCCGGTGCCGTCGGTGCAGTGGCAGCGCAAGGCGAAGGGCGCCAAGACCTGGAGCAACGTCGCCGGCGCCCGGTCCCCGTCGCTCGACGTCGTCGTGAGCACCGCGGCGAACGGCGCCCAGTACCGGGCGGTGTTCACGAACGTCGTCGGTTCGGCCACGACAACGGCGGCCACGCTGACGCTCAAGGCCGCGCCGCCGACGATCACGACGCAGCCGACGTCGGTCACGGTCCGTCCGTGGACCCTCGCGTCGTTCCACGTCGAGGCGGTCGGCTACCCGGCGCCTCGCTACCAGTGGTCCGTCAAGCTGCCCGGGTCGAACCGCTGGGTGCCCGCGCTGTGCGGCAGCACGAGCACCCTGCACCTCCTGGCGCTCCAGGCGACGTCCGGCACGCAGGTGCGGGTCGTGGTGAGCAGCTCGGCCGGATCGGTGACCAGCCAGACGGCGACACTGACGGTCCGCCGCTGACCGGGTGACCAGCGTCGACGCCCCGGGTCCCTCCGCCCGGGGCAAGGTGCTGAACGGACGCACCGACGTCGCACCCGCCACGCGTGCCCGCATCGAGTCGGTCATCGAGGCCCGCGGCTACCGTCCGCGTCGCAGCAGGCTCGGGTCCGGACCGGGGCTGCTCGACCTCGTCTTCCACGAGCTGGACTCGCCGTGGGCGCTGCAGATCATCAGCGGTGTCGAGCAGGTGGCCGGCAAGAACCGGCTCGGGGTGGTCCTGTCCGAGCTCGGCGGCGCGCACCGCCCCCGCCAGGAGTGGCTCGACGACGTGCTGCGGCGCCGGCCGCGCGGCGTCATCTTCGTCCTGTCCGAGCTCGACCCCGCCCAGCGTCACCAGCTCGAGACGCGATCGATCCCGTACGTGCTCGTCGACACGGCCGGCGAGCAGCCGCCGGGCGTGCCGACCGTCGGGTCGGCCAACTGGGCGGGCGGTCTTGCGGCCACCCGTCACCTCCTCGGCCTCGGCCATCGTCGGATCGCGGTGATCTCCGGCCCGGCCGACGTCCTCTGCAGCCGGGCCCGAATCGACGGGTACCGCTCCGCGCTCGAGGAGGCCGGCGTCGCGGTCGACCCGTCTTTCGTCCGGTACGGCGACTTCTTCGTCGGCGGCGGGTACTCGCACGGACGCAGCCTGCTGGACCGGCCCGACCGTCCGACGGCGATCTTCGCGGGCTCCGACTTCCAGGCCATGGGCGTGCTGCGGGCCGCCCACGACCTGGGTCTGCGGGTGCCCGAGGACCTCTCGGTCGTCGGCTACGACAACCTGCCCGTGACCGAGTGGATCTCACCGCGCCTCACCACCGTCAACCAGCCGCTGCAGGAGATGGCCGCGACGGCGACGCGCATGGTCCTCAGCCTCGCGCGCGGTGAGACGCCGGCCAACCTGCGCATCGACCTGGCCACCGAGCTCGTCGTGCGCGACAGCACCGCACCGCCGCGCGAGCCGTAGGGTCCGAAGGCCCGGGCGCAGCGCGGTCCGCGGCGCCCGGACGCGGGCGTCGCGGTGCGGCTCAGCCCGGCGCCGAGGTAGCCCGCTCGCGCAGCGCGAGGTCGACGGCCTCCTGGACGCGGGCCGCCTCGGCCGCCGCGCGGCGGCGACGGTTGCGACGGATCACGCGGACGGTGCCGACGACGGCCGCGGCAACGGTGAGCACGAGCACGAGGAGCGACCACGGGACGGCCCAGGTCGACGCCGTGGCCGTCTCCGGGTCGAGGGAGGTGGTCGACCCCGACAGGTCGGTGAACAGCGGCGTGACCACGGCGGTGGCCGTGAGGCGGACGGTGGGCGCGACGCCGTCGACCGGGACCGTCACCTTCCACGACTCCCCCGGCAGCAGCTGCGGAGGAGCCTCGAGGTCCCCGGCCTCGGCGGACGCCCACCCGAACGGGCCGGCGACGGACGCGACCTGCTGGGCGGACACGACAGCGTTGCCGGTGTTGTGGAGCGTGTAGCTGAGCGTGGCGTCGCCCGTCGCGAAGGGGTTGAGGGTGCCGTGGTACGCGACGGACACGCCCTCGACCTCCAGGCTGGGCTGGACCTCTCCCCCGACGTGCAGCGTGACCCGGACGCCCAGGCGCCGGTCGACGTTGATGCCCTCCTCGGCGTCGGACTGCGTGAGCGTCGTGACGATGCCACCGACGTAGTCACCGGGCGTCGCCGAGTCGGGGACCCGCACCGTGAAGGGCACGTCGACCGTGGCACCGGGCTGGACCGTGATGCTGCCGGCGTCCGCGTCCACCCACGCGCCGACGCCGCTCGACGTCTCGTCCGTCGTGAGCAGGTCGAGCTGGCCGCTCTCAGTCGTGTAGCCGTCCGCGGCGTAGACGGCGAGGTCGAGCGCGGCCGCACCGTGGTTGGCGACCACCAACGTGTCGTCGACGGAGCCACCGGGGTTCACGGTGTACGCGAAGCTCGTCCGGTCGGCGCCGAGGTCGTTGCTGCCGGTGCGCACGGTCCAGGTGACGTCGTTCTCGCCCGCCGCGGTCGCTGGAGCGGTGAAGCCGAGGACGGCCAGAGCGGCGAGCAGGGCGGCCAGTGCGGTGCGGACGAGTCGTGCGTGCATCGAAGAGTCCTTCGGGGTCGAGAGACGGGAAATCCGGTGGGTGGGCGCACGAGGCGCCCACCCACCGGTCAGCGGACCGAGGTCAGCTGCTCAGAGCGGTGATCGTGAGCGTGGCGCGGTACGAGCCCTTGGCCACCTCGCCCGGGATCTTCAGGTCCAGGTCGGCGCCGAGCTTGGCCGTGCCCTTGTCGTGGCCCTGGCTCGCGGAGCCGAGGCCGCGCGAGATCGACAGGCCGCTGCCACCACCGGCGTAGCCGGAGACGACCGACTCACCCGCGGTCGCACCCGCACCGGCCTGGACCACCTTGGGGGTCCAGCCGAGGTTGGCGCCCGAGAACGACTTCGCGCCGTCCTTGAAGTCGCCCACCGAGGCGGAGATCGACCACGGAGCCTTGCTGTGGCGCGAGTCCGTCACCGTGATCGGGTTGATCTGCCCGGTGGCCTCGAAGTAGTCGCCGTCGTGCTCGACGGCCGTGCCGAGGTCGACCAGGCCGTTGTAGCCGTCGATCGTCCAGCCGAACTCACCGGGAGCGGCGTCGGGCACCGCGACCTGGATCGACTGGCCGGAGCCCTGGTAGGGGTGGACCGTCACCGAGTCGGTGACCGACCCGACGGGCTGCGCAGGCGACGAGCCGTTGTTCGGGCCGCACCACGGCACCTTGCCGAGCTCGACCGCGGCGTTCGGGGCGGAGCAGTCGCCGCTGCGGAGGTTCTCGACCACGAGCTTGTCGGAGCGCACCTGGACCTTGACGTAGGTGCGCACGTGCTCCTGGTTCTCGACCGAGTTGTACCAGTAGCTGCCCGGGTTCAGCGGGTCCGCACCGTTGCCGGCACCGCTGGTGCCGCTGGCGTCGGGGGCCGTGATGTCGTAGTACTTCGAGCCCGAGGCCGAGTTGGCCGTGACGTACAGGACGCCGCCGGGGCCGGGGTACACGTCCGCGGCGCCGGGCTGCTCGGTCGGGTCGGCCTTCGCGCTGTTCTTGATCAGGTAGCTGCGCGAGTAGCTGTGGTCGTGACCCTGCAGGACCAGGTCGACGCCGAGGTTGGAGAACGTCGTCGGGAAGTCGACGCGACGGACCTTGTTGTCGCCGTCCTTCGCGTGGTCGGCCGGCGAGTAGATGGCGTGGTGGTAGACGAGGACCTTGTACTTGGCCTCGGAGCCGTGCTGGTTGATGACGTCGGTGACGTAGGCCAGGTGCGCCGCGTCGCCGCCACCACCCTGCGAGGTGGCGTAGGAGTTGCTGTTCAGGTCGATGAACAGGACGTCCTTGTAGATGTACCAGTAGTCGCCGCCCGACGTGTTCGAGGTCGGCGTGCCGTTGGCGTAGAGCGCCGCCGAGCGGTCGGTGTTCGGCGTGTACAGGTGCTGCTCGTACGCCTTGCCGCCGACGTCGTGGTTGCCGATCGTCGCGGCCCACGGGTACTGCCGCAGCTTGTCGGGCGCGAGGAACGCGGTCCACTGCGCCTCGGTGTTCGCGGTCTCGACCTGGTCGCCGCCCGAGACGAGGAGCTCGGCGTTCGGGTTGGCCGCGAGCGACACGTCGAGCGTGTCCTGCCAGCCGGCCTGGTCCTTCGCCACGTTGCCCGACGCGCCGATCTGCGGGTCGCCGTAGAACAGGAAGTCGTAGTCACCCTCGAACGACTGAGTCGTGAAGGAGTAGGTCGGCGACCAGCCGCTGGCGTCGGAGCCGACCCGGTAGGAGTAGACGGTGTTCTCGGCCAGGCCGGCGAGCGTGGCGTGGCGGTTGAAGCCACCGCTCGTGGCGATGTTCGCGCCACCGACACCGGAGACGGTCACGGCAGAGGCCGGGAACGCGCCGGCGACGAGGTCGGCGGTGGGGGCGAGCTGCACGCCCTGCGCCGCGTCGACCGACGAGTACCAGGTCACGATGCGCTGCGTCTCGTTGGAGCCGACGCCGAGGATGATCCCCGTGAGGCTGGCCGGGTCGTCGGCCATGGCGGGGCTGGAGATGGCGATGCCACCGAGGGCGCACGTGGCGCCGACTGCGAGGGCGGTGAGGCGTACAGACATCCGGTGCCGGGCTGCCCGGCGCTCGGGTGTCACGCTGATCGAAGACATGCGTCGTCCGTTCTCTCCTGGGAGGGGCCTGTGTGGCGGTTCCCAACGTGCCCACACCGGGTGAACCCGGGGCGAACGAGGACGATCCGGCGGGTTGCCCCTGCCGGAACGGTTGCCCCAGGTGCTCGTCACGCGCCGAGCAGGCGTTCCGCGAACCAGACCAGCCCCATGACCGTGACGCCGGCCGCGAGCAGCCCGGTGATCCAGAGCCCGGCACGGGGTGCCCGGTACCGGGTCATGGTCAGCGCCGGGAAGATCAGCAGGATCAGCGAGATCTGCACGACCTCGATGCCCACGTTGAAGACCAGGAGCGACCAGAGCAGCGTCCAGGACCAGGCCTCGTCGATCCCGAGCGCGCCGGCGAACCCGAGGCCGTGCACGAGCCCGAAGCAGAAGACCACGCCGAGCCGCAGCCAGCCCGCGCGGTCGAGACCGAGGTGTCCCCCGTGCGTCGTGTCGATCTCGGTGGCGCGGTCGCCGTGCTTCCAGATCCGCCACAGGTACCAGCCGGCCACCACCGCGATGGACAGGGCGATGATCGGCTCGACCACCCGCGCGGGCACGGACACGACCCCCGTCGCGGCCAGGATGAACGTGATCGAGTGCGCGACCGTGAACGTCGTCGCCGCGAGCACGATCTCGCGCAGCCCCCGCGAGCCGGCGATCAGGGCGAGCAGGAACAGGATGTGGTCGATCCCCGTGAGCAGGTGCTCGGCGCCCAGGTGGAAGAACTCCCAGAACCGCTCGCGCGTCGTCTGCTCGGTGGAGAACGTGGGGTTCGCCTGGTCGAGAGCCGCGCTGCCGTGCTGCCCGTCGAGCTCGTAGGTGACGATCGTCTTGGCGTCGCGGACGTAGCCCTCGTCGTCGCCGAACAACGTCGTCGTCACCTCGTGGGCGCCGTCCGCCGTGCCGCACTCGTGGTCGAGCACCAGCACCGCGTAGGGCACGCCCTCGCGCTGCTCGATCGTCACGTCACCGGCCTGGGAGGGGGTGCAGACCTCGTCGGCCGACGAGACCGAGAAGCGGTCCGTCACATAGGCGAGCACCGTGTCCGCGTGGGCGACGAGCGCTGCCGCCTGCTCCGTCGCGTCCCCGTCGTCGAACGCCGCCGTGCCGTCCTGGAACAGCGCGTCGTCCTGCTCGGCGTCGGCGGCGGACACGACGAGCAGGTCGTACTCGAGCCCGAGCTCGGTCCGCACGTGCCCGTGCGTCGGTGACGTGACGTCGACGAAGACGCTCGTGCTGAACCCGTGCGCGGACGCGGGCGAGGACCCGAGTGCGGTGAGCACGAGAAGGGCGAGGCAGACGAGGACGGACCGCCGGGCGGCGCGCGACATGAGAACTCCTTCGGGTGGGCCAGCGCACCGTCCACCGTCGGGATGAACACGAGACGGACCGTTGACGAACGCCCGTGGAACGTCGTCTCCCGGGAGCCGAGAACGCCTGTGGCCTGGGGTAGGAAGGAGCCCGCACCTCCGCTCACAAAGGACGATCCCGCTTGCACGCACGAGTTCGCACGGTCGGTTCCCTGGCCGTGGCAGCGGTCCTGCTCGCGGGTTGCAGCGGCGCCGACGGCTGGACAGAGCCGCGCGTCGCACCGTCGGGCATCGGAAGCCTCGGGTCGGGATTCGTCGACCCGTCCGCGCCCCCCAGCCCGGAGGCGACGATCGCGCCCGAGCCTGGTTCGTGGGACGGCGTACGCCCAGCGAAGGGCTACCGGGTGGTCCTGCTGTCGGCCGGCGACGACGCGCCGACCGCCACCCTGGTCGGCGCCGTGCGGGACTGGGCCGCCGACGAGGACGTCGCGCTGAAGACGGTCGCCGTCGACGACGCCGACTACGTCGGCGGCATCACGACGGCCATGTCGATGCACCCGGACCTGATCGTCAGCGTGGGCGACGGGCTCGTCGACCCGCTCGCCGTGGTGACGGCCAACCACCTCGACGAGCAGTTCCTCGTGATCGGCGCCGAGGTGGCCGAGCCGACGCACAACGTCACGGCGGTCGACTGGACCGGCGCCTCGTTCCGCGGCGAGGGCCTGGGCACGTCCTCGACCTACGACGCCGACTCGTTCACCCCCGAGCGTGGCGCGGCGGCGGTCCGGGCCGGCGTCGCCGCCGTCGTGAGCGGCGTCACCGGCATCGTGGTCTGGATCGACTAGGTCGGGCCAGACCTCGGGCAGCAGCCCCGTCGCGACGTCGAAGACGAACCCGCGGACGGACTCGTTGTGCGGGACGTCGGGCTCGCGACGATGCGCGCGACCGGACGTCGCGCGCCGAACGGCGACACTCTCGCATCGTGGACGCTGTCGGCACGCGTGGGCCCGGGCTCCGCACGTACGGTGTGCGTGTGGACGAGTGCACCGCATACCGGACGGGCCGACGATGACCGACGTCCTGGCCGCCCTCGAGGCCCACGGCGTGGTGCCCGTCGTGGTCATGGACCGCGCCCTCGACGCCGACTACCTCGCGGAGGCGCTGGTCGGCGGCGGCCTCCCGGTCGCCGAGGTGACGCTGCGGACGCCGGCCGGGCTCGGCGCGATCCGCACGCTCGCCCTGCGCGCGGACACCCTCGTCGGCGCCGGCACCGTGCTGACCGCGACGCAGGTGGACCAGGCCGTCGACGCCGGCGCGACGTTCGTCGTCTCCCCCGGGCTGTCGCGACCCGTCGTCGAGCGGTGCCTCGAGCTCGGCGTGCCGGTGGTGCCGGGGGCCGTGACGCCGACCGAGGTCATGGCGGCGCTCGACCTGGGCATCTCGTGCGTCAAGTTCTTCCCCGCCCAGACGTCGGGCGGGCCTGCCGCGGTCGCGGCCCTCGGCGCCCCGTTCGCGGACCTGCGGTTCGTCCCGACCGGCGGCATCGGCCCCGACAACGCCGCCGCCTACCTCCGCACGCCCGGGGTCGTCGCCGTCGGCGGGTCCTGGATGGTGTCGCGCACCCTCATCCAGGCCCGCGACGTCACGACGATCCAGCACATGTGCCGCGAGGCAGTCGAGCTGGTCCGGTCCGTCCGCGGGGCGTGAGCACCGCGTGACCTGGGACGTCGTCGTCGTCGGCTCCGTCAACGTCGACCTGCTCGTGTCCGTCGACCGCCACCCGGCGCCGGGCGAGACCGTGCTCGGCAGGTCGGGTGCGCTGCTCCCCGGCGGCAAGGGTGCGAACCAGGCCGTGGCGGCGGCTCGGCTCGGTGCCCGCGTCGCCCTGGTGGGCGCCGTGGGCAGCGACGCCAACGCGGGCGTCGCGACGAGCGGACTGGTCGAAGCGGGCGTCGACCGCGGCGCGGTGTCGACGGTCCCGGGACCGACCGGCCTCGCCGTGGTGACGCTCGCCGACGACGGCGAGAACTCGATCGTCGTCGTCCCGGGCGCGAACGCACTGGTGGACGTCGCGGCCGTCGCCACGGCCGCACACCTGATCGCCGCGGCGAGCCTCTGCGTGCTCCAGGCGGAGATCCCCCTGACCTCCGCGTGGCATGCCGCGAAGGTGGCGGCCGACAGCGGCGTCCGCGTCGTGCTCAACCTCGCGCCGGCGTACCCGGTGCCGCCGGAGACCCTCGTGCTCGCGGACCCGCTAGTGGTCAACGAGCACGAGGCCACTCTGCTCCTCGGCTGGCTGGGGCACGCGGCCCCCGTCTCGGACGTCGCGACCGCGCGGGCGGCAGCCGTGCACCTTCGCGCCCTCGGCGTGCCGTCCGTCGTCGTCACCCTCGGCGGCTCCGGCGCGGTCGGCGCGGACGCCGACGGGTCGTGGTCCCTGCCCGCCCGACAGGTCGTCGTCCGCGACACGACGGGTGCCGGCGACGCGTTCGTCGGCGCGCTCGCGACCTGCCTGGCGCAGGGCGACACCCTGCGCGACGCGGCCGCGACGGGCGTGCGGGTCGCGGCGTGGTCCGTGCAGCGGCTCGGGGCACAGTCGTCCTTCCCCCGTGCGGGCGATCCCCTCCCCTGAGAGTCGGCCGCCACGATTTCCCGCAGCGCTCCGTCGGCGGTGCCTGACAGACTGGCGAGCGTGATGGAGCAGGTGCTGCCCCCCGACATCGTCGTCGACGAGCATCGCGGCGCCCCCGTGCCCGCCGAGCTGTTCCCCGAGGAGGAGGCAGCCGTCGCGCGGGCCGTGCCCACGCGGCGGGTCGAGTACGCCGCCGTCCGCGCCTGCGCCCGCACGGCCCTGACGAAGCTCGGGCCGGGTCCGGTCGCCGTGCCGTCCGCGCCCGACCGCGCCCCGATCTGGCCCGACGGGGTGGTCGGCAGCATGACCCACTGCGACGGGTACCGGGCGGCTGCGGTGGCGCACAGCGAGGACTGGGCGGGCGTCGGGATCGACGCCGAGGTGCTCGAGCCCCTGCCCCCCGAGGTGCTGTCGCTCGTCATGAGCTCGGCCGAGCAGGACGCCCTCGCCGACCTCGACCCGGGCATCTGCCCCGACCGCATCCTGTTCTCCGCCAAGGAGTCGGTCTACAAGGTGTGGTCGCCGATCATGCACTCGTGGCTCGGGTTCGAGCACGTGGACGTCCGGATCGGCCATGGCACGTTCACCGCACGCCTGCGCGTCCGCGGGCTCGGCACCGACCTCCTGCGCGGTCGGTGGGCCGTCGGCGACGGCCTCGTCGTCACCGCGGTCGCGCTCGCCCGGGCCTGAGCCTCACCAGCGGTGCGCGACGTCCACCACGAGTCGCGACGAGGTGCCCGGACCGTCGAGCGCGAACACGCGGAACGGCAGGCGCGCCCGCACCCCGAGCCCGACGCTGGTGTAGCCCTCGAACGAACCGGCGAACACGACCTGCCGGAAGGTGCGGTACCCGGACACGTTGCTCAGCTCGAGCGGGTTCGCGGGTGCGTACGTCTCGCCCACGTCGTTCACGGTGATCTCGATGGCCGCGCCGCCGCGCGTCGGGATGACCGCGCCCGACCCGTCGCGGGTGACCTGCGGGACGTAGCGCACGGTGTAGCCGCCGACGTCACCGGCCACGTCGATGACCAGCCGGTCGTAGCAGGAGTGCCGCCCGGTGCGGACGTTGGTGACGGGCGCCTGGGACAGGCCGGGGACAGTCTTCTCCAACGAGCCCCACCGGATGCCGCAGTACGGCGCGGCGGTCGCGGGCGGTGCCGAGGCAATCAGCAGGGCACCCAGGAGCAGGACGATCGACAGGAACGCTCGGCGCATCGCACGACCTCCTCGTCGTACTGCCGGGCGTCGGATGCCCGACCCCTCAGGATAGCGCCGCGGAACCCGCCCATACCGGGTGAATACGCTCGCGGGCAGCCCGCGGCATTCAGTGGGACACCTGACCCTCAGTCCTCGGGCGGCCCTCAGGGCAGTCGTACGTGTTGTGGTCCGAGCTGGTCGGTCGTGGTGACGCCGAGCAGTGCCATGGTGCGTCGGATCTCGCGGGTGAGGATGTCGGCGGCGCGGTCGACGCCGCGCTGGCCGCCGGCCATCAAGCCGTAGAGGTAGGCGCGCCCGATCATGGTGGCGTCGGCCCCCAGGGCCAGGGCGGCGACGATGTCGGCGCCGGTCATGATGCCGGTGTCGACCCAGACCTCCGTCGTGTCGCCGAGGGCTTGCTTGACGTCGGGGACCAGGCGCAGCGGGACGGGGGCGCGGTCGAGCTGGCGGCCGCCGTGGTTGGACAGCACGATCGCATCGGCGCCGGCGTCGCTGACCCGGTGGGCGTCGGCCAGGGTCTGGATGCCCTTGATGATCAGCGGCCCGTCCCAGGACGCGCGGATCCATTCCAGGTCGGCCAGGGTCATGCTCGGGTCGAACAGGCGGTCCAGCAGGTCCGCGACGGTCCCGGACCACTCGGTCAGGGACGCGAACGTCAGGGTCTCGGTGGTCAGCAGGTTCATCCACCAGGCGGGGTGGGTCGCCGCGTCCAGCACCGTCTTGACGGTCAGAGCCGGGGGGATGGAGAACCCGTTGCGGGCATCCCGCAACCTCGCCCCGGCGACGGGGACGTCCACGGTCAGGACCAACGCCTCGAACCCCGCGGCCTTCGCGCGGGCCATGAGCTCTTCACCGGCGCCCCGGTCACGCCACACGTACAGCTGGAACCACTTGCGCGCGTCCGGCCCGGCTGCGGCGACGTCCTCGATCGAGGTGGTGCCCATCGTGGACAACGCGTACGGGATCCCCCGGTCCTGGGCCACGGCCACCACGGCACGTTCGCCCTCGTGGTGCATCAACCGGGTGAACCCCGTCGGCGCGAACGCGAACGGCACCGCCGCGGGCCGCCCCAGCATCGAGGTCGTGGTGTCGATGTGGGAGACGTCCTGCAGGATCGAGGGTCGCAGCTCCAGCTGGTGGAACAACGACCTGGCCCGGCGCAGGCTGATCTCGGCCTCTGCGGCACCATCGGTGTAGTCGAACACCGACCGCGGCGTGCGCCGCCGCGCCACCTTGCGCAGGTCGCCGATCGTCAACGCGTCCCGCAACCGCCGCTGCGTGCCATCCCAGACCACCGGCTTGGGCCGCAACAACGGCGCAAGCTCCGACCACCGCGGCACCTGACGAACGGTCACCGGGACACCTCCCCAGGCAGCTCCCCACGGGCACCAGCGCCCGCGGAATGCCGACTGTAACGTTTCATTCGCGCCGCGGGAAGCCCAGTCACCCGGCGACGACGGCCGGGTTCGACGACGTACGCACCACGAGCTCGGGCTGGAACTGGATCTGCTCGTGGACGTAGGCGCTGCCCTCGGTGCGGTGTCGCAGCAGCAGGTCGGCGGCCGTGAACCCCAGCTTGTGCGTCGGCTGCCGGACGGAGGTCAGGGGCACCATGAGCGCGGGCGCGAAGTCGACGTCGTCGTAACCGACGACCGCCATCTCGTGCGGGATGGAGATGCCCGCGCGACGCAGCACGCGCAGCGCCCCGAGGGCCGTGAAGTCGTTCACGCAGAACGTCGCGGTGATCCGCGCACCGTCGGTCGGCCGCGACAGCAGCTGCTCGGCGCCGAGCACTCCCCCGTCGGCGTTCAGCGTCGGGATCGTCACCTCGACCAGCGCCTCGGCCGGGTCCAGGCCGGCCGCCACGAGAGCCGCCACGACGCCGTCGCGCCGGTCGGCGCACTGACGGATGCCCAGCGGGCCGTTGAGGAAGGCGATGCGCGTGTGGCCCAGCGCGATCAGGTGCTCGACCGCCATCGCGCCGCCACGGACGTCGTCGACCGCGACGGACGACATGCTCTCGAGCGGTGAGGTCGCGTCGAGGAGCACCGTGTCGATGCCCCGCTCACGCACCGCGAGCAACGTCTCCAGCGAGCCGGGCGACGACGGCGTCACCATGACGCCCTGCACGCCGTGCTCCTCGAAGAGTCGCAGGTAGCGCGCCTCGCGCTCCGGCTTCTCGTCGGAGGAGCTGAGCATCAGCGTGTACTCGTCGAGCGCGAGGCGGTCCTCGATCCCGCGCGCCACGGCGGTGAAGAACGGGTTGGCGATGTCCAGGAGCACCACGCCGATGCTCTGCAGGGTCCCGGCGCGCAGCTGCCGCGCCGAGGCGTTGCGGACGAACTGCAGCTCCTCGATCGCCGCGAGCACCCGGTCACGGGTCCCGCTCGCCACCTGGTCGGGCCGGTTGAGCACGTTCGAGACCGTGCCGACGGAGACCTGCGCGAGCCGTGCCACATCCACGACCGACGCACGTCGCGGCGCCCGTCCGTTGGTGCCCACCGTCATCGCTCGGCCCCTCTCCCTCGTCGGCCCCGATGCTAGCGGCTCGAATATAACGATTCAGTCAGTTCGCGCCCGCGCTCTTGCACGCGTCGTCCGGCCGCGACTAGGGTCCGTGCATTGAATCGATTCAGCCTCAAGGAAGAGGATCGTCGATGTCCCGCACGAACCCCCGGTCGTCCGCGTCGCTGGACGCTGCGTGACCGCGGCCGCCAGCACCGGACCCATGCTCGAGGTGCACGACCTGGTCAAGCACTTCGGGCCCGTCGTCGCGCTCAGCCGTGGCGAGCTCGAGGTGCGCGCCGGCGAGATCCACGCGCTGATCGGCGAGAACGGCGCGGGCAAGTCCACGCTCGTCAAGATCCTCGCAGGCGTCTACCAGCCGACGTCGGGCACCCTGACGCTCGGCGGTGAGCCGTTCGTGCCGCGCACGCCGGCCGAAGCCCGGGACGCGGGCGTCGCGGTCATCTACCAGGAGCCGACGCTCTTCCCCGACCTCTCCGTCGCGGAGAACGTGTTCATGGGCCGCATGCCGAAGCTCGGCGCGTTCGTCTCCCGGCGGGAGATGCGGCGGCGCACGGGCGAGCTGCTCGCGCTGCTCGGCGTCGAGATCGACCCCGACCGTCCGGCCCTCGGCATGTCGATCGCCGACCAGCAGCTCGTCGAGATCGCCAAGGCCGTCTCGCTCGACGCGCGGGTGCTGGTGATGGACGAGCCGACGGCGGCGCTCAGCGGGGTCGAGGTCGACCGGCTGTTCGCGGTCGCGCGTCAGCTGCGCGACCGGGGCGCGGCCGTCGTGTTCATCTCGCACCGGTTCGACGAGATCTTCTCCCTGTGCGACCGCATCACGGTCATGCGGGACGGGGCGCACGTGGCCACCGAGAACGTGGCCGACACGACGCCGCCCGAGGTCGTGCGCCAGATGGTCGGGCGCGCGGTCGACACCCTCTTCCCCCGCACCGAGCGGACCCCCGGCGAGACCGTGCTCTCGGTGCGGGGGCTGTCCCGCGCCGGCGTGTTCGCGGACATCGACCTCGACGTGCGCGCCGGCGAGATCCTCGGCGTCGCGGGCCTCGTCGGATCGGGCCGCAGCGAGGTGGTCCGCGCCGTCTTCGGCATCGACCGCTACGACGCCGGCACCGTGACGATGCTCGGCGTTCCCCTGCCTCCGGCGGACCCCGAGGGTGCGATGCGCCGCGGGCTGGCCCTCGTCCCCGAGGACCGCCGCAAGCAGGGGCTGCACACCGACCTCTCGGTCGCCCGCAACATCGCCCTCACGCTGCGCTGGCGGATCAGCCACCTCGGGCTGCTCTCCTCGGGCGCCGAGTACCGCGAGGCAGAGACCTGGGCGGCCGCGCTGCAGGTCAAGGCCCGCGACCTCGACACCGTCGCCGGCACGCTGTCGGGCGGCAACCAGCAGAAGGTCGTGCTGGCCAAGTGGCTGTCGACCAAGCCGAGCGTGCTGATCATCGACGAGCCCACCCGGGGCATCGACGTGGGGACCAAGGCCGAGGTGCACCGGCTCCTCGACGAGCTGGCCGGGCAGGGCGTCGCGATCATCATGATCTCCTCGGAGCTGCCCGAGGTGCTCGGCATGAGCGACCGGGTGCTCGTCATGCACGAGGGCCGGGTCACCGCGGTGCTCGACCGGGCCGACGCAGACGCCGAGACCGTGATGGCCGCCGCGACGGGGGTGGCCGCATGAACGTCGGTCAGCTCCTGCGCCGCCGCGAGACCAGCATCCTCATCGCGATCGTCCTGCTGGTCGTCGTCGCGACCTCCAAGAACAACGGCTTCACGTTCAGCAACGACGGCTTCCGCGACCTGATGCTCGCTCCCGCGCTGCTCGTGCTCCTCGCGGTCGGTCAGAGCATCGTCATCATCACCCGCAACGTCGACCTGTCGGTCAGCAGCGTGCTCGGCATCGTCGCGTTCGCCACCGGCAAGTGGTTCATCGACGTGCCCGGCATCCCGATCGTCGTCGTCGTCCTGCTCGGGCTTCTGTTCGGCGCCGTGCTCGGCGCCATCAACGGGCTGCTGGTCACCATTGTCTCGGTCCCGTCGCTGGTCATCACGCTGGGGACGCTCTACATCATCCGCGGCATCACCGTGACCTGGGCCGGCAGCGAGCGCATCAACGCGAGCGAGATGCCGAAGTCGTTCCTCGCGCTGGGCACCGCGAAGGTCGGGCCGATCCCCCTGCTGGCGCTCATCGCGCTGGCGGTGGTCGTCGTCGCGGCCGTGTACATGGGGTTCGCCCGCGGCGGGCGGGAGCTGTACGCGATCGGCTCGGAGCCCGAGGCCGCACGGCTGTGCGGACTCCCGGTCAAGCGCCGCACGTTCTTCGCCTTCGTCCTGTCCGGCACGCTCGCCGGCCTGGCGGGCGTCCTGTTCGCCGCCCGCTACGCCACGGTCGCCTCGAACGCCGGCACGGGGCTCGAGCTGCAGGCCGTCGCGGCGGCGGTCATCGGCGGCGTCGCGATCTTCGGTGGCAGCGGGACGGTCGCGGGTGCCGCGCTCGGCGCGGTCCTGCTCGCGACGATCGACCGCGCCCTGCCCATCCTCGGCATCCCCGACTTCTGGCAGCAGGCGGTCGTCGGCGCGCTCATCCTCGGCGCGATCGTGCTGGACCGCGTGCTGGCCCAGCGCAACGCGCGCCGCCTCACCTCGACGGCCGTCCGAGATCACGTCCAACCGCCACCGGCACTCACCGTGGGAGGTGCCCGATGAGCCAGACGCTCGCGCCCACGCGCACGGTCCCGCTCGCCCCGACGCCGGCCACCCGGTGGCGTCGCGCCCTGCTCGGCCGGGACTCCGCCGTCGTCGGGCTGCTCGTCGTCGTCGTGCTCGCCGCGTCCGTGCTGGTCCCCGGCTTCGCCAGCACCACCACCTGGTACTACCTCCTGCTCGACGTCTTCCCGATCCTGCTCATCGCCCTGCCGATGACCCTCGTGATCATCTCCGCGGAGATCGACCTCTCGGTCGCCTCGATGCTCGGCCTCAGCAGCGTGATCGTCGGCTCGCTCTTCGAGGCGGGCTGGCCGGTGCCGGCCGCGGCCGTGGTCGCGCTGCTGGTCGGTGCGCTGGGCGGCTGGTTCAACGGGTTCCTGATCACGCGGGTAGGACTGCCGTCCCTCGCCGTCACGATCGGCACCCTCGCCCTCTTCCGCGGGATCGCCGTCGGAATCCTCGGCACCCGCGCGGTCACCGGGTTCCCGGACTGGGCCCAGACGCTCGTCACCAGCCGCGTCGGACCGATCCCGTCCGTGATCTTCCTGTTCCTCGTGCTCGCGGTCCTGTTCTGGATCACCTTGCACGCCACCGCGGTCGGCCGTGTCACCTACGCCACCGGACTGAACGCCGAGGCCGCCCAGTTCGCCGGCGCGCGCGTCGGGCGGCTCAAGCTCGGGATGTTCGTCGCGACCGGCGTGATGTCCGCGCTGGCCGGCATCTACTGGACGCTGCGCTACGGCACGGCACGCGGCGACAACGCCGTCGGCCTCGAGCTGGCCGTCATCGCCGCCGTTCTCGTCGGCGGGGTGTCCATCTTCGGCGGCCGCGGAGGCATCGTCGGCGTCATCGCCGGCGTCCTGGTGATCGGGGCGCTGCGCMGCGCCCTGCGCCTGGCCGACGTGTCCTCCGACGTCATCAACGTCATCACCGGATTCCTGCTCATCGCCACCGTGATCGCCCCCGGCCTCTGGGCACGGTTCGGCGACCGCTTCCGGCGCAGCAGCACCTGAGACCAGCACGCGCACGTCGTTGTTCCCATCCGCACAGCACCAGAAGGGAAGTCCCATGATGATGTGGATCTCGCGTCGGAAGGACGGCCGAGGACTCACCGCAGCACGCGTCGCCGTCGCCGCCGCTGCCGTCGCCCTCCTCGCCGCAGCCTGCAGCTCCGGCGCACCGGGCTCGGACGACACGGCCGGGGGCGACTCGTCGGCGTCGGCCGAGGGTGGCGGGGGTGACCTCTCGATCACGTTCCTGCCGAAGAACCTCGGCAACCCGTACTTCGACACCTCGAGCAAGGGTGGCAAGGCGGCCGTCGAGGCCATGGGCGGGACCTTCAAGGAGGTCGGCCCGACCGAGGGGACGCCGGACGCGCAGGTGAGCTTCATCAACACGCTCACCCAGCAGAAGGTCAGCGCGATCGTCCTGTCCGCGAACGACAAGTCGGCGCTGTGCAGCTCGCTGGACGAGGCGAAGGCGGCGGGCATCAAGATCGTGACGTTCGACTCCGACGTCGACGCCGAGTGCCGCGACCTGTTCATCAACCAGGCCACCGCCGAGGGCATCGCCAAGGCGCAGGTCGACCTGATCGCCGAGCAGATCGGCGACGCGGGCGAGATCGCGATCCTGTCGGCCACGGCCAACGCGACCAACCAGAACGCGTGGATCGACATGATGAAGACGGACCTCGCGGACAACCACCCGAACATCCAGCTCGTCGACGTGGTCTACGGCGACGACGACGACCAGACGTCGTTCGACAAGACCGCCGCACTGCTGCAGTCGCACCCCAACCTCAAGGGCATCGTCTCGCCCACCACGGTCGGCATCGCGGCCGCTGCCCGGTACCTGCAGACGTCCGACGCCAAGGGCAAGGTCAAGCTGACCGGGCTCGGCACGCCGAACTCCATGCGCGACTACGTCAAGGACGGGACCGTCGACGCCTTCGCCCTGTGGAACCCGGAGGACCTCGGCGCCCTCGCCGCGTACGCCGCCGGAGCGCTGGTGGACGGGACGATCACCGGCAAGGAGGGTGACACCTTCACGGCGGGCGCCCTCGGCGAGTTCAAGGTCGGCGCAGACGCGACCGTCCTGCTGGGCGAGCCGTACGTGTTCAACGCCGACAACATCGACGACTTCGACTTCTGACGTCGCCACCCCCGGTGCCGGCCGGCACGACGGCCGGCACCGGGTCCCACACCTCGGAGCGCCTCCCATGACCCGCGTCTGCTTCATCTCCCGCGTCCGCGCGGACCGTCTCGACGAGTACCGGGCACGGCACGCCGCCGTCTGGCCGGAGATGCTCGAGGCGCTGCGGGACGCGGGCTGGGCGGACTACACGCTGCACCTGGGCGCCGACGGCCTGCTCGTCGGCTTCCTGGAGACGACGGACTTCGCCGCCGCCCGAGCAGCGATGGCGGCGACGCAGGTCAACGCCCGTTGGCAGGCGGAGATGGCGCAGTTCTTCCTCACGCCGGGCAACCCCGACGAGGGCTTCGCGGTCCTCGACGAGGTGTTCGACCTCGACGCACAGCTGCGGGCAGCAGGCCTGCCCACGGCCGGAGCACAGGAGCCACACGTATGACGATCGACCCGCAGACAGCCCGGGCGGCCCTCGCCCAGCAGACGATCGAGCTGCCCTCGTGGGCGTTCGGGAACTCCGGCACCCGGTTCAAGGTCTTCGCGCAGGCCGGAGTCCCGCGGGACCCGTACGAGAAGCTGGCGGACGCCGCGCAGGTGCACCGGTACACGGGCGTCACCCCGCGGGTGTCGCTGCACATCCCCTGGGACCTCGTCGACGACTACGACCGGCTGGCGGCGCACGCCGCCGACCTCGGGCTGCAGATCGGCGCCATCAACTCGAACCTCTTCCAGGACGACGACTACATGCTCGGGTCACTGACGCACCCGGACGCCCGGGTGCGCGCCAAGGCCGTCGCCCACCACGTCCAGTGCATCGACGTCATGCGCGCCACGGGCTCCACCGACCTGAAGATCTGGCTGCCCGACGGCCTGAACTACCCCGGCCAGGACTCGCTGCGCGCCCGGCAGGACCGCCTCGCCGAGTCGCTCGCGCAGGTCTACGCAGCCCTCGACCCGAACCACCGGCTGATCCTCGAGTACAAGTTCTTCGAGCCCGCGTTCTACTCGATGGACATCCCCGACTGGGGCACGTCGCTGCTGCACTGCCTCGCGCTGGGCGAGCAGGCGTTCGTCGTCCTGGACACCGGGCACCACGCACCCGGCACCAACATCGAGTTCATCGTCGCGCAGCTGCTGCGCGCCGGACGCCTGGGCGCCTTCGACTTCAACTCCCGGTTCTACGCCGACGACGACCTGATGGTCGGCGCCGCGGACCCGTTCCAGCTGTTCCGGATCCTGCACGAGATCGTCGAGGCGGGCGCCCTGTCCCCCGACTCCGGCGTGAACTTCATGCTCGACCAGTGCCACAACATCGAGCCCAAGATCCCGGGGCAGATCCGGTCGGTGATGAACGTGCAGGAGGCGACGGCCAAGGCCCTGCTCGTGGACGTCGACGCCCTGCTCGCGGCGCAGCTGGCCGGCGACGTGCTCGGCGCGAACGCGGTGCTCATGGACGCCTACAACACGGACGTGCGGCCGCTGCTGGCGGACCTGCGCACGTCCCAGGGGCTCGACCCCGACCCGATGGGCGCCTACCGGGCGTCCGGGTATGCCGACACGATCGTGGCCGAGCGCGTCGGTGGCGCGCAGGCCGGATGGGGAGCCTGATGCCGACGCCTGCCGAGTCACTGGTCGCCCGTTCGAACCGTCTGGGAGCCGATCCGCGGACGACGAACTACGCCGGTGGCAACACGTCCGCCAAGGGCGCGGCCCTGGACCCGGTCACCGGTCAGGACGTGGAGCTGCTGTGGGTCAAGGGGTCCGGGGGCGACCTGGGCACCCTGACGGCGAAGAACCTGGCCGTGCTGCGACTGGACCGCGTCCGTGCCCTGGTCGAGGTGTACCCGGGGGTCGACCGCGAGGACGAGATGGTCGAGGCGTTCGACTACTGCCTGCACGGCCGCGGCGGCGCGGCTCCGTCGATCGACACCGCGATGCACGCCCTGGTCGACGCCCCGCACGTGGACCACCTGCATCCCGACGCCGGCATCGCTATCGCCACCGCCGCCGACGGCGAGGCACTGACCCGGGAGATCTTCGGCGACGCGGTCGTGTGGGTGCCGTGGCGCCGGCCCGGGTTCCAGCTCGGGCTGGACATCGCGGCCATCAAGGACGCCAACCCGCAGGCGATCGGCTGCATCCTCGGCGGCCACGGCATCACGGCGTGGGGATCGACGTCCGACGAGGTCGAGGAGCGCTCGCTGCGGATCATCCGTACCGCGGAGGCGTTCATCGCGTCGCGGTCGCAGGGCGAGCACCCGTTCGGTGCGGTCGTGGTCCCGGCTCTTCCCGACGACCAGCGGCGGGCCCGCGCGGCCGCGCTCGCGCCCGTGATCCGTGGGCTCGCCTCGATCGACCGGCCGCAGGTGGGTCACTTCACGGACAGCGAGGTCGTGCTCGACTTCGTCGGCCGCCAGGCCCTGGGTCGGTTGGCGGCGCTGGGCACGTCGTGCCCGGACCACTTCCTCCGCACCAAGGTGTCGCCGCTGGTGGTCGACCTGCCCGCGACCGCACCGCTGGACGAGGTCGTCGCGCGGCTGCAGGAGCGGCACGCCGCCTACCGGGCCGACTACCAGGCGTACTACGACCGGCACGCGACCCCGGACAGCCCGCCGATCCGCGGCGCCGACCCGGCCATCGTCCTGGTGCCCGGCGTCGGGATGTTCTCGTTCGGCAAGGACAAGCAGACGGCGCGGGTGGCCGGGGAGTTCTACGTCAACGCGATCAACGTGATGCGCGGCGCCGAGGCGATCAGTACGTACGCCCCGATCGACGAGTCCGAGAAGTTCCGCATCGAGTACTGGGCGCTCGAGGAGGCCAAGCTCGCCCGCATGCCCAAGCCCAAGCCGCTGGCCACGCGCGTCGCCGTGGTCACCGGTGCCGGGTCGGGGATCGGGCGCGCGATCGCCGAGCGCCTGGCCGCCGAGGGCGCCTGCGTCGTGGTCGCCGACCTGAACCTGGAGGGCGCGAGCGAGGTCGCGGCGTCGCTGGGTGGTTCCGACGTGGCGGTCGCGGTGCAGGCGGACGTGACCTCCGAGGAGGACATCGCCCGACTGGTCCGCGAGACGGTGCTGGCCTTCGGCGGCGTCGACCTCGTGGTGAACAACGCGGGCCTGTCCATCTCCAAGCCGCTGCTGGAGACCACCGTGCGCGACTGGGACCTGCAGCACGACGTGATGGCCCGCGGGTCGTTCCTCGTCGCGCGCGAGGCTGCCCGCGCGATGATCGCGCAGGGCATGGGCGGGGACATCGTCTACATCGCCTCGAAGAACTCGCTGTTCGCGGGCCCGAACAACATCGCCTACTCCGCGACGAAGGCCGACCAGGCCCACCAGGTCCGCCTGCTCGCGGCCGAGCTGGGCGAGCACGGCATCCGCGTGAACGGCGTCAACCCGGACGGCGTCGTGCGCGGGTCGGGGATCTTCGCCGGTGGGTGGGGCGCCCAGCGGGCGGCCGTCTACGGCGTCCCGGAGACCGAGCTGGGCGCGTACTACGCCCAGCGCACGCTGCTGAAGAAGGAGGTCCTGCCCGAGCACGTCGCCGCCGCGGTGTTCGCCCTGACCGGACCCGACCTCGTCCAGACCACGGGCCTGCACGTCCCGGTCGACTCCGGCGTCGCCGCAGCCTT
Source organism: Cellulomonas sp. P4_A2 (assembly GCF_056402515.1). Lineage (NCBI taxonomy): Bacteria > Bacillati > Actinomycetota > Actinomycetes > Micrococcales > Cellulomonadaceae > Cellulomonas > Cellulomonas sp. P4_A2. The sequence goes on from NZ_JBFUHG010000002.1 coordinate 25,240, forward strand.
CCTGCGCTGATGGCGGGGTTCGCGGCCGTCGACCTCGGCGCGTCGAGCGGCCGGGTCATGCTCGGGCGCGTCGACGCCTGGCGGGCCGGGCCGCGCGTGGTCCTCGACGAGGTCGCGCGGTTCCCCAACGGTGCCGTCGACGTCCCGGGCGGGCTGCGCTGGGACCTGGAGCGGCTGTGGCGGGACATCGTCGGCGGCCTGCGCACCCTGACCGGCGGCGGGGAGACGCTCGACGGCGTCGGCATCGACTCGTGGGCGGTCGACTACGGCCTGGTCGACCGCGCGGGCGCGCTTCTCGGTGCGCCGGTGCACTACCGCGACCACCGCACCGACGGCGTGCCGGACCGCGTCTTCGCGACGATCGGCGCGGCCGAGCTCTACGGCCGCACGGGCATCCAGACGCAGCAGTTCAACACGGTCTTCCAGCTCGTCGCCGCACACGGCGAGCTGGCGGCCGCCGACCGGATCCTGCTCATCCCCGACCTGCTCGGCGCCCGCCTCACGGGCGTGCAGGGCGCCGAGATCACGAACGCGTCGACGACCGGCCTGCTCGACGCACGGACCCGGCAGTGGGCGACGGACCTCGCGGCACGGCTGGGGATCGAGGAGTCGCTCCTGCCTCCGCTGCGGGAGCCGGGCACCCTGCTCGGCACGGCGCTCCCCGAGCTCGGGCTGGGCGACGGCCTGCGGGTGTGGACCGTCGGCTCGCACGACACCGCATCCGCGGTCGTGGGCGTGCCCGCGACCGCGCCGGACTTCGCGTACGTCTCGTGCGGCACCTGGTCGCTGGTCGGGCTCGAGCTCGACGCGCCGGTGCTCAGCGAGGCGAGCCGTCTGGCCAACTTCACCAACGAGGCCGGCGTCGACGGGACCGTCCGCTACCTGCGCAACGTCATGGGTCTCTGGGTCCTGCAGGAGTCACTGCGCACCTGGCGCGAGACCGATGGCGACGACGCCGACCTGCCCCACCTGCTCCAGCTCGCGGCCGACGTGCCGTCGCTGCGGACCGTCGTCGACATCGACGCCGGGGACTTCCTGCACCCCGGCGACATGCCGGCGCGTCTGGCGCACGCCGCGCGGTCGACCGGGCAGCCCGTCCCGACGACGCGGGCGCAGGTCGTGCGGTGCATCCTCGACTCGCTCGCGCTCGCCTACCGCCGCGCGGTCCGGACCGCCGCCGAGCTGGCCGACCACGACGTGCGGACCGTGCACCTGGTGGGCGGTGGCGCGCGCAACGCCCTGCTGTGCCGGCTGACCGCAGATGCCACGGGCCTGCCGGTCGTCGCGGGACCGGTCGAGGCCGCCGCACTCGGGAACGTGCTGGTCCAGGCACGCGCCGCGGGGGTGGTCGCCGGTGACCTGCGCGACCTGCGCACCGTGATCGCACACAACACCGAGACGGTCACGTACCTGCCGGACCGCGGCCCCGACGGCCACGAGGAACGCTGGGCCGCCGCCGAGCGCCGCCTCAGGTCCGCGTCCTGAGGACCCGACGAGGTCTCGGCCCGAGCGCCGGGTGGCGGACGCGCGCCCGCGCTGGAGGATGACAGGTATGGACGTCCACCTGGTGATCGACGACGGCGTCCGCGACTGCACGGTCGAGGAGCTGCCCGCCCTGCTCGCCGCCAAGCGCGGCATCGTCTGGGTCGACGTCCCGGAGTGGTCCCCGGAGGCCGCCGAGGAGCTGACCCGCGTCTTCGGCCTGCACCCGCTCGCGGTGCACGACATGGAGGTGCGCAACCGGCTGCCCAAGCTGCACGCCTACCCGGACTCGCTGCTCCTGATCCTGCACGCCCCCGAGAGGGGGGCCGCCGGGCACGTCCACCACGTCGAGCTCGACCGTGTGATCGGCCCGAAGTACCTGATCACCGTGCACGGACCCGTGAACCCGGCGGTCGGTCGCGAGGTGATGCTGCGCGACACCGACGAGGTCCTCGCCCGCATCCGGTCGGGACGACTGCGCCCCAGGACGTCCTTCGACATCTCGCACGCGATCGTCTCGACCCTCACGCGGCACATGGAGCGGTTCGTCGAGGAGCTGACCACCGACGTCTGGGAGCTCGAGCGACGGGTCACCGAGGGCGGGTACGACGACCCCGAGCAGCTCCTGGACGAGATGTTCCGCACCCGGCACGGGCTGCTCGCGATCCGCACGATCGCCGCGCAGACGGGGCAGATCTACCGCCGCCTGTCCGGGATCTCGCGCGCGGTGCCGGAGGAGAGCCGCCACCTCGTCGCCGACCTGATCGACCAGTTCGACCGCATCGCCGCGCTGGCCGCCGAGGAGAAGGACTACCTGCAGGGCGTGATCGAGTTCTACCGGGCGCGCACCGAGACGAAGATGACGATCGCCGCCGAGCGGCTCGCCGTCATCGCGGTGGTCACCCTGCCCATCACGGCACTCGCGTCGGTGCTCGGCATGAACCTCATCGTGAACAACCACACGACGCCCGTGCCCCTCTCGGTCGCGCTGGCCGTCATGCTCGCGATGTCGGCGGGCCTCCTGTGGTGGGCCAAGCGCCAGGGCTGGTGGTGACGCCGGTCAGTCCGGGGTCACCCCGAGCCGCTCCGCGAGCAGTCGCGCGATCGGCCAGGCTCCGTCGGACGTGGTCCCGACGACCGTGAACGTGAGCTGCTCGGCTGGATGGTGCAGGCTGCGGAACGAGACGCCGGCGTCGTAGCCGTCGAGGATCAGGATGTCGCGGTCCTTGTGCAGCCAGAACCCGAGGCCGTAGCGCCGCCCCTCCTCGAAGTACTCGCTGTGCGCGCTCGTCATGAGGGCGACCGACGACGGCGAGACGATGGCGCCGGCGAACAGCGCGGCCCAGAACCGGTGCATGTCGGTGGTCGTCGTGTAGAGCCCGCCGTCGCCGTTGCCGACGACCGGCAAGTGGAACACGTTGGTCCGGCCGTTCTCGACGTACCCCACGGCCGCCCGCCCCGGCAGGTCGTCGGAGCGCAGGAAGTCCGTGTCGACGAGACCGGCGGGCCGGCAGACCCGGTCGCGGACGAGGTCGTGGAAGTCGGTGCCGCTCGCGCGCTCGGCGAGCAGCGCCAGGACCACGTAGCCGCCGTTGCAGTACTGGAAGCGGTCGCCGGCCGGGAACGCGGTCGGGAAGCCGTCGAGCACCGCGAGGAACTGCTCGGTGGTCTCCAGCTCCTGCATGGGCACCGCGAGGGCGTACTCGTTGATGTCGGAGTCCTCGCTCTCGTCGAGGTAGTCGCCGATCCCCGACCGGTGGGCGAGCAGGTGCTCGACGGTGACGTCGTCGGCGATGAGCGGCAGGTCGTCGCGCAGCAGCGAGCGCGCGGTCGTGTCGAGCGTGAGGGTCCCGTCCTCGACGAGGCTCATCACCGCGAGCGCGGTCATGCCCTTGCAGCCGCTCGCCATCGCCACCTGGGAGTCGACCCTCATGGGCAGCGCGTGCCTGCGGTCGGCCAGCCCGTAGGCGGCGTCGAGGATCGTCGTTCCCGCGCGGTCGACGCGGACCACGCCGGAGAACTCGCCGGCGAGCGCCTCGACCTCTGCTGCCAGGTCCATCCGGCCACGGTAGGCCGCCGACGATCCTTTCCACGAGGGGAATTAGCGAGGAGACTCGGTCCCGACGAGCCGCTCCGGCGGCGGGTAGGGGTGTGCCGTGCGACGACGCCGGCTGATCTTCCGGTCCGCGGTGCTCGCGATCGCCCTCGTGGCGGCGGTCGCCCTGACAGTGGCGTCGCTGGCGGGTCCGGGCTTCTCCATCGGACTGTTCTTCATGGCGTTCCTCGCGTACGTGATCGTCGTCGTCGAGGTGCCCCGGCTGGTCTCCGCGCTTCGCGACCACCGCCCGGACGTGCCCCCACCGGGGAAGTGGTGGATCTGCGAGCTGCCGCGGGACCACCGGCTCGTCCGGACGGCTGCGGACGACCCGACGTGGCGCTGCACCCGCTGCGGGCACGTGCAGCACGAGCCGCCGAGGAAGTCGATCGGCGAGTCGGTCGGAGGCGTCGAGCAGGGCTGGGTGACGCGGCACGACGACATGTGAGACGGCCGCGGGCGGCGCGGTCGGTCCATGGCTACGGTCGGGTGGATGAGCACCACGATGAAGGCGCTGCGCGCCCACACCCGCGGCAGCTACGACCAGCTCGTCTACGAGGACGCCCCGGTGCCGGTCCCCGGCCCCGGCGAGGTGCTCGTGCGGGTGGCGGCCGTCGGGATCACGTTCACCGAGCTCACCTGGGACGAGACGTGGGCTCGTCTCGAGAAGGACGGCACCCCGGCCGTCCCCGGGCACGAGGTCTCGGGCACGGTCGCCGCGCTCGGCGCGGACGTGTCCGGGTTCGCCGTCGGTGACGCCGTGTTCGGGCAGGTGCCGTTCGAGTCGCAGGGCGGCGCCGCGCAGTACGTGGCGGTGCCGGCCACCGCGCTCGCGCACCGGCCCGACGGCGTGTCCGACGTCGACGCCGTCACGCTGCCGGTGGCCGCGCTCACCGCGTGGGAGGCCTTCGAGGACCACGCCCCGATCGGTCCGGGCACGGACGTGCTCGTGCACGCGGGCGCGGGCAGCGTGGGCGGGTTCGCGATCCAGCTCGCGGTGCTCAAGGGCGCGAACGTCACGACGACCGCCTACGCGCGCGACGAGGAGGTGGTCCGAGCCCTCGGTGCGACGACCGTCGTGACCACCGACCCGGCGCAGTTCGGCGGTGGCCGCACCTACGACGTCGTGCTCGACACGCTCGGCGGACGGGTCCTCGACGACTCCTATGCGGTGGTCCGCGAGGGCGGGCACCTGGTCACGCTCAACACGCCTCCGGACCAGGACCGGGCGGCGGCAGGCGGCTACTCGGCCACGTTCTTCGTCGTCGCCGGCAACGGCTCGGCACTCGAGCAGATCGCGGCCCTGGTGGCCTCCGGGGACCTGCGCACGACGATCGCCGCGACGTTCCCGCTGGAGCGTGGCCGGGAGGGGTACACCTTCGCCGGCACGCCGGGCCACGGCCCCGGCAAGACCGTCCTGGTCGTCTGAGACCAAGGTCCTGGACGCATGTCCATCTAGAGGGGTTCCGACGGACCCGGACCGATCGGCGGTCAGGGCTCTGACCTGCGCGTTCATCGGATCCTGTCCGCGGGCTGGACGCGGGGCCCCGTGAGCCTCACACTTGCGCTCGCCCCTCTAGATGGTCCAGCCACCGACGGCTGGGAAAGGACCCGCGGCCGTGCTGCGCACCGTGACTTCTCATCTCTCTCTCGACGTGCGCGCCCCGCTCGAGATCGAGCTCCTCGTGGCCGTCGCCGACGGCGCCTACGACCGCTCGGAGCTCCTCTCCGTCCGCCATGACGACGGTCCCCTGGACGTCACCGAGATCAAGCTCGCCCACGGCGCCCGCATGCACCGCGTGCTCGCGCCGAAGGGCCGCGTGGTGGTCGACTACCACGCCAGCATCACGGGCCAGGCGGACCTGCCGCCCATCGACGACGTCGACATCGTCGAGTACCGCCGGCCGTCGCGCTACGCCGACTCCGACCGGCTGCTGGCGTTCGCGCGCGACCAGTTCAAGGACCTCTCGGGCGAGGCGCTGCTCGATGCGGTCGTCGCCTGGGTGACCAACCACGTCACCTACCTGTCGGGCTCCAGCCTGCCGACCGACGGCGCGACCGACACCCTGCTCAAGCGTCGCGGCGTCTGCCGGGACTTCGCGCACCTCGTCGTCGCGCTGCTCCGCGCCCGCGACGTGCCGGCCCGCCTGGCCTCCGTCTACGCGCCCGGCCTCAAGCCGATGGACTTCCACGCCGTGGCCGAGGCCTACATCGACGGCGCGTGGCAGGTGGTCGACGCAACCGGGATGGCGCCGCGCGAGTCCCTGGTCCGCATCGCGACCGGGCGGGACGCCACCGACACCGCGTTCATCTCCTGGTACGGCGGCAACCTCTACGTCGCCGCGATGACCGTGACTGCGACGATCCACGGCGGTCTGACCCTCGACCAGGGCACGGGGCTCGTCGCCCTGCGCTGAACCGTTCCTACGCGCTCTCGCGCAGGTTCCGGCGTCGGCCCTCGACCTCGACCAGCTCTGCGTACGCGGCGCGGTAGGCGTCGGGGTCGGCCTCGGCGTCCATGCGCTGGAGCCGTCCGCGCAGCTCGGCGATGTGCCGCGTGAAGCCCATCTCGACCAGGCTGCGCACGACGCCCTTGACGTAGCCGTCGAGCGACGCCGGCCGGTCCTCGGGCAGCGGCGCCACGGCGAGCTCGGTGACCAGCGGCCGCAGGTTCTCGCCGGCCTCCTCGATCACCGCACCCACCCACGCGGTCGCGTTCCCGAGCGTCCGGGCGACGACGAGACCGCCCGCGGCCCGGACCGCCTCGTGCACGGCGCGGTAGGCGGGTGCGCCGAACGCGTCGGCGGGCAGGTCGTCGAACTCCTCGGGCACGAGATCGGGGTGCTGGAGGACCACCTCGAGCGCGGTGCGTTCGATCTGCGCGACGGGGTCGCGGCGGTCCGGCTGCGGCATGCGGGCCTGCTGCGGCGCCGGGCGCTCCTCGCGGGTCGGCGTCTGCGGTCGCGGGTCGGCGCCGCGCGACGGCTGCCGGGCCGTCGCCCCCTGGACCGCGCGACGCACCTGCTCCTCGTCGTCGATCCCGAGCCAGCCGGTCAGCATGCGCGTGTACTCGGGCCGGAGCCCGGTGTCCCGGATGCCCGCGACCACCGGTGCGGCGGCGCGCAGGGCGCCGATCCGACCCTCGGCGGTGCGCAGGTCGAAGGTCTCCAGCGTGCTCTTGATGACGAACTCGTAGAGCGGGGTGCGGCCGGCGACCAGGGCGCGCACCGCGTCGGGCCCCTTGGCCTGCCGCAGCTCGCACGGGTCCATGCCCGACTTCTCGACCGCCACGAACGTCTGCGCGGTGAACGTCTGGTCCTCGCCGAACGCGCGCAGCGCGGCCTTCTGACCTGCGGCGTCACCGTCGAACGTGAAGATGATCTCGCCGCCCACGGAGGCGCCCGAGGCCAGCTGCACTCCCCCGGTCGAGCCGGAGTCACCGACGAGCCGGCGCACGATCCGGGCGTGGTCCGACCCGAAGGCGGTGCCGCAGGTCGCCACGGCGGTGCCGACGCCCGACAGGTGCATGGCCATGACGTCGGTGTAGCCCTCGACGACGACGACCCGCTTGTCGCGCTGCATGTCCTTCTTGGCCAGGTCGATGCCGTACAGGACGTGCGACTTCTTGTAGAGCGCGGTCTCCGGGGTGTTCAGGTACTTGGGTCCCTGGTCCTCGTCGTAGAGCCGGCGCGCACCGAACCCGACCGTCTCGCCCGTCACCTCGCGGATGGGCCACACGAGCCGCCCGCGGAACCGGTCGTAGACGCCGCGCTGCCCCTGGCTGACCAGGCCCGACGCCGTGAGCTCGGCCTCGGTGAACCCTCGGCCGCGCAGGTGCCGCATGAGCGCGTCCCAGCTCTTCGGCGCGTAGCCGACGCCGAAGTCGGCGGCCGCGGTCCGGTCGAAGCCTCGCTCGGACAGGAACGCCCGGCCGGCGGCGGCCTCCGGGGTGCTCAGCTGCTCGCGGAAGAACTCCTCGGACACCTTGTGTGCCTCGATCAGCCGACGACGCTTGCCGGGCTCCTCGCCCGGACGGGGTGCGCCGCCCTCCTCGTACCGCAGCTGGATGCCGACCTTGCCGGCCAGGTACTCGACCGCCTCGGAGAACCCGAGCCCGTCGACCTTCTGCACGAAGTCGATGACGTCGCCGCCCTCGCCGCAGCCGAAGCAGTGGTAGCGGCCGACCTGCGGGCGGACGTGGAACGAGGGCGAGCGTTCGTCGTGGAAGGGGCACAGGCCCTTCATCGATCCGACGCCCGCGGACTTCAGCGTGACGTGCTGCCCGACGATCTCGTCGATGTGGGCACGCTCGCGGACCGCCTCCACGTCCTCCCGTCGGATGCGTCCCGCCACGGGCAGAGTCTAGGCGCGTCCACCGACGTGATCAGACGAAAGCTGCGGGCCCGCCGTGGCGCGGCGGGTGAACCAGGCGGGCGTGCAGCTCGGCGGCCGAGACGTCGGTGAGCGAGGCGACCTGGTCGACGACCACGCGGAGCCGCGCGGCGTCGTCGTCGGCGACCGCCCAGTCGGCGGCGAACGGGGGCTCGAGCGCGATCGGCGCCCGCTCGGACAGCACGTGCACGAGGTCCGTGAGCACCTCGCGCTGGCGGTGGTAGAGCGGTTCGAGCTCGCGCGGGGCCATGACGTAGGCGACCGCGAGGCCCTTGAGCACGAGGATCTCGGCGAGCGTCTCGTGCGGGACGATCAGGTCGGCGCCGTAGCGCGTGAGCGGCCCGGGGCCGTACTCCGCACGCGTCGCCCGCTGGGACGCCTTCGCGAACCGGCCGATCAGCTGGCTGGTCGAGTCCTTGAGGTGGGCCAGCGCCCCGCGCGACCCGTCGAAGCCCTGCCGCCAGAGCTTCGCGGCCACCAGCCGGTCGATGGCGTCCTGGAGCTCGTCGCCGGAGACGGCGTCGCCGTACCAGGTCTGCACGGCCTCGACGACGCGGTCCCGCTCCTGGGGGACGCCGAGCACCTCGAGGTCCAGACGCCCGCCGACGACCGCGTCCTCGACGTCGTGCACCGAGTAGGAGATGTCGTCGGCCAGGTCCATGACCTGCGCCTCGAGGCACTTGCGACCCGCAGGCGCGTCCGAGCGCAGCCACTCGAACACGGGCAGGTCGTCCTCGTAGACGCCGAACTTGTGCGTCGGCCGGCCGCTCGCCTCGCTGATCGGACCCTGCAGGTGCCGCCACGGGTACTTCACGGACGCGTCGAGGGACGCGCGCGTGAGGTTGAGGCCCACGGCGCGCCCGTCGGGTCCGACGACCTTCGGCTCCAGCCGGGTGAGCAGCCGCAGGGTCTGGGCGTTCCCCTCGAAGCCGCCGATCCCCTTGGCCAGCTCGGCCAGCGCCCGCTCGCCGTTGTGCCCGAACGGGGGGTGGCCGAGGTCGTGGGCCAGGCACGCCGTGTCGACGACGTCCGGGTCGCAGCCGAGCGCCTTGCCGATCTCGCGGCCCACCTGCGCGACCTCGAGCGTGTGCGTGAGGCGGGTCCGCACGAAGTCGTCCGACGACGGACCGAGCACCTGGGTCTTGGCGCCCAGCCGCCGGAGGGCGGACGAGTGGACCAGCCGGGCGCGGTCGCGCTCGAACGCCGTCCGTTCGCGGGACTTGGTGCCCTCGCGGACCCAGCGCTCCCGGTCGGCGTCGACGTACCCGTCGACGTCCAGGGCCTGGTCCAGTGCGGTCACGGCGTCAGCCTAACGATCAGGCGCCCACCGGTCGGGCGCCACCCGATCCGTGCCTCAGCGATCAGGCGAGCCGCCAGACCTGGACCCCCGGGCCGTCACCGGGGACGTGCAGGGCGCCGGCAGACACGTCGAGGTCGGCACCCCCGTACAGGTTCTCCGGCAGGGCGTCGGACGCGAGCAGGTGCCGCGGCAGGTCGACGCCCTCCCACGGCGCGCGGGCGACGACCACGAGCACCCGCTCGTCGAGCGTCTCGCGCAGGTAGGCGACGGCGTCGGGCTGCACGACGGCCCACCGCATGCCGCCCTCGCGCAGGGCACGCGAGCCGCGCCGCACCGCGATGAGCGACCGGTAGATCTCGAACGTCCCGGCGTCCCAGCGCGGTCCGCCCCCGGCGTCGATGTCGCGCCAGGGCATCGCGACGCGGGAGTGCTCGCCGTTGGTCCCGGTCAGCCCGCCCTCGTCGCCGGCGAACATGGCCGGGGTGCCGGGGTAGGTGAACAGCAGCCCGGCCGCGAGCTCGACACGTTCCCGCGTGCCGACGACCGTGCGCAGCCGCGCGGTGTCGTGCGAGCCGAGCATGTTCCACTGGTGGGTCGTGATGTTCCACGGGACGGTGGCGTCGAAGTCGCGCATCGTCGCGACCATCGACGCACCGTCGCGGCGCGGGACCGGCACGGGCATGCCGAGGAAGCCGAGCGCGCTGCCGGGGTCCACCAGCCAGGTCCAGACCGGGCGCGTGAATGCCGAGTAGTTCATGTTCGCGTGCCAGCCGCCCGCGGCCAGGTCCAGACCGGCGTCGTGGAAGTGCTCGGCCACCAGCACCGCGTCCGGGTTGATCTCGCGCATCGTCGCGCGGATGGTGCGCGCGACCACGTGCGTGAGGTCGTCGTCGGCGTACCGCCCGGTCATGTTGGCGACGTCGATGCGCCAGCCGTCCAGGTCGAAGGGCGGCGCCAGCCAGCGGCCGATGACGGAGTCCGGACCCTCGACCATCCGGGCCGCGAGCGCGGGGGCGTTGTAGTTCAGCTTCGGCAGCGAGGCGTGCTCGAGCCAGCTGACGTAACCCGGGTCGTCCTGCGACCAGTAGTAGAACTCCGCCTCCTCGCTCGCCCGGTCCCCCAGCGCCCGCGCGAACCACTCGTGCCCGGCGCCCGTGTGGTTGGTCGTCAGGTCGCCGAGGATCCGCATACCCCGCCCGTGGATCGCGCGGCTGAGCGAGGCGAGCGCCTCGTCGCCACCCAGCAGCGGGTCCACGTGGTCGAAGGTGCTCGCGTCGTAGCGGTGGTTCGACCGGCTCGGGAAGACCGGCGTGAGGTAGAGGGTGTCGACGCCCAGCCGCTGCAGATGGTCCAGTCGCGCCTCGACCCCGGGCAGGTCCCCACCGAAGAACTGGGTCGCGGTGCCGGGGCCGGACCCGATCGGCTCGTCGTCCCAGCGGGCCGGCAGGGCCCAGTCCGGGAGCGGTCCGTCGGGCGAGCCGGCGCGTGCGAACCGGTCCGGGAACACCTGGTAGACCACCGACGTGTCCATCCACGACGGCGCGGGATCGTGCACGGTGAGCCGGAAGTCGGCCGCGTCCGGGACGTCCCGCTCGTGCACGCCCCGTCCGTTGAGCCAGCGGTACCCGCCCGGCTCGTCGAGGAGCACGCGGTAGCCCGTGACCGGGTTGTGCACAGGGATGTCGGCGACGTACCAGCGCTCGTGCTCGTCGGACCGTTCGAGCCGCGCCTCGACCATGCGCGGTTCGCCGTCGCGGACGGCGCGCACCCACACGGCCCGCTCCGGACCGGCGGCCGGCACCCTGACCCGCACGGGCACCACCTCGCCGAGGCGCGGCGTGGCACGTCGGACGTAGACCTCCGAACCGTCGTGGTGCGGGAGGCCGAGCAGATGGCTCATCCCTTGACGGACCCCGCGGTCAGACCCCCCACGATGAACCGCTGCAGGAACTGGAACAGCAGGATCACCGGGATGGCGGCGATGACCGCGCCGGCCGCGAACAGGCTCCAGCGCGCCGTACGTTCGTCGGCGGCCCAGGAGTACAGACCGACCGCGAGCGTGTACTTCTCCGGCTGCTGCAGCACCACCTTGGCCAGCAGGAACTCGCCGTACGCGCTCACGAACGACAGCAGGCCGACCACCGCGAGGATCGGCGCGACGAGCCGCAGGATGATCGTGAAGAAGATTCGCACGTGCGAGGCGCCGTCGATCTTGGCAGCCTCGTCGAGCTCGCGCGGGACGGTGTTGAAGAACCCGTACATGAGGAACGTGTTCACGCCGAGCGCGCCGCCGAGATACAGGAAGATCAGGCCGGTATCGCTGTTCAGGCCGAGCACCGGGACCACGTCGCTGAGCGTCTGCAGCAGCAGGAACAGCGCGACGAACGCGAGCATCTGCGGGAACATCTGGATGATCAGCAGGGCGGTCAACGAGCCGTGCCGGCCGCGGAACCGGAACCTCGAGAACGCGTACGCGGCGGCGGCGCCCATGAGCACGGTGCCGATCGCGGTGACGGTGCAGACGTAGATCGAGTTGACGTACCAGCCCGGGTAGTACTGGTCGGAGAACAGGTCCGCGTAGTTGTCGAAGGAGATGTTCCGGAACAGGTCGTTCGACCCGGTGAGCGTGCCGCCCGGGTTGAGCGAGGCCGACAGGACGTACAGCAGCGGCAGGAGGCAGACCAGGATCGTGACGATGCCGACGACGTGACGCCAGCCGATCTCGGTCCACCACCGCGCACCCTTGACCGGGGCGTACTGCTCGAGCGAGGCCTTGGCCATGTCAGAGCTCCTCCAGCTGTCGGGTGCGTCGGAAACCTATGTACGAGATGGTGCCGACGATCAGGAAGATCAGGATCGAGAGCGCGCTCGCCAGGCCGTACTGCTTGAGCCCGCTCTCGAAGGCGACGGAGTACACCATCGAGATCAGCAGGTCCGTGTGGCCGATGACGTACGGGGTGCCGGAGAAGTTCGGGCCGCCGCCGGTCAGCATGTAGATCAGCGTGAAGTTGTTGAAGTTGAACGCGAAGGACGCGATCAGCAACGGCGCCACCGAGATCATCAGCAGCGGCAGCGTGATCGAGCGGAAGATCCGGGTGCGGCCGGCCCCGTCCATCCGCGCCGACTCGGTGACGTCGCCCGGGATCGACTGCAGGGCTCCCGTGCACACGAGGAACATGTACGGGAAGCCGAGCCAGAGGTTCACCCCGATGATCGAGAGCCTGGCCAGCCACTGGTCGGTCAGCCACGGGATCTCGGCGCCGCCCAGCAGGACGTCGTTGATGAACCCGAACCGCGTGTTGAGCATCCCCCTCCACACCAGGGCGGACAGGAACGCAGGGAACGCGTACGGGAGGATCAGCAGCGACCGGTAGATCTTGCGGCCGCGGACGCGCGGGTCGTTGAACACGATCGCGAGGAACAGGCCCAGCGCGAACGTGGTCAGCACCGAGAGGAACGCGAACACGAAGGTCCAGATGAGGATCTGGAAGAACGGGCCCGAGAGGCGTTCGTCGGAGAACATCTTGGTGAAGTTCTCGAAGCCGACCCCGACGCGCCAGCCGGGCGTCAGCGCCGTGCCGTCCTCCGCGCGGAAGTTCCCGTGGTCGTCGGGCGTGTAGACGACGCCCGTCTCCACGTTCGTCATGGTGTCGGCGGCCGCGTCGTACTCCAGGACCGAGGTGTAGACGTATCCGGTCGAGCCGTCCTGCGTGCGCAGGGAACCGTCGTTGGGGTCGTCGGAGAACGGGACGCGCAGCGCGGTGACCTCGGCCTGGCGCTGGGCGATCTCGCCGAACTTGAGGACCGTGTAGTCGGGGATCGCGGTGACGACGCCCGCCTCGACCGTGGCGTCGGGTGCCTCCTCGAGCGGCTGCTCCGCCGTCCCGACCTTGACCGTGTCGCCGTCGACGATCGCGAACCCCAGCTCGTCACCCTGCTCGACGACCGCGAGCTTGTAGGCGGCGGAGCCCTCCACCCGGCGCTCGTTCTGGACGAGGATCGCCTCGACGGCGTCCGCCTTGGTGGAGTTGTGCCCGTCGCCGTAGTTGGTGAACGCGATGTAGCCCGTGTAGGCCATCGCGAACAGCTGGTAGACGAGCAGGAAGAGCAGCCCGGGCAGCAGGTACTTGGCGGGCAGCATCCGGCGGGAGAAGTACACCCAGTTGACGGCGATGAGCGCCAGGACCAGGAAGATCACGATCGCCCACGACTGGACGGCGACCGCCGCGAGGATCCCGTAGACGCCGAGGGCGTCGACCAGAGCGACGAGGATGAGCTTCACGACGAAGCCGGCGGACATGTTGCGGGCGTGGGAGTTGCCCGGGTGCTTGGGCGGGGCGCCGTCGGCGGGACCCGAGGGCGGCGGGGTCATCCCCTGGACGGGGCGCTCCGCGGACTGCTGATCCGTCATCAGGTCCTCTTTGTCGTCAAGGAGACGTGCGCGACGTTGCGCGAGGCGGGCTGGTGGGTCCTACAGGTCGTGCTCAGAGCCTGGCACGCGGTGCCACGATCGGCTCGGCGGACACTCGCCGGGACCCCTTCGTGAGGGGTCCCGGCGAGCCGATCCGGGTGGACGTCCGTCAGCCGGCGTCGATCGCGTCCTGGATGTTGGTCGTCATGGTGTTCCACGCCGCGGGCGGGTCGGTGGCCTGACCGTTGATGATCTGGGCCTCCGTCTCCGACCAGGACGTCCAGACCGAACCCATCTCGGGGATGGACGGCATCGGCGCACCGGTGGTGGCGGCCTCGGTGAACCCGGCGAGGACCGCGTCGTCGACCTTGTCGGCCGACGCCGTGAGCGCCGGGAGACGTCCGCCGAGCGTGTACAGCTCGGTCTGGACCTTCTCCGTGGTCAGGAAGTTGACGACGAACTGGTTGGCGAGCACGGCGTTCGGGGTCTTCGACGAGATGAAGGCACCCTGCACCCCGACGAACGGCTGCGCGGTCTGGCCACCGGCGCTCGGCACGGGCAGGACGGTCACGTCCATGCCGGCCTCCTTGAACGCCGTGGTGTTCCACGGCCCGGTGATGATGTACGGCGCCTTGCCGTCGAGGAACGCCTGCTTGGCGATGTCGGCGTCGATCGACGGGTCGAGGACCTTCTCCTGGCTCAGCTTCTGCAGGTAGGTGGCGAACGCGTCACCGTTGGGGCCGCCGAGCGAGAGCGTCGTGTTGTACGAGCCGTCGGGGTTGCTGCCGAACACCGGGGCGCCGAAGGAGGTCTGCAGCGGGTACAGGTGGTACGGGTCGCCTGCCGCGCCCTGCTGGACCAGGACCGAGAACTCGGTGCCCGCGCCCTTGGCCTGGGCGACCAGGTCGTCGAACGTCGCGGCCGGGGTGTCGGCGAGGATCTTGTTGTTGCGGACCAGGGCGATGTTCTCGATCGCGTACGGGGTGCCGTACTGCTGACCGTCGTACGCGAACGCCTGGATGCTCACGGGGTTGAAGCCCGACGCGAGGTCGCCCAGCTCGACGGGTGCGACGACGCCGTTGGTGACGAACTCACCGGTCCAGTCGTGCGCGCCGATGACGACGTCGGGGCCCTTGCCGGTGGGGACCTGGGACACGAAGTCGGTCCGGATGTCCTTCGACAGCTTCTGCACGAGGTTCACCTTGACGCCGGTCTCGGCGGTGAACTCCTCCGTGACGGGCTTCATCACGTCGATGCGGGTCTCGTCGACCCAGATGGTCAGGGTGCCGGCCGCGTCTGCAGTCGAGCTGGACCCCGACGTGCTGTCGTCCCCGCTGTCGTCCGATCCTGAGCAAGCGGTGATGGTCAGCGCCAGGCCGATCATCGCCGCGACGACTGGGATGCTCCGTCGCATCGTCTCTCCAAAAGGTCTGTGGGTGTGCCGCGCGCGGCGGAATCCCACCGACGCTGGCCTGATGGAGCCGACGCTAACGGCGTTGCAACCGGCCTTGCAAGTCGTTACGGTAACTTTCAGGCAACGGTTTCAGCGGGTGGCGCGGATGCTCTCGTTGCTCGTCTCCGACCCTTCGCGAGGCTTTCTGATCACCTACGGACAAGGAGGTCCGGTGTCCCCTACGCTGCCACCCGTGCGTACCCGTCTGACGGACCTGGCCGAGCAGGCCGGCGTCAGCACGGCAACGGTGTCACGGGTCCTCAACGGCAAGCACGGGGTGTCGTCCCAGGCGCGCCAAGCCGTGCTGGCGGCCCTCGACATGCTCGGATACGAGCGGCCGGAGAAGCTGCGGACCCGATCCGCCGGGCTCGTCGGGCTCGTCGTGCCCGAGCTGTCGAACCCCGTCTTCCCGGCGTTCGCGCAGGTGATCGAGTCGATGCTCACCGAGCGCGGGTACACGCCGCTGCTGTGCACGCAGTCGGCGGGCGGCACGACCGAGGACCAGTACGTCGAGATGCTCCTCGAGCACGGCGTGGACGGCATCGTCTTCGTCTCCGGGCTGCACGCGGACACCGCGGCCAGCAAGGACCGCTACCACCGGCTGCGCAGCCGAGGGATGCCGTTCGTCCTGGTCAACGGATACGCGGAGGGTGTCGACGCACCGTCCGTCTCCACCGACGACACCGCCGCGCTCGACCTCGCGTTCCGCCATCTCGTCTCGCTCGGGCACCGCTCGATCGGCCTGGCGATCGGCCCGGAGCGCTTCGTCCCGTCGGCGCGCAAGCGCAGGGAGTTCGCGGTCAACCTGGAGCGTCACCTCGGCATCGTGGACGCCGGCCCGCACGTGGCCACGTCGTTGTTCACGGTGGAGGGCGGCCAGGCCGGCGCCACCGAGCTCATCGAGTCCGGGCACACCGCGATCATCTGCGGGTCCGACCTCATGGCGCTCGGCGCCATCCGGGCGGCGCGCTCGCGCGGGCTCAGCGTCCCCGGCGACCTGTCGGTCGTGGGCTTCGACGACTCCCCGCTCATCGCGTTCACCGACCCGCCGCTGACCACGGTGCGCCAGCCGGTGCAGGCGATGGGGCACGCGGCCGTGTCCGCCCTCGTCTCCGAGATCAACGGCACGCCCGCCTCGCGCACCGAGCTGACGTTCCACCCAGAGCTGATCGTCCGCGGGTCGACCGGGGCTGCACCGTCCCTGACCTCGGCGACTGTGACCGCACACCTTCCCGCCGTACTCTGACCGGCGCGACGCGCACCACGCGTCCTCGTCCCCCGGCAACGGCGCCTCTGACCACCCTTCGAAACGAGGCTCTGCCCGCATGACCACGACCGACCTCCCGCAGCTGATCGTCCACCGCCCCGGGTCCCCCGAGGGCGAGTGGTGGCGCGACGCGGTGATCTACCAGGTCTACCCGCGCTCGTTCGCCGACGCCTCGGGCGACGGCATCGGCGACCTGCCCGGCGTGACCTCCCGCCTCGACCACCTGGCCGAGCTCGGCGTCGACGCCATCTGGCTCTCGCCGTTCTACCGGTCCCCGCAGGCCGACGCCGGCTACGACGTCGCCGACTACCGCCAGGTCGACCCGCTGTTCGGGTCCCTGGCCGACTTCGACGAGCTGCTCGCCCGCGCGCACGGCCTGGGTCTGCGCGTCCTGGTCGACCTCGTGCCCAACCACACGTCCGACGAGCACGTCTGGTTCCAGGCCGCCCTCGCCTCCGAGCCCGGCTCCCCCGAGCGCGCGCGGTACCTGTTCCGCGACGGCCGCGGTGTCTCCGGCGAGCTTCCCCCGAACAACTGGGAGTCGATCTTCGGCGGCGCCGCGTGGACGCGCGTGCCCGACGGCCAGTGGTACCTGCACCTGTTCGACTCCCGCCAGCCCGACCTCGACTGGGAGAACCCGCAGGTCCACGCCGAGTTCGAGGACGTCCTGCGCTTCTGGCTCGACCGCGGCGTGGACGGCTTCCGCGTCGACGTCGCGCACGGCATGGTCAAGGAGCCCGGGCTGCCCGACTGGGACGGGCACGTGTCGATGATCGAGGGCACGGACTCCGACGAGGCAGAGCCCACCGACGGCAGCTCCGGCGCTGGAAATCGCGGTCCGATGTTCGACCAGGACGGCGTGCACGACATCTACCGGGCCTGGAACCGGGTGCTCGCCACCTACGACGGCGACCGCGCGCTCGTCGCGGAGGCCTGGGTGGACCCGCTGTCGCGGCTGACCCGCTACATCCGGCCCGACGAGATGCAGCAGGCCTTCAACTTCGCGTTCCTCGCGACGCACTGGGACGCGCCCGCCCTACGCACGGTGATCGAGGCGTCCTACGCGACCGCCGACGCCGTCGGCGCCCCGACCACGTGGGTCCTGTCCAACCACGACGTGGTGCGGCACGCGTCGCGGCTCGGCCTGGCGGAGCCGGGCTCGCGCCCCAACGGCATCGGCCACGGCGACGAGCAGCCCGACGAGGCACTCGGCCTGCGCCGGGCACGTGCCGCCTCGCTGCTCATGCTCGGTCTGCCCGGCTCGGCCTACGTCTACCAGGGCGAGGAGCTCGGCCTCCCCGACCACACCGCGCTCGACGACGACCTGCGCCAGGACCCCGCGTTCTTCCGGACCGGGGGCGCGGAGCGGGGTCGCGACGGCTGCCGGGTTCCCCTGCCGTGGGCGTCGGACCAGCCCGGGTTCGGGTTCTCGCCGACCGGGGTGACCTGGCTGCCGCAGCCCGCCGACTGGGCGTCCTACGCGCTCGACGCGCAGCGCGGTGTGCCCGGCTCGACCTACGAGACCTACCGGTCGGCGCTCGCCCTGCGGCGGTCGTCGGCGCTCGGCTCCGGCGGTCTCGCGTGGGTGCCCGGGCTCGGCGACGACGTCATCGCGTTCACCAACCGGACCGTGCTCGTCGTCGCGAACCTCGGGTCGTCGCCCGTCCCGCTGCCGCCCGGTGCCGAGGTCCTGCTGGCCTCGACCGAGCTCGACGGTGACGAGGTCCCCTCGGACGCCACGGTCTGGGCACGCCTGCCGCGATGACGGGCCGGGTGCTGGTCAACGGTCCGGCGTCCTGGAACACGCTCGTCCGGCTGCCGGCACTGCCGGGCGCGGTCTCCCAGACGGTCTTCGCGCAGTCGCACGACGACGGGCTGGGCGGGACGTCGGCGGGCAAGGCCGTGACGCTGGCGGCGCTCGGGGTGGACGTCACGCTGCGGACCGTCCTGGGCGACGATGCGTTCGGGGTGGACGTGCGCTCCGCGCTGTCCCCCGTGCGCCTCGACGTGCTCGAGGCGGCCGATCGACGGACCGAGCGGCACGTCAACCTCATGGCCGACGACGGCGGCCGCGTCTCGATCTACCTCGAGCTGCCGACGCCGGTCCCCGGCCCGATGCCCTCGTTCGACGGGTTCGACGTCGCCGTCCTCGACCTCGCCGACCACAGCCGGCCGCTGCTCGGCGCCGCCCGTGCGGCCGGCGTCCCCGTCTGGTGCGACGTGCACGACGACGACGGGACCGCCTCGTTCCAGCGCGAGTTCGTGGCCGCGGCGGACGTGTTGCTGGTGAGCGCGGCCCGCCTGGCGGACCCGCGTGCGTACCTGGCGGACGCCGTGGCACGAGGCTGCCGGCTCGCGGTCTGCACGCACGGCGCGGCCGGCGCGATCGCGCTCGACGCGGACGGCTGGATCACGGTCGGGACGGCGCCCGCGCGGGTCGTCGACACCAACGGCGCAGGCGACGCGTTCCTCGCGGGCCTCCTGGTCGCGGTCCTCGACGGCCTGCCGACGACGACAGCCCTCGCCCACGCCGCAGCGGCCGGCGCGCTGGCCGTCGGCACGCGCGCGCTCGGGGCCCCGCACGCCACCCGCGACGAGGTCGCGCGCCTGGCGGCCGAGGTGGCGGTCCACCGCGCCTGACGGTCAGCCGCCCGAGACGCTCAGCTCTGCCTCGTGGAGCGCCTTGGCGAACTCCGGGGAGAGCTCGCGCGAGTCGAGCCAGCCGTACGGGAGCAGCGGTCGCTTGGGCGAGCCGGCGCGCCCGCGCTGGCCTTCGGCGCCCGCGCCCGGATAGCCCTGCTCGAGGTCCAGGCCGGCCAGGCGGTCGTCGAGCTCGGCCATCGTCGACACCAGCCCGAGCGCGGCCCGGGTCTCGCCGCCCACGACGTACCCCTTGAAGTACCAGGCCATGTGCTTGCGCATCTCGCGCAGCGCCTTGCCCTCGTCCTCGAAGTGCTCGACCATCAGCTCGGCATGCCGTCGCACGACCGTCGCGACGTAGCCGAGACCGGGCTTCACGCGCTCGTCGGACCCGGCGAACGCCGCCGCGAGGTCCGCGAACAGCCACGGCCGGCCCTGGCAGCCGCGGCCGACGACGACGCCGTCGCAGCCGGTCTGGGCGACCATCTCGAGCGCGTCCTCGGCCGACCAGATGTCGCCGTTGCCGAGCACCGGGATGTCCGTGACCGTGGCCTTGAGCTGCGCGATCGCGTCCCAGTCGGCGGTGCCCGAGTAGTAGTCGGCGGCGGTGCGGGCGTGCAGCGCGACCGCCGCGACACCGACCTCCTGCGCGACGAGCCCGGCCTCGAGGTAGGTCAGGTGGTCGTCGTCGATCCCCTTGCGCATCTTCACGGTGACCGGCACGCCGTAGGGCGAGGCCGCGTCGACCGCGGCCGTGATGATCGCGCGGAACAGATCCCGCTTCCAGGGCAGAACCGCTCCCCCGCCGCGGCGGGTGACCTTGGGCACCGGGCAGCCGAAGTTGAGGTCGACGTGGTCGGCGCGGTCCTCGGAGGCGATGAGCCGGACGGCGGCGGCCACCGTCGCGGGGTCGACGCCGTAGACCTGCACGGACCGCGGACGCTCGTCGGGCTCGTGCGAGATGATCCGCATCGACTCCTCGCCGCGTTCGACCAGCGCGCGCGACGTCACCATCTCGGCGACGTACAGACCCGCCCCGGACTCGCGGCACAGGCGCCGGAACGCGGCGTTGGTGACTCCGGCCATGGGGGCCAGGACGACGGGCGTGTCGATGGTGAGCGGGCCGATCTGCAACGGCGGCAGCACGGCGCCAGGGCGCGTGGGTGCCACTGGAGTAGAGACGGTCATGGCTCCATTGTCGCTCAGCCGAGCAACCAGCCGTACTCCTGGGCCAGCCGGACGGCCTCCGCACGGGTCCGGGCGCCCGTCTTGCCCATGGCGGCGGACAGGTAGTTGCGGACCGTGCCCTCGGACAGGAACGTCTCGCGGGCGATGTCCGCGACGGTCCCGCCGGTCGCCGCGACGACCAGGACGTCGCGTTCCCGGTCGGTCAACGGGCTCTGCCCGACGGCCAGCGACTCGACCGCGAGCTCGGGGTCGATGACGCGAAGTCCCTGGTGGACGCGCCGCACGGCGTCGGCGAGCTGGTCGGCCGGGGTGTCCTTGACGACGAATCCGCTGGCACCCGCGTCGAGCGCGTGCCGGACGTACCCGGGGCGGCCGAAGGTGGTGACGATGAGCGACCGGCACGCCGGGTACTGGGTCTTGAGCGCGGCCGCGGCGGCGATCCCGTCGATGCCCGGCATCTCGACGTCGAGCAGGGCGACGTCCGCGAGGTGCGTGCGCGCAGCCTCGACCACCTCGTCGCCGCGGCCCACCTGGGCGACCACCGTGAGGTCGGGCTCGAGGTCGAGCAGGGCGGCGAGCGCTCCGCGGACCAGGGCCTGGTCGTCCGCGAGCAGCAGGCGGATCATCGGGCGTCCTTCGTCGTGACGAGCAGGCGGTACCCGCCCAGGGGGCTGGCGGTCACGGTGACGCGGGCGCGCGCGGCGCGGGCACGTTCGGTCAGCCCGTTCAGCCCGTTGCCCGGGACAGAGTCGACGAGCGCCGGGCCGTAGCCGTCGTCGTCGACGGTCAGGGTGTCGCAGGACATGGTGACGCGGACGCGCGAGGCGGCCGCGTGGCGCAGGACGTTCGTCGTCCCCTCCCGCAGCGCCCACGCGAACAGCTCGCGCAGGTGGTCCGGGACCTCGTCGACGGTGCCCGGGACGTCCGCCTCGATGCCGGCGGCGTCGAACGCCTGCCGCGCACCGGCGAGCTCGCCCGCGAGCGTCACGGCGCGGGTGGCGGTGACCATCCCCCGCACGTCCGCGAGCGCGGCTCGGGCCAGGGCCTGCACCTCGGCGATCTCGGCCCGGGACCGGTCGGCGTCGACGTCGAACAGCTTGCCGGCGAGCTCCGCCTTCACCGAGATGACGGTCAGGGAGTGGCCCAGGATGTCGTGCATGTCGCGGGCGATCCGCTCCCGCTCCCGCTCGACCGCGAGGACCGCGACCTCGTCCTGCGCGAGCTGGAGCTGCCGGTTGCGCAGGACGAGCTGCGTGAAGCCGTAGACCGCGAACGATGCGAGGACGACGGAGATGATCAGGTCGTCGATCGGCTCCCAGCCGGGGATGACGCGCGGCACGACCACGACCACCACCACCGCCAGGACGGCGACGAGCAGCGCCCTCGGGTCCCGCATGAGGAACACGGCCGACACGCAGACGAACACGATCCCGCCGAGCCCCTGCTCCTGGGTCGCCAGGCACGAGAGCGCGACGAGCACGAGCTGCCCGCTGAGCACGAGCGCGGTCACGGCGTCCGAGGGCACGCGGCCGCGGTGAGGTCCTGCCCGGGTGAGCACGACCCAGCCGAAGCTCGCGCCGAGCCCCGCGATCGCGATCAGCGACACCGTGCGCTCGACGCCGGGCGGGCTGTCCCAGGCGACGGACCACGGCTGGAGCAGGAAGACCACCCAGACGACGCCCATGAGCGGCCCGACGACGCGCATGACCTTGCGCACGCGTGGCCGCTCGAGACCGTCCTCGTCGCTCACGAAGGCACTCCGACCGCCCCAGCGCGGCTGCCGCGGGCCGTGGTCCTTCACCTGCCACGACTCCGGGGCGCCCGGGACGTCGCGCACGGCCGACGGACCGCTGTCGACCTCCGCTCTGCGCCTCACGGCGTCCACGGTAGTCGCGCGTTCTGACTCGAACAGACCGTCGGGCCGTCTCGTCACACGCGTGCCGTGTCGCGGCGGAACCGCCAGGCCGCGCCGAACCCGAACACCGCGGCCCAGGCGACCACGTTGACGACGGCCCAGATGCTGACCCCGTCGCCGGTCAGCGGCGCGCGGACCAGCTCGGCGAGGCCGTAGGTCGGCGTGAACTTGGCGAGCGTCGCGAAGACGCCCTCGCCGAGCGGGACGAACAGGCCACCGGCGAAGGCCAGGAGGGCGAGCGACGGGCCGAGGATCTGCATGACGTTCTCCGACGGCAGCAGGTAGCCCATGAACAGGCCGAACGCGGCGAACACGATCGAGCCGATCCAGGCGAGCGCCAGCGACTCGGCGAGCACCGTGCCGCTGCCGGTCGCGCCGGACGCGAGGCCGACGGCCCCGACGACGATCACGGCCACGAGTCCCATCACCATCGCCACGGCGACCTTGGTGAACACGTAGGTGGACGGTCGCAGCGGGGTCAGCCGCAGCTGTCGGGTCCAGCCCTGCGCGCGCTCGACGGAGACGCTCGCGCCGCCGCTCGTCGTGGCGATCATGGCGCCGTAGAGGGCCATCGAGACCATGATGTAGGCGGTCACGTTGGCGTGGCCGACCGACTGCGTCTTGTAGTCGTCGGCGGTGCCGAAGAGCAGGAAGAACACCGGCGGCATCACGAGCGTGAAGATGACGGTCCGGCGGTTGCGGACCAGCCGGCGCAGCTCGATCGCCAGGAACTGGCGGTTGATCAGGCCGGTGCGCGGCGCGCGGTCGGCGGTGGTCCGTGTCGCGGTGACGGTGACGGCGCTCATGCGTTGCTCCCAGTGTTCGTCGCGGGACCGGTGTGGTCGCCGGTGAGCGCGAGGAACGCGTCCTCGAGCCCGCGGGCCGTGATCTCGATGTCGGTGGCCTTCGTGGTGGTGAGCAGGTGCCGCGCGACCCCGTCCGAGTCGGATGTGCGGACCAGCAGGCGGTCGCCGCGCAGCTCGACGCCCTGGACGCCCGGCAGTGCCTCCAGCGCGGTCGACTCGGCGCGCGTGATGTCGGGCAGGGACGCGCTCACGAGCCGCCCCGACGCGAGGTTCTTGACCTGGGCCGCCGAGCCGTCGGCGACGATCTTGCCGTGGCTGACCAGCACGATCCTGTCGGCGTAGGCGTCGGCCTCCTCCAGGTAGTGCGTCGCGAACAGGATCGTCCGGCCGCGGGACGCATCGGTCCGCAGCGCGGTCCAGAAGTCGCGACGCCCCTCGACGTCCATCCCGGTGGTCGGCTCGTCCAGGACGATGACGTCGGGGTCGGGCAGCAGGGCCAGCGCGAACCGCAGCCGCTGCTGCTGGCCGCCGGAGCACTTGCCCACGCGGCGGTCGGCGATGTCGGCGATCCCGGCCCGCGTGAGCACCTCCTCGGCGGTCCGCGACGACCGGAAGAACGATCCGGTCAGCTCGACCGTCTCGCCGACCGTCAGGTCCTTGAGCAGGCCGCCGCTCTGCATGACGGCGGAGACGCGGCCCTCGGCGATCGCCCGGGAGGGCTCGAGCCCAAGGACGCTCACGGTGCCGGCGTCCGGTGTCGCGAGGCCGAGAAGCATGTCGATGGTGGTCGTCTTCCCGGCGCCGTTCGGGCCGAGGAAGGCGACGATCTCGCCCGGCGTCACGGCCAGGTCGATCCCGTCGACGGCACGCACGGTGCCGAAGGACTTGTGCAGCCCGCGCAGGTCGATCGCCAGCGGGCCCGACCCGGCCGGGGCCGGGGTGGGGAGCGTGTCGGTGAAGGTCATGACTTGATCCTGGCGACGACGGACGGTGCGCTCCCCCGTCGCGCGTCACCCGTTCGGGATGACGGATGTCACGACTCAACCTCTGGGACGGTCGCCGTGCCCGCCCTCGGCGCGCTCGCCGCCTGGCGCGCCCCCCGCACTGCTGTCCGTCGGCGGCAGGCTCGCCGATTGACGAGACACGACCACGGGCCGGCAGCGCAGCTGGCTGCCGGCCCGTGCTCGTCGGTCGGTCAGGCGCCGATCAGGCGAGCCGCGAGGTAGCCGGTCACCTGGTCGAGCGAGACCCGCTCCTGCGTCATGTCGTCGCGGTGCCGGATGGTGACGGCCTGGTCCTCGAGCGTGTCGAAGTCGACCGTGATGCAGAACGGCGTGCCGATCTCGTCCTGGCGGCGGTAGCGGCGACCGATGGCGCCGGCGTCGTCGAAGTCGACGTTCCAGTTGCGTCGCAGCTCGGCGGCCAGGTCGCGGGCCTTCGGCGACAGGGCCTCGTTGCGCGACAGCGGCAGGACCGCGGCCTTGACCGGCGCCAGTCGCGGGTCGAGCTTGAGCACCGTGCGGACGTCGACGCCGCCCTTGGTGTTGGGCGCCTCGTCCTCGGTGTAGGACTCGACCAGGAACGCCATCAGCGACCGGGTCAGGCCGGCCGCGGGCTCGATGACGTACGGCACGTACCGGGTGTTCGTCGCCTGGTCGAAGTACGACAGGTCCTGGCCGGAGTGCTCGGTGTGCGTCTTGAGGTCGAAGTCGGTGCGGTTGGCGATGCCCTCGAGCTCGCCCCACTCGCTGCCCTGGAAGCCGAACTTGTACTCGATGTCCACCGTGCGCTTCGAGTAGTGCGACAGCTTCTCCTTCGGGTGCTCGAAGTGCCGCAGGTTGTCGCGGGAGATGCCCAGGTCGACGTACCAGTCGGTGCGCGTGTCGATCCAGTACTGGTGCCACTGCTCGTCGGTGCCGGGCTCGACGAAGAACTCCATCTCCATCTGCTCGAACTCGCGCGTGCGGAAGATGAAGTTGCCGGGCGTGATCTCGTTGCGGAACGACTTGCCGATCTGGCCGATGCCGAACGGCGGCTTCTTGCGGGCCGTCGTCGACACGTTGGCGAAGTTCACGAAGATGCCCTGCGCGGTCTCGGGCCGCAGGTAGTGCAGGCCGGACTCGTCCTCGACAGGGCCGAGGTACGTCTTGAGCATCATGTTGAAGTCGCGCGGCTCGGTCCACTGGCCGCGGGTGCCGCAGTTCGGGCAGGCGATGTCGCCCAGGCCGTTCTCGGGCGCGCGGCCCTTCTTCTCCTCGAACTCCTCGAGCAGGTGGTCCTCGCGGAACCGCTTGTGGCAGTTCAGGCACTCGGTCAGCGGGTCGGTGAAGACACCGACGTGGCCGGAGGCGACCCAGACCTGGCGGGGCAGGATGACCGAGGAGTCCAGGCCGACGATGTCCTCGCGGCTGGTCACCATCGCGCGCCACCACTGGCGCTTGATGTTCTCCTTGAGCTCGACCCCGAGGGGTCCGTAGTCCCAGGCCGACCGCGTACCGCCGTAGATCTCACCGCTGGGGAAGACGAAGCCGCGCCGCTTGGCGAGGGAGACGACAGAGTCCAGGCGGGAAGGTGCCACGTTCGATCACTCCAGGTGGTGGCGCCCGCGGCTGGGTGTCGCGGGCGGACGGACCGCGACGGCGTCGCGGATTGAGCAGCGCTCCAGGCTACCGGCCACGGGCACGCCTCGTTTTGACAATGGTTCTCGATTAAAGTGAGAATGATCCCCATGCTCTCCCGCGCGCCCTGGGTCGCGGCGCTGCTGGTGGTCGTTCCGACCCTGCTCGCCGGCTGCTCGGCCGACGCCACCGAGGGCGTGCGCGACGGGACCGTCGACGTCATGGCGTCGTTCTACCCCCTGCAGTTCGTCGCCGAGCAGGTCGGTGGCGACCGGGTCACGGTGCGCTCCCTGACGCCCCCCGGGGCCGAGCCGCACGACGTCGAGCTCTCCCCCGCGCAGGTCTCCCGGCTCGACCGTGCGGACCTCGTCGTCTACCTCTCCGGCTTCCAGTCCGCCGTCGACGACGCGGTCGCGCTCACGAGCCCGGGCCACGTGATCGACGCGGCGGCGGACACCACGCTGCTCACGCCCGAGGAGGAGCACACGCACGAGGTCGGTTCGGGCGACCCGTTGGCCGACGAGCACGAGCACGGCACCCTCGACCCGCACTTCTGGCTCGACCCGACGCGCATGCCCGCGCTCGTCGACGACGTCGCCGGCACCCTCGCCGAGATCGACCCCGCCGGCGCCTCGCTCTACGCGGCGAACGCGGCCTCGTTGAACGCCCGGTTCACGGAGCTCGACAAGGCGTACGACGCGGGCCTGGCGTCGTGCGCGACCCGCACGTTCGTCACCTCGCACGAGGCGTTCGGCTACCTCGCCGACCGGTACGACCTCGAGCAGGTCGGGATCTCCGGCATCGACCCCGAGGCCGAGCCGTCGCCCGCGCGGCTCGCCGCGGTCGAGCGGTTCGTGCGCGCCGAGGACGTCACGACGATCTTCTTCGAGAGCCTGGTCAGCCCGAAGGTCGCCCGGACCCTTGCCGACGACCTGGGCATCACGGCCGCGGTCCTGGACCCGATCGAGGGTCTTGCGGACCCCTCCGACGACTACTTCTCGATCGCCGAGCGGAACCTCGACGCCCTGCGTACAGCCATGGAGTGCTCATGAGCGGTCCTGCGACCCACCCTGTCATCGAGGCGACGGGCCTCGGCGTGACCATCGGCGGCCAGCCGATCCTGGCCGGCATCGACCTGGCCGTCGCCCCCGGCGAGGTGCTCGCGCTGCTCGGCGCCAACGGGTCCGGCAAGTCGACGTTGGTGCGCAGCCTGCTCGGGGTGATGCCCACGACGACCGGCTCGGTGCGCCTGTTCGGTGCCCCGTTGGGCCCGTCGGCCCCCTGGCACCGGATCGGCTACGTGCCCCAGCGCATGCCGGCAGCCTCGGGCGTCCCCGCGACCGCGCTCGAGGTGGTGACGTCCGGGCTCCTGCACGGACGCACGCTCCGCCGCCCACATGGGCACCGGCAGCGTGCGCTCGACGCACTGGCCGACGTCGGCCTGGGTGACCGTTCGCACCAGGCCGTCCAGGAGATGTCCGGCGGCCAGCAGCAGCGGGTCCTGATCGCCCGCGCGCTCGTGCGCCGGCCGGACCTGCTGGTGCTCGACGAGCCCACGTCCGGCATCGACATCCCGACGCAGGCGACGTTCGTCGAGACGGTGAGCCGCCTGCACGACGCGGGCACCACGGTCGTCGTGATCCTGCACGAGCTCGGGCCGTTCGCCCCGCTGATCGACCGGGCCGTGGTCCTGCGGCACGGGCGGGTCGCGCACGACGGTCCCCCGCCCCGCGCCCGCGGCGAGCACGCCGGCGAGTGGCACGACCACACGCACGCGCACTCCGACCCGGAGGAACCGCCGTCCCCGCTCAACGTGGAGGTGTTCCCGTGACCGCGTGGGACCAGGTGGTCGAGCTGCTCAGCTCGCCGCTCATGCAGCGCGCCCTCATCGCCGCGGTGCTCGTCGGCGCGGCCGCGCCCGTCGTCGGCACGTTCCTCGTCCAGCGGCGCATGGCGCTGATGGGCGACGGCATCGGGCACGTCGCCCTCACCGGTGTCGCGGTCGGCTGGCTCGTCGGCAGCTGGGCCGGTCTCGTCCCGCAGGACGCCCTCGCCGTGCCGGGTGCCGTGATCGCGGCGATCATCGGGTCGATCGTCATCGAGCTCGTCCGAGAACGCGGCCGCACCAGTGGCGACCTCGCGCTCGCCCTGATGTTCTACGGCGGGATCGCCGGCGGCGTGCTGCTCATCAAGGTGGCTGGCGGCACCAACGCCAACCTGATCAGCTACCTGTTCGGCTCGATCTCGACCGTGTCGACCACCGACCTGTGGTGGACGGTCGCCCTGGCGGCCCTCGTGCTCGGCGTCGGGCTCGGCCTGCGCACCGCCCTGTTCGCGGTCAGCCACGACGAGGAGTTCGCCCGGGCCAGCGGGCTGCCCGTGCGGTTCCTGTCGATGCTCGTCGCGACGATCGCCGCCCTGACCGTGACGATCGCGATGCGCGTGGTCGGCCTCCTGCTGGTCAGCGCGCTGATGATCGTGCCCGTCGCGATCGCGCAGCTGTACGCACGCTCCTTCGGGCGCACCATGACCGCGGCGAGCATCATCGGCGTCCTGGTCAGCGTCGTCGGCCTGGTGCTCACGTACTGGCAGGACATCCCGCCCGGCGCGACGATCGTCGTCCTGGCGATCCTCGTCTACGGCGTCGGGGCGTCCGTCCGTCCGCTGGTGAGGCGTCCGGTGCCACCGAGGGACCCCCATCCGGACATGGTCGACGACGTCCTGCTGGTCGACGACGCCGTCGTCGATCCGCCGCCCTCACGTACCATCGCGGAGTGAACGTCCGGGACGCGTACCACCTCGGCGGAGTGCCCGTCGGCATCGCGATCCTCGGGCTGTTCGTCATCGTGATGGCCCGCTCGCACGGCACCTACTGGGCCGGCCGCGGCGTCGTCCGCGGCGCCCAGGGCACGCACCAGCTCGAGGCCTCGCCCGGCTGGTGGCACGCCACGATGGACAGGCTCGAGGGCTGGACCAGCACGGACGCGGCGCAGAAGGGCCTCGGACTGGTGCGCCGCTGGGGCGCTCCCGCCGTGTCCCTGGCCTACCTGACCGTCGGTCTGCAGACCGCCATCTTCGCGTCGGCCGGCATCATCAAGATGCCCTACCTGCGGTTCACGCTCGCCTCGATCCCCGGCGCGCTGGTCTGGGCCGTCGTCTGGGCGACCGTCGGCTTCGGCGCGGTCTGGGGCGCGATCAACCTCTTCTCGGCGTCGCCGTGGGCGTTGCTCGCCGCCGTGATCGTCGTGGCGGCCGTGATCGGCGGGCTCGTGTGGTTCCGCCTGTCCCGGCGCGCGCGCACGCCGATCCCGGCCGACCAGACCTGACCTCTAGCCCCGGGAGACGCAGAACTGGTTGCCGTCCGGGTCTGCCAGGACGGTCCACGCGAGCGGACCCTGCTCGTGCTCGGCGACGACCGTGGCGCCCGCCTGCACGAGTCGGTCGACCGCCGCCCCGGCGTCGTCCGGGTGCAGGTCGAGGTGCACGCGGTTCTTGCCAGGCGTCGGGTCGTCGACCTTCTGGAACCCCAGCCGAGGACCTCCGTCGGGCGGGACGACGACGACGAACCAGCCCTCGTGGTCGTCGTGGAACGTTCCGCCGGTCTGCTCCGCCCACCAGCGGCCGAGCCCGGGCGCGTCCAGGGTGTCGAACGTGATCATCTCGAGGGACAACGTCATGGCCCGACGCTAGCGACGGGCGCCCACACCCTCGTCGGTCAGCCCGGTTCGGCGGCCTTGTCGACCGCGCCGCCGTAGCGCCGGTCGCGGCTCGCGTACGTCTCGACCGCGCGCCACAGGTGCCGGCGGTCCACGTCCGGCCACGGCTCGTCGAGGAACACGAGCTCGGCGTAGGCGGCCTGCCAGATCATGAAGTTCGAGGTCCGCTGCTCGCCGGAGGACCGCAGGAAGAGGTCGACGTCCGGCAGGTCGGGCTCGTCGAGGTACTTGGCGAAGAGCTTCTCGTTGACCTTGTCGGGCTTCACGCGCCCGGCGGCGACCTCCCGGGCGATCGCCTGCGCGGCGTCGGCGATCTCGGCCCGGCCGCCGTAGTTCACGCACATCGTCAGCGTGACGGTGGAGTTGTTCCTGGTGAGCTCCTCGGCCGTCTCCAGCTCGTTGATCACCGACCGCCACAGCTTCGGGCGGCGGCCTGCCCAGCGCACGCGCACGCCCCAGGAGTTCATGAGGTCGCGACGGCGGCGCAGGACGTCGCGGTTGAATCCCATGAGGAAGCGGACCTCGTCGGGAGAGCGTGACCAGTTCTCGGTGGAGAACGCGTACGCCGAGACGTACTCCACGCCGATCTCGATGGCCCCGGCGACGACGTCGAGCAGCGACGCCTCCCCCGCCTTGTGACCCTCGACGCGCGGCAGGCCGCGCGCGTTGGCCCAGCGGCCGTTGCCGTCCATGACCACGGCGACGTGCTTGGGCACGAACTCCTTGGGGATGGCCGGCGGGCGGGCGCCGGAGGGGTGCGGGTACGGCGGTTCGACGGAAGGCACGACGGACATTGTGCCGCCCCCCACGATCTGAAACCGAATGGTTGCACTATGTCGTGCCCCGGGGTTACCGTGATACGCAACCTTAAGTTGCCTATCGGAGAGGAACGACACACCATGAGCACGAGCCTCACCCTGTCCTTCAGCGTCGACCAGTCCCCCGCGGAGGCGTTCGCGGCCGTCACCAACCCGCGCGGCTGGTGGGCCGGACCGCCCGCACCCACCGAGCCGCAGTACGAAGGCAGCACGGACGCGCTCGGCGACGAGTTCAGCTACCGGGTCACGGACGTGCACTACTCGAAGTTCCGCATCACCGAGCTCGTGCCGAGCAGCCGTGTCGCCTGGCTCGTGCTCGACAGCGACCTCACGTTCATCGAGGACCGGCAGGAGTGGACGGGTACCACCGTCACGTTCGACATCTCCGAGAGCGACGGCCGCACCCAGGTGGTGTTCACGCACGTCGGCCTGGTCCCGGACCACGAGTGCTACGAGGTCTGCGACGACGCGTGGAGCTCCTACATCCTGGGGAACCTGCGCCGCTTCATCGAGACGGGCTCGAAGGATCCGGCGCCTTCCCGCTTCGCGACAGCGCTCGCCTGAGTCGGTGGCCGATGGTCGAGAGGGAGGTCAGACCCTCTCGACCATCGGCAGCGAGCGCAGCTGGCGCTCGAGATGGAACTGGCAGAAGGCCGCGACCAGGCCGTTGCCCTCGCCGCGGTGCCGCTCGGCGCTCGCGTCGGCGACGGACCAGTCGCCGGCCAGCAGGGCGGCCAGCAGCTCGAACGTCTGCGGGGCGGGTGCCGCGGCGCCCGGCGGTCGGCAGGCGCGGCAGACGGCGCCGCCCGAGGCGATCGCGAAGGCGGAGTGCGGACCGGGCTCGCCGCAGCGGGCGCAGTCGGTGAAGCTCGGCGCCCAGCCGGCGACGGCCAGCGCGCGCAGCAGGTAGGAGTCGAGGACCAGCCCCGGGGCGTGGTCGCGGCCAGCCAGCGCGCGGACCGCGCCGACGAGGAGCCAGTACTGCTGCACCGACGGCTCGCGCTCGGCCTCGACCAGACGGTCGGCCGTCTCGAGCATGACCGTGCCGGCCGTGTAGAGCGTGTAGTCCTCGCAGACCCGCCGGCCGTACGCGCCGAGCGTCTCGGCCTGCGTGACGATGTCGAGGTTGCGGCCCGTGCTCAGCTGCACGTCGACGTGCATGAACGGCTCCAGCCGCGAGCCGAACCGGGAGGTCGTCCGGCGCACACCCTTGCCGACCGCACGCACCTTGCCGTGCGACCGGGTCAGGAGGGTGACGATGCGGTCGGCCTCCCCCAGCTTGTGGGTGCGCAGCACGATCGCCTCGTCGCGGTAGAGGCTCACGTGCTCATTCTCTCCCTCGCCACCGACACGACGGCTCGGCGCGCGGGGCAGTCGGTCACGGATCGCGCCTAAACGTCAGAACCCGAAGGTCATGACCGCCTGGACGGAGCCGGCCGCGAGCGCGTCCAGCACCGCGCGCTCGTGCGGCACGACCGGGTCGGGCAGGGCGTCGAACGTGAACCAGCGCAGGTCCGCGGCCTTGTCGGCCTCCTGGAGGGCAGGCTCGCCCGTGAACCGGCGGCACTCGAAGAACCAGTCGACGCGCTCGTCGATCGGGGCGCCCGTCCCGTTCGTGCGATGCATGCCCGTCAGCCCGACGAGGTCGGCGGCAGCCACGCCGATCCCCAGCTCCTCGCGCGCCTCACGGATCGCGGCGTCGACCACCGACTCCCCGCGCTCGACGTGCCCGGCCGCCGCGCAGGCCCAGTAGCCGTCCATGTAGCCGGTCCCCCGCCGCAGCTGCAGGAGGACCTCGTCGTCGCGACGAAGTACCACGTAGGCGGCCGGGACGACCTGGAGCCTGTCCATGCGGCCACCCTAGGTGCCGCGCCGCCGGTGCCCGCCGAGGCGCCCGCCGGTGATGGTGGCGGGGTGCGTGGAGCGGGGACCGGCAGCGCGACGTCGGCGCTCCGTGCCGTCTCGGGGTCGCCGAGGCAGCACCGGGCGCGCCAGGGCGAGCCGCCGTCGGTGGTGTGGCGCCCTGGGCGTCAGGGGGTGCGTCGGGTCAGCGCTCGTGCCGGTTGACGGCCGAGATGATCGCCTTGAGCGAGGCGGTCGTGATGGAGGGGTCGATGCCGACGCCCCAGAGGATCTCGTCGCCGATCGCGCACTCCACGTACGCGGCCGCCGCGGCGTCCCCGCCCGACGAGAGCGCGTGCTCGGCGTAGTCGAGCACCGCCACGTCGACGCCCAGGTCCTTGAGGGCGGAGACGAACGCCGCCACGGGCCCGTTGCCGGACCCCTGCAGCGTGCGCTGGACGCCGCGGTCGACGAGATCGACCTCGAGGGTGTCCGGACCGTCCTCGACGCTCGTGCCGCGCGTGCCGCGCAGCGAGAACCGGCCCCACGGTGCGAACGGGCTGCCCGGCTCGACCGGCAGGTACTCGTCGTTGAAGATGTGCCACAGCTCGTCGGCCGTGACCTCGGTGCCGTGCTGGTCGGTGTGCTTCTGCACCACCTGCGAGAACTCGATCTGCAGCCGGCGCGGGAGGTCCAGGTCCTTCTCGGACTTCATCAGGTAGGAGATGCCGCCCTTACCGGACTGCGAGTTGACGCGGATGATCGCCTCGTACGAGCGGCCCACGTCCTTCGGGTCGATCGGCAGGTACGGGACGGCCCAGACCAGGTCGTCGACGGAGACACCCTGCGCCGCCGCCGAGACCTCCATGGCCGTCAGGCCCTTCTTGATGGCGTCCTGGTGCGACCCGGAGAAGGCCGTGAACACCAGGTCGCCGCCGTACGGGTGCCGCTCCGCGACGGGCAGCTGGTTGCAGCGCTCGACCGTGCGGCGGATGTGGTCGATGTCGGAGAAGTCGATCTCCGGGTCCACGCCCTGGCTGAAGAGGTTCATTCCGAGCGTGACCAGGTCGACGTTGCCGGTGCGCTCGCCGTTGCCGAACAGGCAGCCCTCGATGCGGTCGGCGCCGGCCAGGTAGCCCAGCTCGGCGGCCGCGACAGCCGTGCCGCGGTCGTTGTGCGGGTGAAGCGACAGGACGACGCTCTCGCGGTAGCGCAGGTTGCGGCTCATCCACTCGATCGAGTCGGCGTAGACGTTCGGGGTGGCCATCTCGACGGTCGCCGGCAGGTTGATGATCACCTTGCGGTCGGGCGTCGGCGCCAGCTCCTCGAGCACGGCGTTGCAGATCCGCAGCGCGTACTCCAGCTCGGTCCCCGTGTACGACTCGGGCGAGTACTCGTAGAACACGTCGGTGTCGGGGACCAGCTCCTCGTACTTCTTGCAGAAGCGGGCGCCCGAGACGGCGATGTCGACGATGCCGTCCTCGTCGGACCGGAACACGACCTCGCGCTGCAGCGTCGACGTCGAGTTGTACAGGTGCACGATCGCCTGCTTGGCGCCCGCGATCGCCTCGTACGTCCGCTCGATCAGGTGCTCTCGCGCCTGCGTCAGGACCTGGATCACCACGTCGTCGGGGATCAGGTCGTCCTCGATCAGCTTGCGGACGAAGTCGAAGTCCGTCTGCGAGGCGGACGGGAAGCCCACCTCGATCTCCTTGAAGCCCATCTGCACCAGCAGCTCGAACATCTCGAGCTTGCGGGCGGGGTTCATCGGCTCGATCAGGGCCTGGTTGCCGTCGCGCAGGTCCACGGCGCACCAGCGCGGGGCCTTGGTGATGCGGCGGTCCGGCCACTGACGGTCGGGCAGGTCGACGCGGATCTGCTCGTGGAAGGGACGGTACTTGTGCACCGGCATCGACGACGGCTTCTGCGCGCTCGTCTCCAGATAACTCATGGGGTCCTCGTCCTTCGGGGCGTTCGGCGGGGGGTCAGCCGGCACACGCGACACCGCGACGAGGATGCGGCCTAGAGGGCCTCGTCGCGGCAACGAAGAAGGAGGGTGATCCCGAGCACGATGTCACCGTACCCCGAACACCGGACCCCTCCGCAACCTGTGCCACAGGACGGGATCGCACGGGTCACCGCAGGGCCACCAGCGCGTCGTCGCCGACGGCGTAGAGCTGCGTGCCCAGCTGGACGACGCGGGTCGTCGACGGGGGCAGCGGGAGCTCCCACTCGATGGTCCCCTCCGCCAGGTCGACGGCGACGAGGACCGGCCGGTCGTCGAGGCCGCCCCGGACGACCCCGATCCGTCGGCCGTCCGAGACCGCAGGCCCGGACACCGCACCGAGGTCGCGCACCCAGACGACCGCGCCGTCGGCCGCGTCGAGCCCGGCGAGGGTGCCTCCGTTGCGCACGACGACGCGTCCGGCGGCGTCGACCGACACCCGGGTCGCCTGCGTCGGCGTCTGCCAGGCCTGCTGGTCGAAGCCCGGACGGTACGCCCGGACGCCGTCGACGCCCAGACCGTCCGAGGTGAACGTGAAGCCGGACGACCCGTCGGACACGTCGACCGAGAGCACAGACCCCTCGGCGGTGAGCCACGGGTCGCCCTCGCCGGTGGACAGCGAGGAACGGGCGACGATCGCCGAGCCCAGGATCCGGTACTGCTCGCGCACGAGGGTGCCGTCGGCGACGAGCCGGGTCTCGTCGACCCCGAGCGCCTCCGTCGAGCGGGCCTGCCGCTCCCCCGTGGCGGCGTCGAGCAGGAGGGTGCTGTCGTTGCCGTTGGCCATGACCAGCCCGCCCCCGACGACCAGCCGGATGCGGCCGTTGGTCGACGACCGGGCCGTGACGAAGCGCTCGGTCTCCCAGACCTTGCGACCGGTCAGCAGCTCGATCCGCCGGATCGTGAGCCGCCCGAACACGTACGACGCGACGACGAGGTCCGAGCCCGCCGCGGCCGTCGCCATCACCCAGCCGGCCACGGGGTGGTGCGCTCGGACGGTCCCGTCCGTCGGGTCGATCGCCCAGAGCGTCCCGACCCCGACGTCGCTGTCCGGCACCTGGGCGAGGTCGCGCCGGTCGGGCGTCGGCGTGGGGCCGGAGACGCAGGCGAGCAGGTCCCCGACGGACTTGCACGTGACCGAGTCCGGCACCGGGGCGGCGCCGAGGGGGATCGCCCAGCGGCCCGCGCCCGTGATCGCGTCGAGGCCGACGATCTGCCGGTCGCGGTCCTCCACGGAGCCGGTGGTCACCACGACGACGTCGCCGACGAGCAACGGCGCCGCCGATCCGTCGACCTGCGCCGTCCAGCGCACCTGCGGCGCCGCACGCAGCGAGTCCACCGCGCCGACGAAGGCCGCCGGTCCCAGCACCTCGGCACGCTCACGCGCGCTCAGCCAACCAGGCCCGACGAGGACGACCGTGGCGAGCAGGCCGACGACAGCCAGGACGACCGCGCCCGCGGTCCCGGGCCGCCGGGAGGCGAACGTGCGCGCGCCGGTGGCGGCCTCGTGCAGGCGTTCGGGCGCAGACCGGACGGGCGACGACGTGTCGTTCGCGTCCTCGTCCAGTCCCACGAGCTGCATCGCCGGCCGCTCCGCCAGGCGTCGCTCCGCCATGGACCGACTCTAGGCCGCTTCTAGGCCGTGGGGCCGGGTAGCTTCACGAGCCGCATCGAGCACTCCCCGAAGACCACGGTCGAGCCGACGCGCAGCCGGACCTGCTGGTCGACCCGGCACAGCACCTGGCCGCCGTCGGGCAGCGTCACGACCGTGCCGTTGGTCGAGCCGCGGTCCGCCACCCAGACGCCCCCAGGCTCGACGCCGATCTGCAGGTGGGTCTTGGACACCGACCGGGTCGGGTCGGGGAAGCGCACCAGCTGCACCGGCATGTCCGAGGCCGGGTTGCGGCCCACGAGCGCCGTCCGCTCGATGCTGACGCGGCGGCCGTCCGACAGCTCGAACTCCGCCGCCGGGCGCTCCGGCACCGGCGGCGGACCGGTGATCAGGTCGGCGCGCGGCGCGGCCGGACGGGTCAGCTCCAGCTCGGGCGTGAGCCCGTAGGCCAGCCCTGGACGCACCACGGGGATGGTCCGCGTGTCGAGGTCCGGGCTGCTGCGCCGCGGGGTGACCGGGGCGAGGACGAGCGACGGCTGGCTCCCGGTCGGGGGCCKCGGCGCCGAGGCCCAGTCGGGCACGGGCGCCGGGTTCCGCGGGGGCGCCGGCTCCGTCGCGACCGGCCGGCTGCGGCGCGGTGGCTGCTCGGCCGCGGCGAGGACCGAACGGCGGACGTCCAGCACCTCGTCGCCGGCGGCGCGGTCGTGCCAGCCGCGGTTGCGTCGCGTCCGGTCGAAGAACGGCGAGAGGAGCACCACGACGGCACCGACGAGCAGGACCACGGCACCGGCCGCCACGACCACGCTGCGCACGAAGATGCGTGCGACGCCCACGGGCTGGCGCGTCTCGACGTCCAGCGTGCGCACCCCGGTCGCCAGGCGGCCGAGGGTCCAGCCGTACCGGCCGTGCAGGAGCCACTGCGTCAGGACGAGCGCACCCGTGAGCGCCAGTCCGACCGTCATGAGCCCCAGCGCGTCCTCGGACGCGGGCGTCGATGGCTCGGCGCGCGCCCAGTCGACGACCCCGAGGGCGATGAGCCAGCCGCCGACGGCGAGCCAGACGACGGCGTCGAGGAGCACCGCGACGAACCGGAGTCCCATCGAGGCGGGGGGCGCGGCGTCTGCGCGTGCGTACCGGGCGTTCACCTGGGCTCCCTGGTGTGGGGTCGGTCGTGCGTGGGCATGGCGGGCAAGGGCAAGGGCATGGTCATGGCTACGAGACGACGGTCGGTCGTCGGGCCGCGCGACGACGCCGCTTCTCCTGCCGCAGCGAGGCCGTCGACAGCCGGGCCCGGACGCGTCGTCGCCAGCCCACGCTGTGCGCCATAGCGTCGACAGCCACCTGGACGTCGGCCCAGTACGCGGCCGCCTGCTCCGGGCTCGGCGTCGCCGTGCTGAACACCGCGCGATCGGCGGACCGGGCGAGCGCCCCGACGCGGGACGCGACCAGAGCGCCGTCCGGCACGTCCTCGAACGACGCCGCCAATGCCTTGGCGGACTCGTTGCGCGTGGCGAGGCCGCCGGTCGGGTGCCGCAGGTCGCGCGCGACGTCGAGCACCTCGTCCCAGCCGCCGGCCACGCGGTCCACGAGGTCCGCGCTGCGCCGCCGGCGACGGCGTCGGCGGGTCTTGAGCAGCACGATCACCACGAACGGTGCCGCGAGCAGGATCAGCGGGATGGTCGCGACGCCGGCGACCTGGGTCACCCGGAGCCACAGCGGCGAGCTGCTCGCGTCGGGGGCCGGGTCGTCCGTCTGCGGCTGCTCGGTGTCCTCGTCGGGAGGGTTGACCGCGGGCGGCGGCGGGGGCGGCGGCTGGACGACCTGCGGGTCGGGCTCGGTCTGCTTGTCCTTGTCGTTCTCCTGCGGCGTCTGCTCCGGCGGCGGCGTCGGGTCGAACGGGATCCAGCCGTAGCCCTGGAACGGGATCTCGACCCACGCCTGGATGTCCTTGCCGGTCACCGTGACCGGGCCGTCGACCGGTGCGCCCGTCGCGTCCGCGCCGGGCTTGAAGCCGAGCACCACGCGCGCCGGCAGACCCATCTCGCGCGCCATGAGCGCCAGCGCGGCGGCGTACTGCTCGCCGTCACCGACCATGACGTCGCCGCCGAGCAGCGACGTGATGCGGTCGGCACCGTGCCCGGACAGCGACGCGTAGTCGCCCGCGTCGACGATGCCGTGGCTGAAGTAGCCCTGCTCGTTGAGCCAGCTCGAGAGCGCCAGCGCGATCTGCGCGGGGCTGCCCGCGTCCCGCGCGACGTCGGCCGCGGTGATCGAGACGATGTCCGGCACGCCGGCCAGCGCGGGCTGCGCGACGTCGGAGGCGGGCGCGCGGCCGACCGTCTTGGGGTCCGTCGCCGGCGGCACGACGACCTCGACGTCGTACGACAGCCCCTCGTGGACACCGCCCGTCACGACCGCTGCTCCGGTCGCGTCGTTGTACCGCAGGCCGTTCGCCGCGGTCGGATCGGAGACGTCGAACGAGGTGGCCGACCCCACGGTGGGCAGCCAGACGCCGCCGAGGTTCTCGATGTCGAACGACACGCGCGCCTGCTCGCCGCGGGCGCTGGACTCGATCACGTCACCGACGCGTCGGAACTCCCCCGAGGCCTGCGCCGAGCCGTCGCCCGCGACGTTCCAGACGACGCCGTCGTACCGGTCCATCGTCGCGAGCCGGACGCGCGCGCCCTCGGGCAGCCCGGTGACGGTGAACAGGGGCGTGTCGGCCTCCTGCTTGACGAACTCCCGGAACGCGGACAGCGGGCTCGGGTAGTCGCGGGGGTCGAACGGCGGCACGATCTCGTCGCGCACCACGAACCGGTCCGACGACGCCACGACGGCGGGCGCGCCGAACATCCCCGCGGCGACCGCGACCAG
Organism: Cellulomonas sp. P4_A2; assembly: GCF_056402515.1. Classification (NCBI taxonomy): domain Bacteria; kingdom Bacillati; phylum Actinomycetota; class Actinomycetes; order Micrococcales; family Cellulomonadaceae; genus Cellulomonas; species Cellulomonas sp. P4_A2. Next base: position 63,674 of record NZ_JBFUHG010000002.1, read on the forward strand.
GAGCAGCATCGTCGTCGCGACGACACGCTGGGGCCGGAAGGCACCCGCGCGCCATGCCGCCCACGGGAGCAGCACCACGGCGAGCACGGTCCCCGTGACGATCGGCGACACCGACGGGGTCCGCGTTCCGAGCAGGATCGCCCCGACGACGGCGACGACGGGCACGACTGCTGCGGACGCACCGGCCGCCGGACGCCGTGAGCGCAGCGCGAGCGCGACGGCGACCGCCGCGCCGACGAACGCCATCGTGTACATCGCGACGAGCAGGGTGCCGCTGGTACCGATCGGCGGCTGCAGCGTGAGCACCTGCTTCCACGTCGACGCCAGGCCGCGGGCCAGGGCGACGACGGTCTCCCCCGTCGGCACGAACCGGGAGATCGTCGTGCGCGGTGCGGCCAGCGGCCCACCGGCCAGGAAGAACACGAGCACGAGCACGGCCACGACGGTCAGCGCCGACCAGCGGCGCCAGGCGCCGACGGCGGCGACGGCAGCGCCGAGCAGGAGCCCGCCGACGAGCGCGGGGACTGCCGCCTGGTCGCCGTAGACCGACAGCAGGGGAAGCAGCGCGAGCCCGAGCGCACCGAGGAGCACCACGGCGTCGACCGCGCCGACGCCGAGCGCGCGCGGGCGGGCGGCTGTCGTCATGCCGTCACCCGCCGCAGCAGCCGCGGCAGGTCGTCGAGCGACCCGATCGTCGCCAGGCTGAGCGTGCCGTGGGTGCGCACCGTGATGTCGGCGCCCCGCTCGCAGCGCACGACGACGGTGCGGGTCCCGGCGGGCACGTGGCGCGAGCCGAGCCGCAGCTCGGCCGTCGAGGGCTCCGAGCCCGTGACCAGCATCGCGACGGATGCCTCGGGCGCCTCCTGCGCGACGCGCCGGCCCAGCAGCGCCATGCCGGCGCCGCTCGGGTGGAGCTCCAGCCCCGAGCAGTCGTCGAGCAGCAGCGGGGGCGTTTCCACCCGGAGCTTGCCCGGGCCCGCGATCATCGCGAGCTCACGCTCCTCGCGGATCGTCTGGACGCCCACGGACGCGATCACGGAGACGGCCAGCTCGAACTCGTCGTCGTCGGCGTAGTCCCGCGGGTCCGTCGCCAGCGCGATCGCCGTCTGCGTGCGCCGCGTGTCCTCGAACTGCTTGACCATGAGGCTGCCGCGCCGCGCGGTCGTCCGCCAGTGGATGTACCGACGGTCGTCCCCGGCCACGTAGTCGCGCAACGCGTGGAACGACAGGTCCGAGTCGGACAGGTCGCGGGTGGCCTGCCCCTCGAGGTCGCGCAGCAGCCCCGAGCTGGCGCCCGCCAGCGAGACGAGCAGCGGGTGGACGAAGAGCTCGACCGGCCGCGTCCAGCGCACGCTGCGCCGCGCGAGGCCGAACGGGTCGCCCCGCACCGAGCGCACGGGCCCGACGACGATGACGGCGCGCTTCGCGGTCGGGATCGCGAACAGGTCGTCGTGCTCCGCCCCGGCACCGAGGGCGGGCACCGAGAACTCGGCGGTGACCGACCCGACCGGGAGCTCGACGCGCGACGGCAGCGACCGGCGACGTGCGACGTTGCGCACCTCGAGCCGGCCGAGGGCGCGCTCCCCCACCTTGACGCGTCGGTCGGCCATGTCGAGCGTGATGGCGTACCGCGAGCGTCCGACGGTCATCAGCAGGGCGACGAGCAGCACCGCCATCAGCGCGGCACCGATCGAGGCGAGCTCCAGCCACCCGAGGCGTCGGCCCAGCAGCAGGCTGAGGAGGGCGACGACCGCCACTCCCCACCCGACCGGTGAGACCCGCAGACCCATGGTGCTCAGGCCGCCCGCAGGGCCGGCGGCGCGGTCGTCTCGAGGATGCGGGCCAGCACGTCGATCGCGGTGACCCCGGCGAACTCGGCCTCCGTGTCGAGGATGAGGCGGTGCGCGAGAACCGGCTGAGCCAGCTCCTTGATGTCGTCGGGGATGACGTACTCGCGGCCCGCGGCCGCCGCCCAGACCTTCGCCGTGCGCACGAGAGCGAGCCCGCCGCGCACGCTCGCACCGATCAGCGTCTGCGCGTCGTCGCGCGTGGCCTCGGTCAGGCGCGCGACGTAGTCGAGCACCACGTCGTCGATGTGCACGGTCTGCGCGAGGTCCGCCATCGTGCCCACGGCCTCCGTCGTGATGCGGGCCTGCAGGTTGGTCGTGCGGTCCTTGGCGCCGGCCAGGATCTCGATGGTCGAGGACCGGTCGGGGTAGCCGAGCGAGGTCTTGATGAGGAAGCGGTCCAGCTGCGCCTCGGGCAGGCGGTACGTGCCGGCCTGCTCGATGGGGTTCTGCGTCGCGATGACCATGAACGGGCGGCCGACCGGGTGCGTGACGCCGTCGACCGTGATGTTGCCCTCCTCCATGACCTCCAGCAGGGCGGCCTGCGTCTTGGGCGACGCGCGGTTGATCTCGTCGGCCAGCACCACGGACGCGAAGATCGGGCCCGGGTGGAACTCGAACCGGTGCGTGCCCTGGTCGTAGATCGTCACGCCCGTGACGTCCGACGGCAGCAGGTCCGGCGTGAACTGGATGCGGTGGTGGCTGCCCTGGACCGTGGCTGCCAGCGCCTTGGCCAGCGACGTCTTGCCCGTCCCCGGTGCGTCCTCGAGCAGCAGGTGGCCCTCGGCGATCATCGCGGTCAGCGCGAGGCGGACCGTGTGGTCCTTGCCGAGCAGCGCGAGGCCCACGTTGGACACGAGGGCGTCGAACGTCTCGGCGAACCAGGTGCTCTGCTCGGGGTCCATGTGTGCGTTCTCCAGGTGATCGGTCGTCGGGTCGTTCTCGGTTGCGGCCTTGCTCATGGTGTCGGCACCGCCGGCTCCGGAAGTGAGACCCAGGCGCTCGGTGTTCCCCAGCCGACGGCGTTGCGTGCGAGCACCCGGACCGAGAGGTTGCTCCCGGGCGCCACCGACAACGTCGTCGAGAACACGTCGCCGTCCACGTGCCCGGCCTCGTTGTCGGGGTCGCTGCTGAGCTGCCACGCGTACCGGTCGATGGGTCGGCCGTTGTCGTTGGGCGCCTGCCACGTGACCGTGACCGTACCGTCGGGGTTCAGGACGGCGGTCGGAAGCGCCGGCGCGTCGGGAGTGGCGGGCGCACCCGGTGCCGCCGAGCTCGTCACCTCGGGGCTGCACCCCGCGACGTTGCACACCCGGTAGGAGACCGTCACCGGGTCGGTCGCGCCGTAGACGGTCGGCGCCGGGCTCGACCGCCACGGGCCGCCGTCGATGCGGTACTGCCGGACCGTGATCGGCGACCCGCCGGCGTCCCCGTCGGCGTAGGCGATGGTGACCTGGTCGAGCGCCCCGGTGCTCACCGAGACGGCCGGGGCGGCCGGCAGCGTGACCACCTGGACCTGCGGCAGCGCCAACCAGTCGCCGGCAAGGCCCCGGGAGTTCCACGCGCGGACGCGCGCCGTCGGGCTCGGTCCGCCGACGAGGTTCGACACCGTGATCGACTGCGCGACCCCGACCCGGGACGAGATCCCGTTGAGCTCGACCTCGTACTCGGCGATCGTGACGCCCACACCGCCGGCGTCGGCCGGCGGCCTCCAGGAGAGGGTGACCGAGCCGGTGCCCCAGGGAACGCCCGTCGGTCCGGGGTCGATCGACGGGGTCGTCGGAGCCGTCGGCTGGCTCCAGGTCTCCCCGGTGTCCGAGCCCCACGGCGACGCGCCCGCCTTGTTGGTCGCCCGGACGGCGACCTGGTACGTGTGCCCGCGCTCGGCGGGCGAGATCACGTACGTGAGCGTGGCCGCGTCGAGCGCGACCGGCGAGCCGTTGTCGACCGAGATCTCATAGCCCCGGACGGCGTCGCCGTGCGCGTCGGGAACGGCCCACGACACGTTGATCTGCGGACCGGTGGCCCCCGCGCTGCTGCGCGTGGCCGTCACGACCGGGGCGTCGGGCGCGGCTGCGGGGATCATGGGCAGCGACGAGTCCGACCAGGGACCGGGGTCGGGCGCCTTGTTGTGGGCCCGGACGCGGACCGTGTACGCGGTGCCGTTCTTGAGGCCGGTGAACGTGTAGCTCGTCGTCGCGGAGGTGACCGTCGCCGAGCCGGACGGGGGCGTCGGCGAGATCTCGAGCGTGTAGCTGGAGATGGGCGAGCCGGTCGAGGCCGGAGCCGACCACGTCGCGCGTACGGAGGCGGCGCCGAACTCGAGCGTCGGAGCGGTGGGCTGGCCGGGCACCGCGTCCGGACGGGCCGGTGCGGAGCTCGGGCTCGGGTCGGACCAGTCGACGACGTTCTGGGCGGCGACCGTGAACGTGTACTCGGTGTCGTTGGTGAGGTTGTCGATCGTGCAGGTCGTGCTCACGCAGCTCCGGACGATGTTTCCGGGGTTCGCGACGACGCGGTAGCCGAGGATCGGCGCACCGCGGTTGTCGGGCGCGTCCCACGACAGGACGACGGTCTTGTCCCGGATCTCACCGATGCGCGGGGCCGTCGGCGTCGCGGGCTTCCCCCGTACGACGGTGACGATCCGACCCTCGACCTCGCGGTCGGGGTCCCCGGTGACGTCCCGGACGCGGAACCGCGTGACCATCTCCCCGATGAACCCCGCCGCGGGGCGGACGCTCACGGTGCTGGACGTCGCGCTGGCGGTGCCGGCGCCCGGCGTCTCGACGGTGGCCCCGACGACCGTCAGCGGCGAGCCCGGGAACGGGTTGTAGGCGTTCTCCAGCACCTGCACGGTGCTCTCCCTGCCCTCGACGCCGTCGAGCTTCACGTCGAGCACCTGGGCGGTGCGGCGCGTGCTCGCGATCACCCGCAGGTCGATCGTCTGGTCGAGCGAGCCGCTGCGGCCGTAGCCGATCTTCAGGGAGAGCTTGTCGGTGCGTCCCTTGGGCGTCGACTGGTCGGCCGCGACCCGCAGGAACGTGCCGTCCATGGTGGCGGTGAACCCGGCCGGCGGCGCGGAGGTCAGCTGGTAGGAGTACCGCGTCTGCGACTGGTCCTCCGTGTCACCCTCCGGGCCCGTGGTGAAGGACCGCAGGTCGACGGCCAGCGGCGCCTCGCCGGGGGCCACGTCGATCGTCGACGGCGTGAACGTCGGCGGATGGTCGTCGACCGCGTAGACGGTGATCTGCAGCGTGATGATCGACGTGCGCGCCGACGCGTCGGTGGGCCCGGACGCGTCCGTGACCGGGACCGTGATCGAGGCGGGTCCCGCGTAGCCGGGCGCCGAGGTGAACTGGAGGGTCTTCTTGTCCTTCAGCAGGTCGGTGCGGTCCGACTTCGTGGCGCTGAGGCCCGCCGGGTCCGCGACGGTCGGCGTGCGACCGGGCGCGACCTGCACCTGCTCGTCGAGCGGGATCAGCAGCTGGGCGCCGGAGGCGACGCGGAGCGTGGGCGCCTTGGGTCGCGGGGTCGGCGGGAAGAACCCGAGCGCGGGGACCGTGATGAAGGCGTACGAGGCCGCCGCCGGAGACAGGCTGTTGGTGAGCAGGAACGGCACGGTCTGGGCGTGGTCGACGAGCGTGACGACGACCTTGCCGTCCACGACGGAGGCCACGTCCGCGAGCGAGCCCGGCACGGAGACCACGAGGTCGCTGAGCGGGCCGCTGGGGTTCTGGGCGACCGCGAGCACGTCGACCGTCACCTCGGTGCGGCCGAGCGTGTCCAGGGCGCTGACGACCACGTCGCGGGCGATCGGCGGCAGCACCCGGGCGTCGGGCGAGACCGTCACCGTGAGCACCGCGGAGTCGCGGCCACCACGGTCGTTCTCCACGACGTACCCGATCTGCAGGACCGTCGGCGTGGCCGGGGCCTGCACGATGATGCGTCGCCCGTCCACCTGGGCCTCGGTGTCCGGGGCCATGTCGAGCTCCGGGTCCAGGGTCAGCTCTCCGCCGCCGGAGTCGACGTCGTTGGCCACCACGCGCACCTCGACGCGCTGCCCGGGCTTGACGGTGACCAGGTCGTCGCGGGCCGTGACGGTCGCCGAGCCGGTCGGGCGCGGGGCGATGCCGACACGGATCTTGGCGACCGCGCGCTGCCCCGTCCAGTCCTCGACGGCGTACGTGAACTCGTCGGTGTCGAGCTCGCCGGGCAGCGCCTGGTACTCGAGCCAGTCGGGTCCGACGGACGTCACACGACCGTGGGTCGCGCCGGAGGCGACGCCGAGCAGGGTCACGCCGTCGCCGTCCGGGTCGATCCCGATCAGCGGGATCTCGATCCGCACCTTGTCGCCCTCGAAGACGCGGGCCGTGAGGTCGCGCGGGCGCGGCGGGGCCTTAGTGCTCGCGTCCGACTCGTGCACCCGGACCGTCAGCGTCGCGGCGGTGCGGTTGCCCGTGGCGTCCTGGACCTCGAACGTCGCGTGCGCGGTGAGTGCGGTCGCGGGGGCCTGGTAACGGAGCACGTCGCCCGAGACGAAGAGCAGACCCTGACCGGGTTCGAGCTCCTCGGACAGCTGCGGGACCAGTGTCGGCCGGTCACCGTCCGGGTCGTAGGCGCCCTCGAGCACCGGGATCGTGACGACGCCGCCGGTGCGCACGTCGACCTCGACGTTGGGCACCACGGGGGGTTGCGACGACGCCGACGCGGGCACGGGTTGGACGACGATCTCCCCGATCGCCGACGACTGGCCGTTGGACACCGAGTACCGCAGGACGACCGACGCGGTGAGCGTGCGGTCGCCGCGGATCTGCACGAGGCGGTGGTCGAGGACGGCGACGCGCAGGCCCGACCCCTCCGGGGCGTCGACCGACTGCAGGACGAGCACCTTGCCGGCGGGGTCGGAGTCGTTCTCCAGCGGGTCGATCGTGACCTCGCCGCCCGCGGGCAGGGAGGCGCGATCCCGCACCGCGACCGGCGGGGCGGCCGTCTCGGGCCACTCCTTCACGTCGATGCGGGCGAGCCCGGTGGCCTGCTGCGGCGAGGCAGCGACGAGGAACGAGACGTAGTAGCTGCCCGCGCGCGCGGCGCTGAAGGTGAAGGTGCCGCCCTGCAGGTCGCTCGTCACCGTCGCACCGACCACGTCGTCGACCCCGGCCAGGCGCGGCGGCTCGCTCGACGAGCTGCGCACGGAGTCGAGCGGGTGCAGCGTCACGGGCATGTCCACGTAGGTGACCGCGAACACCGGGTCGATCTGCGGTGCCAGCGAGCCGCCCGGGCGCACGTCGACGTCGAGGACGCCCTCGGTCGTGCTGGTGCCGTCCGAGACCTGAAGCGTCACGCGGGTGCGGCCGAGCGTCGGCCCGTCGGCCTTGAACGTCAGCGTCCCGTCCTGACGGAAGCGCACCGACCCGGCCGCCGCGTCGGCCGACGCCCCGACGAGCAGCAGGTCGTCGCCGTCGGGGTCGACGAAGTCGGCGAGCACCTGGTGGTCGGCCTGGCCACCCTGCTCGACCGTCACGGAGCCGGTCCGCAGCTGGCGTGGCGGCTCGTCGGACCCCGCGGCGTGGACCGTGAGCACCACGTGCGCCGTCGACGGGGCCGTGGTGCCGTGCCCGTCCGTGATCGTGTACGTGAAGTCGATCGAGCCGACCGCCTCCGGGGCGACCTGCACCTGCAGGGCCCGGCCGCCGTAGATCGACTCGACCGTCCCGAACTCGGGTGGCACGGGGTCGAACTGGGAGATCGCGAGGATGCCGCAGTCCGACGACGAGTCGTTGTCGACGACCGGCAGGATCGTGGTGCGGCCCGGGCGGACGCCGAACTCGTCGTCGGCGGCCGTCGGAGGCGCCGACTCGTTCGAGCACTCGGTGACCAGGTCCTGCGTCGTGTCGGAGCTCTGCGACTCGTCCTTGGTCTCCTCGGGGTTCTCCTGCGGGACGACGTCGTTCCAGTTCGGCACGCGCAGGTCGGTGTCCTGCAGCGGCATCCAGAGCCGGCCGCGGAGCGTGTCGTTCAGCACGACGACCTGGCGGTTCACCCGGAACTTCAGCGCGTCCGCGCTCGACATGTCCTCGAGGTCGCTGACGTGCGCGACCGAGTTGTCGCAGAGCTGGAGGTACGACCCGGTCCCGGTGGCCCAGGCGCCGTGCGCGCACGTGCCGACGCGCACGGGCTCGGCCGGCTTCCCCGACCCCCCGGTCGCGTGCTCCACCAGGTCGCCACCGCCGAGCGGGACCTCGATCAGCTCGGTCGTGCTCGAGACCAGCACCACGGACGACGCCGGACCGGGCTGCTGCAGGCGCAGACCGTCGCCCGGCACCTCGACCGTGCCGTGCGGCGTGCGCAGCGTGCTGCCCGACAGCGTGACGGCCTGGTCGCCGACCGCGGTGATCTGCTCGATCTCGCTGGCGCCAAGGCTCCCCTCGGTGGACTTCTGCAGCGACCCGTCGGAGAGGTCGAGGCGCGTCACGGCCCCGTCCTTCGCGTCGACGCCGAGCACGGCGCCGTCCTGGGCGACGACGACGCTGCCGCCCTCGCCGAGCTCCAGGTCGGGCGTGTCCGTGCCGATCCGCAGGCCGTCGAGGTCGCCGATCGCCCGCACCCACGCGTTGCCGTCGTCGTCGGTGATCGCGACCGTCCCGCCGGCCATCCGCACTTCGGTCCCGGGCGTCGCCACCTGCGTCGTGACCGTCACCGATGCCGGGTCGACGACCGAGACCTGGCCGGGCTCGACGAGCAGGATGTCGCCCTCGTCCTGCAGGACGTCGAAGCTCGTCCCCTCGGCGACCAGGCCGCCGTTGAGCTCCTCGACCTTGGCGTTGTACCGGCCGAGCTGGCTCTGGCTCGTCGCGGTCAACCAGACGGCGCCGTCGTTGAGGTCGAGCCGGGCGAGCGGGAAGCCCTGGTTGACGAAGGCGAGCACCGCGATCAGCACCGGGACGGTGACCACGGCGGCGGTGGTCGTCACCTTCGTGCGCGCCCGGGCGAACCTCACGGCGCACACCCCTGCGCGGGGGTGGCCGACGAGCGCCGGTCCTCGCGCACGATCGACACCTCGATGCAGACCTCACCGGTCCCGCCGTCGGAGGGCACCGTCGTGGTCGGCACGTCGATCAGCGCGAGCTCGGGCTCGCCGGTGGCCTCCAGGACGCCCCACAGGTACCGGTCGCCGTCCTGCGGCTCCGGGTTCTCCCAGGTGAACACCACCGAGCCGTCCGGCTGCCGGGTGCCCTGCAGCGAGTGGGGCGCCGGGACGACGTCGTCGATGGAGGTCGGTGCCGGGTCCGGGACGAACTCCGGGCCTGCGCTCGGCGGCCCGGACGGGGTGTCGTCGGCGCGCAGCGCCACGGCGCCCAGCGTCGCCACGGCCGCCAGCACGACGAGCCCCGACACGATGCCGACGATCGTCCGGGTCCGCCGACGACCGGGAACGTCGACCTCGTCGGCCGCCTCGGGCTCCTCGGGCGCGACGAACCGCGGCAGCTCCGGGCGCGGGTCGGAGGCGGTCGTCGCCGTCGGGGCCGAGGAGACGGTCGTGATCGAGCGGACGCGGGTCGCCTCGTCGGCACCCGGGACGAAACCGGTGGACGACTGCTGCGCCGGAACCTGCAGCGCCTCGTGGGGAGCCACGCTGACGATCGAGCGCAGACGCGTCGCATCGTCGTCGACCGGCGGCGCACCCGTGCCGCGGTCGCCCGGGCCCGGCTGATCGCGCGGGGCGGCGAGCGCCTCCTCGGTCAGGTCCAGAGGCGTCACGGGCAGGCGCAGGTCGACCTCCACCTGCTGCAGCGCCCGGGCGACCGCGGCCGCGGAGTCGTAGCGGCGCGCCGGCACCTTGGCCATGGCCCTCTCGAGCACCTGCTGGAGCGCGGGCGGGACGTCGTCGCGCCCGGTCAGCGGCAGCGGGGAGCGCTCGATGCGCGCGACCAGCTGCTGGGCGCTGTTCTGGCCGCCGGCGATCTCGAACGGGGTGCGGCCCGCGAGCAGCGAGTAGATCGTCGCGGCCAGCGAGTACACGTCGGAGCGCTCGTCACCCGTCGGGTGCTCACCGAGCAGCTCGGGCGGCGACCACGGGATCGACATGCCCACGGTCGCGCCGCCGCCCTGACCCGTCGTTGCGGCGATGCCGAAGTCGGTCAGCGCGGGCCAGCCGAAGTCCGTGGTGAGCACGTTGGCGGGCTTGATGTCGCGGTGCAGGATCCCGGCGCGGTGCGCGGTCTCGACCGCCGACGCGAGGCGGATGCCGATGCGCAGCGCCTCGGGGACCGAGATCCGCTCCTGCCGGTAGCGGTCGGCCAGCCCGGGGCGCGAGCAGTACTCCATGACGAGGAACGGGCGGCCGTCGGCGGCGATGGCCGCGTGGTAGATCGTCACGATCGACGGGTGGTGCGACAGCTGGGCCATGAGGTTGGCCTCGGTCTGGAACCGCGCCCGGACGTCGTCGTCGAGGCTCCCTGCGAGCAGCACCTTCACCGCGACCTCGCGGCGCGGGAGCTGCTGCTCATAGAGGAAGACGTCCGCGAAGCCACCCAGACCGAGCACACGGACGGGCTCGTACCCCGGGAGCTGCGGCGGGGTGGAGGCTTCGCGGCGTGCGGTCACGAACCCCGCTCCAGGGAGAACGTCACGCCGTCGCCGAGGTCGACGAGCTCGTCCAGACCGACCACGCTCGGCTCGCCCGGGTGCAGGCGACGGGCGCCCTCGCCCGGCCGCGCCACGTGCACGCCGTTGGTCGAGTCGAGGTCGGTCACCAGGACGTGGTCCCCCTCGACGCGCACCTCGGCGTGCGTGCGAGAGATGTCCTGCTGGGGGCTGGGCACCGTGATCAGACGGGGCAGCTCGCGGTTGGAGACGCGCGCGACCTGCGGCGCGCGACCGAGCAGCACCGCGCGGTCCAGCGGCACGACCAGACCGGTCGAGAGCACGAGCCTGGCCGGGATCGGAGCGCCCTCGGGCGCACGGAACGGGGCCGGCATGTCGTCGGACGCCCAGGACGGCAGCTGGTCGCGGATGTCCGCCAGGTCGGTGGACAGGATCGTCAGGCCGTCGTGGTCGTCCAGCGACGCCCCCGTCAGCGGGACGGTCGGGCCGCCGCCGGTGCCGTGCTTCTCGTCGAACGCGGAGTCGGACAGGAACGCCTCGGCGGCCGCGACGACCCCGGACGAGTCGCCGTGCTCGTCGCGGACCGGGACGAGGGCGACGGGGTCTGTGTCTGTGGTTGGGGCGGCCTCGTCGCCGGGCGACGACGGCACGTCGGGAACGTCGAGGACGGCGTCCGGCTGCTCGTCGGCCGCGACCGGCTCCACGACCTGGGCGGGCACGATCGCGACGTCCTCGACGCCGCCCGCGCCCTCGTCCGAGACGGACAGCTCGATCCGGACCCGCGACGCGCGCACGACGCCGTCGGCGACCGGAAGGGTCGGCGCGTCGACGGGCGCGTGGTCCACCTGGACGGCGACCGAGCCGACACCGTCGAGGACCCGCTCCGTCCACGTGCTGACCTCGCCGGAGCGCAGCGTCTCGAGGCGACCGTCCAGGTCGACGACGACCTCCACGTCACCGCGCAGGGCGGCGTGCACGCGGCGCTTGTCCACCGACACGAGCGCGAACGGGGGCAGGCCGGCGAAACCGTCGCGGGCGAGCAGGGCCAGCGCCGCGAACACGCCGTCGCCGGTCTCCTGCCACAGGTCGCGGACGGTGGACTCGGCCGCCGTCGGACCCAGGAGCGCCACGAACCCCGGCCGCACGATGGCGGTCCACTCGCCTGCGGAGTACTCGGGAACGCTCATGACGGGTCCTCCTCGTAGGGCTTGCTCGTGTCGCTCGGCGACTCGCCCGGCGCGTAGAACCGCGGGACGGTGGCGCCGTTGAGCATCTCGTCCCACAGGTGCGGACCGCGGTCGGCGTCGACCCGCGGGACGGTGATGTGCACGTCCTCGTGCGCACCCGCCGAGGTGGCCACGTCCACCACGACGGCGCTGACGTTGTCGCGGGCGCCGTGCTCGAGCGCCAGCCGGACCAGGAGGGCGGCCGCGTCCTGCGGGTCGCTGGTGCCGACCAGGACCTCCTGCAGCGCCGCCTCACCGAGCTCGCGCGTCAGCCCGTCCGTGCAGATCAGGAGCCGGTCCTGCAGGCCCGCAGGCAGCAGCCAGTAGTCGGGCTCCGGTGCGTCGCCCGTGCCCAGCGCGCGCGTCAGCACGTGCCGCTCGGGGTGCGTCTCCGCCTCGGCGACGTCGATCTCGCCGAGGTCGATGAGCTCCTGGACCACCGAGTGGTCCACGCTGACCTGCTCGAGGGACTCGCCGTCCCAGCGGTACACGCGGGAGTCGCCGACGTTGAAGACGAGCCAGTAGGAGCCGCCGTCGTGCTCGGTCACGGCGACGCCCGCGACGGTCGTGCCGCCCTGACGCCCGCCCGTGAACTCGGTGCGGATGCGCGCCGCGGTCCGCTCGAAGCAGGCGTGCACGTCGTCCGCGCTGGCCGCCGCCTGGCCGGCGAGCTGCGCGAACTCCTCGACGGCGATCCGGCTGGCCAGGTCGCCGGCGTCGTGACCGCCCATGCCGTCCGCAACGAGGAACACCGGCGGGTAGGCCAGGAGCGCGTCCTCGTTGACGTCGCGAACGCGTCCGCGGTCGGTGGCCGAACCCCACGACGTTCGCACTGCGGTCCCCCCAGCTGTTCGCGCGACGAGGTGACACCCGATCGGGTGCCTCCAGTCATCATCGGCGCACATCGTCCCCTACCTGAGCCTCAGGTACACAACGAGCGGCCACCCTGTGGTCAGATGCCCAGCTGGTAGACACCCCAGTAGGCGAGCACCACGAGAAGGATGCCCGAGCCAACCACACCGCCCCATAGGACCAAGGTCCGCAGGACGCCGGGCGCCGGGCGTGCACCGGCACCCCGAGCCCGACGGTACTGCCGCACGAGCAGCACCGCAGCGACCACGACGGCGATTCCGAGGACGCGGACGAGGATCCAGCCGCCCTGCACCACGAGGTCGTCGCGCTGGTAGTTCAGGGCGAGCCGGGCGATCGAGACGATGTACCAGACCAGCGCGACCAGCGTGACGATCGCACCGACGCCGACCGCGACCAGCCGAGGCAGGATGCCGTGCGCGAACCGGTGTCCCACCGGCGCGTCGCCGCGCACGGTGACCGCCTCGATGCCACGGGCAACCCCGATCGCGACGGGCCCGAGCAGGATCAGCAGCACGGCGAGCCCGAGGAGCACCAGCACCACGTCGCTGTTCCAGACCGGGTGCGGCACCGGCGCGGCGAGGTACGTCTGCACCGGCTGGTCGCCGGCGACGCGCGGCTCGGATGCCGCCGTCCCGGGCAGCCCGAGGATCCAGCCCGACAGGTCGTCGAGGAACGCGGCGTCGACGACCCCGTCCACCCGGATCCCGTGGTTGGCGCCCGCGTAGTACCGCACGGTGATGTCGCTGTTCTCGGCCAGGGCGGTGTCGTCGATGATCTGCTGGGCGCCCTGGATCGTCGGCATCGAGATGTCGCCGGTGCCGTAGACGACGAGGACCGGTTGGTGCATGCGGCGCTGGTACGGCGTGACGTCGAAGTCGGCGTACTCGAACCCACCGCCCGGGATCGACATGCCGACCGCGCGCGGGATCGCCCGGAACACGCCGTCAGGCACGCCGGTGTTGCGCAGGTAGGAGTCGACCGCGAACGCGGCCTGCTCGCGCGGCGGGACCACCGGCGACGACACCTGGACGACGAACGCGACGTCCGGGTGCTCGGCCGCGAGCACCGGCGCGATCCAGCCGCCCTCGCTCTCGGCGTACAGGCCCACCTTGTCCGGGTCGACGCCCGGGTAGGACTGCAGGAACTTCACGGATGCGGCGTAGTCCTCGGCCATCGCGGGGTAGTCGCGGTGGCGGGTCGTGTACGTGTCGAGCCGCTTGTTGGGCACCATCGCGACGATGCCCGAGGCCGCCAGCGCCTTCGCCTGCGCGAGGAACGCGATCTTGTACTCGCCCGTGCCCGCACCGTGGATGAACACCACGCCCGGCTTCGGCTCGTCGAGGCCGACGGGCTCGCTGATCCGCGCGTCGATCGTCGTCCCGTCCAGCTGGACCGTCACGACCGTCGTCTTGACCTCGTACTTCCCGACCGTCCCCGCGCTCCCGATCGCGGTCGACGCCGTCTGCACCTGCAACGGGTCGGTCAGCGGGGTCGGGTCCCACTGCGGCCCGAGGATGGACCCCAGCACCGCCAGCACCACGACGCCGACCACGGTGCTCGCCGCGATCCCCAGCGCGGACCGGGTCCGGCTGCCGCTCTCGGGCGCACGCGAGGTCCCGCGCGGCGCGACCGACGTCTCGGGGCTCGACACCACCGACCCGCTCGACGTCTCGACGTCCTTCTTCAGCATGTCGTCTAGAAGCCCATCTTCCCGAGCTGCTTGGGGTCACGCTGCCAGTCCTTGGCGACCTTGACGTGCAGGTCGAGGTAGACGCGCGCGCCGAGGAGTGCCTCGATCCCGCGACGCGCCTCGCTGCCGACGTCGCGCAGCCGGGCACCGCCCTTGCCGATGATGATCGCCTTCTGGCTGTCGCGTTCGACGAACAGGTGGACGCGCACGTCGAGCATCGGCACCCCGCCCGCGGCCGGCTCGTCGCGCGGCACGATCTCGTCGACGACGACCGCCAGCGAGTGCGGGAGCTCGTCGCGCACGCCCTCGAGCGCGGCCTCCCGGACCAGCTCGGCGACCATGACGGCCTCGGGCTCGTCGGTCAGCTCGCCCTCCGCGTAGAGCGGCGTCCCCTCGGGCAGGTGCCCGATGAGGACCTTCTCCAGGACGTCGACCTGGTAGCCGCCGACCGCCGAGACCGGAACGATGTCGGCCCACTCGCCCAGCTCCTGGACCTGCATGAGGTGCTCGGCCAGCTTGCCCTTGCCGACCAGGTCCGCCTTCGTCACGACCGCGACGACTGGCGTGCCCCGGCCGTCGCGCGCGAGCTCGGTCATCTGCTCGGCGATGAACCGGTCGCCGGGGCCGACGCGCTGGTCGGCGGGCAGGCAGAACCCGACCACGTCGACCTCGGTCAGCGTGTCCTTGACCAGCGCGTTGAGCCGCTCGCCGAGCAGCGTGCGCGGCCGGTGCAGGCCAGGGGTGTCGACGAGGATCAGCTGCGCGTCGGGGCGGTGCACGATGCCGCGGATGGTGTGCCGCGTCGTCTGCGGCCGGCCGGACGTGATCGCGACCTTCTGGCCGACCAGCGCGTTGGTCAGCGTCGACTTGCCGGCGTTGGGTCGCCCGACGAAGCAGGCGAAGCCGGATCGGAAGGTCATCGGGTTGCTCCGTGGTTGTCGGACGCGGGGTCACGTGTGGAACCCGCGCTGTCCTGCTCGTCGTCGGGCTCGGGGCCGACCTTGCCGATCTGGCTCACCAGGACGGTGGCCAGCCTGCGACGCCGACCCTCGACGCGGTCAGCGACGAGGTGCAGCCCGTGGATGTCCCCGGCGGACCCGAGCAGTGGAACTTTACCCAGTGCCTTGGCCAGCAGGCCGCCGGCGCTGTCCACGTCCTCGTCGTCGACCTCGATGCCGAACAGCTCGCCGAGCTCGTCGCGGCCAAGCCTGGCCGGAACCCGGAACACGCCGTCACCGAGGTCCTCGACCACCGGCGCGGTGGGGTCGTGCTCGTCGGTCAGCTCGCCGACGATCTCCTCGAGGGCGTCCTCGATGGTGACGAGCCCCGCGATCCCGCCGTACTCGTCGACCACCATCGCCATGTGCGACGACCCGTCCTGGAGCTCGCGCAGGAGCTCGTCGACGGGCTTGGACTCGGGCACGAACACCGCGGGCCGCGCCAGGGAGCTGGCCGGGGCGTCGAGCATGGCCTGCTGCTCATTGTTGTTCGAGCGGCCGGTGGGTGCGATCGGCAACCGCCGCACGACGTCCTTGAGGTACAGGACGCCGGTCAGGTCGTCGACCGACTCCCCCGTCAGCGGCACGCGGGAGAACCCCGACCGCAGCAGCAGGGCGAGCGCCTTGCGCACGGGCGTGTCCTCGGGCGTGGTGACCATGTCGGTGCGCGGGACCATCACCTCGCGCGTGAGCGTGTCGCCCAGCTCGAGGACCGAGCGGAACATCTCCCGCTCCTCGTCCTCGATCACGTCCGACTCGCTGACGCGCTGGACCATGTCGCGCAGCTCGTCCTCTTCCTCCTCGGCCGACCCCGCGGTCGGCCGGCCCACCGCACCGAGCCGCCCCGCGACCGCGGTGACCGCGGTGAGCGGCCACGACAGGGCCGTGAGGGTGCGGGCCGGGTGCCGCCGGCCGAGCGTGCGCGGGCTGGCCCGCACGAGGAGGAACGCGACCAGGCCGCACAGGGCGACGGAGATCAGCAGGACCGCCCACCAGGGCAGGTCTCCCGACCCGACGGCGAGCGTGATGCAGACGGTCGCGGTCATCTCCGTGAGGAGCCGCACGAACGCGGCCGCGGCGGCGACCCGGCTCGGGTGCTCGGTCAGGGCACGCACCCGCCCGGCGGCGGGGTGCCGCTCGGCGACCAGCTCGGAGACCGCCGCGCGCGACACGCGCACCACCGCGATCTCGCCCGCCGACAGGGCCGCGGCGGCAGCGATGCCGAGGACCGCCAGCAGGACGAGGAGCGCGGCGGGGACGTCGGTCATCGCGACGCCAGGAACGTCAGCAGCAGCTGGCGCTGGAGGGCGAACATCTCCTTCTCCTCGTCCGGCTCGGCGTGGTCGTACCCGAGCAGGTGCAGGAGCCCGTGGGTGGTGAGCAGCAGGAGCTCCTCGGCGGTCGAGTGCCCGGCGGCGCGCGCCTGCTGGGCGGCCACCTCGGGGCACAGGACCACGTCACCGAGCAGGCCGACCGGGGACGGCTCGCCCTCACGACCGGGGCGCAGCTCGTCCATGGGGAACGACAGGACGTCCGTCGGACCCGGCTCGTCCATCCACTGCACGTGCAGGTCCGTCATCGCGTCGGTGTCGACCAGGCGGATCGAGACGTCGGTCTGCGGGTGCACGTGCATCGCGTCCAGCACGTACCGCGTCAGCGCGGCGAACTCCGCCTCGTCGACGTCGTACCCGGACTCGTTGTTCACATCGACGCTCATGCCGCTCTCAGTTCCTGTCCCAGCGCGCGTACGCGTCGATGATCTCGCTGACCAACCGGTGCCGGACGACGTCCGACGAGCCGAGGCGGCAGAACGCCACGTCGTCGACACCCGAGAGCACCTGCTCGACCACCCGCAGCCCCGACGTCGTCGCCGACGGCAGGTCCACCTGCGTGACGTCCCCGGTGACGACCACCTTGGACCCGAAGCCCAGGCGGGTCAGGAACATCTTCATCTGCTCGACGGTCGTGTTCTGCGCCTCGTCGAGGATGATGAACGCGTCGTTCAGGGTCCGCCCGCGCATGTACGCCAGCGGTGCCACCTCGATGGTGCCGGCCTCCATGAGCCGCGGGATGGCCTCCGGGTCGACCATGTCGTGCAGCGCGTCGTACAGCGGGCGCAGGTACGGGTCGATCTTGTCGGAGAGGCTGCCGGGCAGGAACCCGAGCCGTTCGCCGGCCTCGACCGCGGGCCGCGTGAGGACGATGCGGTGCACCGTGCGGTCCTGCAGCGCCTGAACGGCCTTCGCCATGGCGAGGTAGGTCTTGCCGGTGCCCGCCGGACCGATGCCGAACGTCACCGTGTGCCGGTCGATCGCGTCGACGTACTCCTTCTGCCCGGACGTCTTGGGCCGGATGGTGCGCCCGCGGCTGGACAGGATGTTGAACGAGAGGATGTCGGCCGGGCGGACCGTCGACGCCGCCGTGAGCATGGTCACCGAGCGGGCCACGATGTCCGGGGTGAGCGGCGTGCCGCTCGCGGCCATCTCGACGAGCTCGTCGACGAGCCGGGAGACGAGCGCGACGTCGCCGACCGGACCTGCCAGCGTGACCTCGCTGCCCCGCACGTGGATGTCCACCGTGGTGAAGCCGGTCTCGATCGCGCGCAGGACCTCGTCCTGGAGGCCGAGCAGCTCCACCATGGAGATGTCCGACGGCACGGTGATCCGGTGCTCGACGCGAGCCGGCGCGCCGTGGGCGCGGGCTGGGCGTGCGGGGTTGGGCGTTGGTTCGGCCATGTGCTCGGCGTGCGCCGTGGGCTCCTTGTCAGCGATGTGTTCGTGCAGGGTGCAAGTCTACGAGCCCTGGCCCACAAGAGTCCCCGTCATACCCAACGTCCCAGCCGCTGCGCGAGGATCGCGATCGCGACGGGTCCTGCCGTCGAGGTGCGCAGCACGTGCGGACCCAGCCGGACCGCGCCCGCGCCCGCATCGGTCAGGCGGGCGAGCTCGACCTCGCCGATCCCACCCTCGGGCCCGACGACGACCAGGCACTCCCCCGTGGTCGGCAGAGCGACCTCCGCGATCGGGGCTGCCGCCTCCTCGTGCAGGACGAGCACGACGCCGCCGGCGGCGACCACGGACCGGATGCGCTCGGCGAGCGCCCGGCCGTCCAGCGCGACCTCGACGTCGGGCACGCGGGCGCGGCGCGACTGCTTCGCGGCCGCCCGCACGGTGCCCAGCCAGCGCGCCCGGCTCTTGGCGGCGCGGTCGCCCCGCCACACGACGATCGAGCGCTCCGCCTGCCACGGGACCACCGCGTCGACGCCGACCTCGGTGGCCGCCTCAATCGCCATCTCGTCGCGGTCGCCCTTGGCCAGCGCCTGCACCAGCACCAGCGGTACGGCCGGCGCGGGCTCGATGACGACCTCGGTCACCGCGACGGCCACACCGTCGGCCGTCACCGCGTCGACCACGCCGACGAGGCGCACCCCGGCACCGTCGACGACGTCGACCCGCTCACCGGGGGCTCGTCGCTGGACGACGCCGGCGTGCCGGCCCTCCGTACCGCCGAGCAGGTACGTGCCGCCGGCGACGACGTCCCGGAGGCTCCCGGGGTCGGCCAGGAAGACGGGCGCGCTCATCCGGACCGGCCGCTCAGCGGCCGGACAGCTTGTCGCGCAGCTTGGCGAACACGCCCGAGCTCGACCCGGCGAAACGCGCCTCCGGGCGCTCCTCGTCGCGCAGCGCCGCGAGCTTGCGCAGCAGCTCGGACTGCTCGTCGTCCATCGCCGTCGGAACCTGGACGTCGACGTGGACGTGCAGGTCGCCCCGCCCGCCGATGTGCAGGTGCCCGACACCCAGGTTCTTGAGCGTGATGATCTGCGACGGCTGCGTGCCGGGTCGCAGGTCGACCTCCCGCGGACCGTCGAGCGTGTCCAGGGTCAGCACGGTGCCGAGCGCCGCGGCGGTCATCGGCACCTGGAGCGTCGCGTGCAGGTCGTCGCCGCGGCGGACGAACGTGTCGTTCTTGCGCTCGCGCACCTCGAGGTACACGTCACCGGCCGGGCCGCCGGCGGGGCCGACCTCGCCCTGGCCCGTGAGCTTGATGCGGGTGCCCGTGTCCACGCCCGCGGGGACGTCGACGCTCAGGGTGCGACGCGACCGGACCCGGCCCTCGCCCGAGCACTCGGTGCACGGCTCGGGGATGACGCTGCCGAACCCGTGGCACGCCGCGCACGGTTGGGTGGTCATGACCTGACCGAGGAACGAGCGGGCCACGCGCTGCACGGAGCCGCGGCCGCCGCAGACCTCGCACGTGCGGGGCGAGGTGCCCGGCCGGCAGCACGTGCCCGAGCAGGTGGGACAGACGACCGCGGTGTCGACGGGGACGTCGCGGTGCACGCCGAACGTCACGTCGGCCAGGTCGAGGTCGAGGCGGACCAGTGCGTCCTGGCCACGACGCGCCCGCGGGATGGGACCGCGCTGTTGCGCGGCGCCCGTCGCGGCACCGAAGAACGTCTCGAAGATGTCCTGGAAGCCGAAGCCGCCACCCATGCCCCCACCGGGCGACGACGGGTCGCCGCCCATGTCGTACGCGCGACGCTTCTCGGGGTTGCCGAGCACGTCGTAGGCGCGCGACACGTCCTTGAAGGTGTCCTCGGACCCGGCGTCCGCCCCGGCGACGTCCGGGTGGTGCTCGCGCGCGAGCTTGCGGTACGCCTTCTTGATCTGCTCGGGCGTCGCGTCCCGCGGCACGCCGAGGATCTCGTAGTAGTCGGTCACGGGAGGATGTGCTCGCTTCCGGTGGGAGTGCTGGTCAGGTCCGTCATTGGGCGAGGATCCGCGTGAGGTAGCGCGCGACCGCGCGCACCGCGGACATGGTCGCCGGGTAGTCCATGCGCAGGGGGCCGATGGAGCCGATGCGCGCCACCGAGCCGCTTCCCTCGTCGCCGTAGCCGGTGGTCACGAAGCTGGTCTCGACGAGGCCGTCGTGCTGGGTCTCGCGACCGATCCGCACGGTGACCGCCTGCGTGTCCTCGGCCATCTCCGAGAGCAGCCGCAGCAGGACGACCTGCTCTTCCAGGGCTTCGAGCACCGGCCCGATCGAGCGCACGTCGGTGCCACCGGCGCGTGCAAGGTTCGCGGTGCCCGCGAGCACGACGCGCTCCTCGCTCTCCTGCGCCAGCGTCTCCTCGAGCACCGCGACGACGCTGCGGACGAGATCCTGGTCCGCGGGCTCGAACGCCGGCGTCAGGTCCGCGAGCGCCACGGGCAGCTCGGACAGCCGACGACCTGCGGCGCTCACGTTCAGCCGGGCGCGCAGGAGGGCGACGACCGACTCGTCGAGGTCGCGGTCCAGCTCGAGCGTGCGCTGCTCGACGCGCCCGGTGTCGGTGATGAGCACGACGAGCAGGTGCCGCTGGCCCACGGGCACGAGCTCCACGTGCCGCAGTGCCGACCGTCGCAGCGAGGGGTACTGCACGACCGCGACCTGCTGCGTCAGCTGCGCGATGACGCGCACCGCCCGGTCGACGACGTCGTCGAGGTCCTGCGCGTTCTCCAGGAACGTACCGATCGCGCGGCGCTCCGGGCTGGACAGCGGTTTGACGCTCGAGAGCTGGTCGACGAAGAGCCGGTAGCCCTTGTCGGTGGGCACGCGACCGGCCGAGGTGTGCGGCTGCGCGATGTAGCCGCCCTCCTCGAGGGAGGCCATGTCGTTGCGGATGGTGGCCGGCGAGACCCCGAGGGAGTGCCGCTCGACCAGCGCGCGCGACCCGACCGGCTCGCGGGTGGCGACGTAGTCCTCGACGATCGCGCGCAGGACGTCCAGACGCCTGTCGTCGCTCATCTCTCGCCTCCTCGCCCAGCCTCGTGGTTCGCGCACGCACGCCGGTAGCACTCGCCCGGCAGGAGTGCCAATGCTACGCCGCGCCGCCGACACCACCGGGTGCTCCGCGCACAGCGGAACCGGCGCGCCCCGACGACCCCCGTGCGGCGGCCACCTACGCTGCCCGGGTGAACCAGGACCGCTACGGCTCCGACGTCCTGCGTGGCTCGGGCTCGACACACCATCGCGCACCACGCACCAGCCGCCCGCAGGCGGCCGAGACCGGCCTCGTCGTGGAGGAGGTCACCACCGGCTGGGTCGGTGCGGTCGTCCGCGTCGAGAAGTCCGGTGGCATCCACGTGGTCGTCCTGGAGGACCGCGCCGGCCGCACCCGCACGTTCCCGCTCGGCCGGGGCTTCTGGGTGGACGGCGAACCCGTGGCGCTCACCGCGCCGGTCCGCGCGACCGCACCCGCCAAGCCCACCCGCACGGCCTCCGGCTCGGTCGCGGTGCACGACGCCCGGGCGCGCGTCGCCCGCGGAAGCCGGATCTGGGTCGAGGGCAAGCACGACGCCGAGCTGGTGGAGAAGGTCTGGGGCGACGACCTGCGCCTCGAGGGCGTCGTGGTCGAGCTCCTCGACGGCGTCGACAACCTGCCCGACGCGATCCGCGACTTCGCCCCGGGTCCGGGCCGCCGCGTCGGCGTGCTCGTCGACCACCTCGTCGCCGGGGCCAAGGAGAGCCGGATCGCCGCGGAGGCCGTCCGTCTGGCCCCCGCCGGGACGGTGCTCGTGCTGGGCCACCCGTACGTGGACGTCTGGCAGGCGGTCCGGCCCGAGCGCATCGGCCTGAGTGCCTGGCCGACGATCGAGCGCGGCACCGAGTGGAAGCACGGCATCCTGCGCGAGCTCGGCTGGCCGGCGCAGGACCAGGCCGATGTCGCGCGGGCGTGGCAGCGGATCCTGCGCTCGGTCCGCAGCTACGCCGACCTCGAGCCCAGCCTGCTCGGCCGCGTCGAGGAGCTCATCGACTTCGTCACCACATGACGGTGCCCGGCCCTCGCGGACGAGGACCGGGCACCGGGTGTGGAGCGGTCAGGCGACGGCGGCGATCGGGTCGCCGAGCAGCCGCTTGAACAGGAACGCGCTCGCGAGGAGCACGACCGGGACGGCGACGAGCAGGCCGATGCCGCACAGGATGGCGCCCGCAGCCAGGATCAGGATGCTGAGCAGGTAGAACAGGATCGTCGTCGACAGGTTCGCCGTGATGAGCTGGTAGCTCGCCTTGATGGCGTCCACCGGCGCGAGCTGCTTGCCGATCACGAACCAGAACGTGAAGAACAGCAGGAAGTTCACGACGAGCGAGACGAGCCCCCCGAAGAACGGGATGAGGCTGAGCACCACGGAGATGCCGGTCAGGATCAGGGCCGTCACGATCACCGGGCCGGCGTCGACGAACCGGAAGAAGTCGCCGAAGCCGATCGGGCGCCCCTCCGTCACGTCGAGCGCCGCCTTGATGAAGACCGCCTGGATCAGGTAGCCGATCAGCGAGGCGACCAGCGTCAGCACGATGAACCCGAACGAGAACCCGATCCGCCCGCCGGCGGTCGTCCGGAACAGGTCGCTGAACCCGCCGAAGATCGCCGCGACGATCGAGAACGCGACGATGAAGATGACGAACCACACGACGCCGGCGCCGATGAACAGGCCGCCGTGGCGCGTGAACGCCTTCCAGCCGTACCCGAAGGACTCACCGAGCGGCGAGGGCGGCGGCGGGGCGTAGCCGCCGGCGGGCGGCGGGGCGTATCCGGGCGGCGCGGGCGGGTAGGCACCGGGCGGCTGCTGGCCGTAGCCGGGCGGGTAGGCGCCCGGAGCGGGCTGCCCGTACTGCGGAGCCGGCGGCGGCGGGTACGCACCCGGGGCAGGCTGACCGTACGGAGCCGCCGGGGGTGCAGGCGGAGCGGGCGGCGGAGGCGGGGGCGCGACCGGCGGAGCGGGCGGCGGAGGAGGCGGGGCGGCGGGTGGCTGGGCCGGAGGAACCGGCGGCTGCGGGTCAGGTGCGACGGGCTCGCCGTCGTTCGGCGGCGTTCCGCCCGGGTTCTCGCTCATGCGTGGCCTCCCTGGTCACGGGCGGTCGTCGCCCAGCGGACAGCGAACCGAAGCCGCACACCCGTGTCAAGGAACCGCATCAAACCCGGCATGTCGGCTCGTCAGCCGGCGAGGCTCCTGACGACGGCGTCCGCGAGCAGCCGACCGCGACGCGTCAGGACGAGCCGTCGCCCGGCGAGAGCGGCCGTGCCGTCCACCAGACCGTCCGCGATGAGCCCAGCGACCGCGGGCCGCGCGTCGGTCGGCAGCGCGTCGATCGGCAGCCCGTCGGAGAGCCGAACGCCGAGCATGAGCCGCTCGAGCAGCTCACCGTCGCCCGTGACGATCTCCCGACCGGCCGCGGGGCTCAGCCCGCGGTCGAGCCGGTCCGCGTACGCGCGCGGGTGCTTGACGTTCCACCAGCGGACCCCGCCGACGTGGCTGTGCGCGCCCGGCCCGACCCCCCACCAGTCGTCGCCGCGCCAGTACGCGAGGTTGTGCCGGCACTCGGTGGACCGGTCGCGCGACCAGTTGCTCACCTCGTACCAGTGCAGGCCGGCGGCCTCGAACAACTCGTCGGCGAGCTCGTACTTCGTCGCCTGGTCGTCGCCGTCGGGCAGCTCGAGCTCGCCGCGGCGCACCTGCACGGCCATGCGCGTGCCCGCCTCGACGACGAGCGCGTACGCCGAGACGTGGTCGACCCCGGTGTCCAGCGCGGCCTCGACGCTGGTGCGCCAGTCGTCGACCGACTCCCCCGGCGTCCCGTAGATGAGGTCGAGCGAGACGGCCAGGCCGGCGTCCTTCGCCCAGCGCACGACGTCCGGGATGCGTCGGGGGTCGTGGGTGCGTTCGAGGGTGGCCAGCACGTGCGGCACCGCGGACTGCATGCCGAACGAGACCCGCGTGAAGCCGGCCGCCGCGAGCGCCTGCAACGACTCCGGCGTGACCGAGTCGGGGTTCGCCTCGGTCGTCACCTCGACGTCGTCGGCGAACCCCCACGCGTCCCGGACGCCGCCCAGCATGCGCGACAGGTCCGGGACGGACAGGACCGTGGGCGTGCCGCCGCCGACGAAGACGGTCTGCACCGGCCTGGCGGGCAGGATCGAGGCCGCGAGCGCGATCTCCTTCAGCGCGGTGTCCGCGTACGCGTTCTGGCTCGCGCCGCCGCCCAGCTCCGTGGCCGTGTACGTGTTGAAGTCGCAGTACCCGCAGCGCACCGTGCAGAACGGCACGTGCAGGTAGACGCCGAAGGCACGCTCCGACAGACCCTCGAACGCCGACTGCGGCAACGATCCGTCGTCGGGCGCAACGTCCCCTTCGGGGAGCGCTGGACTCACTTCTTCTTCGCGTCCTTGCCACCGGCGGAACCGGCCGGCTCGCTGGAGAGCGCGGCGATGAAGGCCTCCTGCGGCACGTCGACCCGTCCGATCGTCTTCATGCGCTTCTTGCCCTCCTTCTGCTTCTCCAGGAGCTTGCGCTTGCGCGTGATGTCGCCGCCGTAGCACTTGGCCAGGACGTCCTTGCGGATGGCGCGGATGGTCTCGCGCGCGATGATCCGGGCGCCGATCGCGGCCTGGATGGGCACCTCGAACTGCTGGCGCGGGATGAGGTCCTTGAGCTTGGCCGTCATCATGACGCCGTACGCGTAGGCCTTGTCCTTGTGCACGATCGCGCTGAACGCGTCGACCGTCTCGCCCTGCAGCAGGATGTCGACCTTGACCAGGTCGGCCTCCTGGTCGCCGATGCGCTCGTAGTCGAGGCTCGCGTAGCCGCGCGTCTTGGACTTCAGCTGGTCGAAGAAGTCGAAGACGATCTCGGCCATCGGGAGCACGTAGCGCAGCTCGACGCGGTCCTCGGACAGGTAGTCCATGCCCTGGAGCTCGCCGCGCTTGGTCTGGCAGAGCTCCATGATCGCGCCGATGAACTCGCTCGGCGCCAGGATCGTGCCCTTGACCATGGGCTCGTTGACGGCCCCGATCTTGCCCGAGGGGAACTCGCTCGGGTTGGTCACCGTGACCACGCTCTTGTCCTCGAGCGTGACCTCGTAGACGACGTTCGGCGCGGTCGAGATGAGGTCGAGGTCGAACTCACGCTCGAGCCGCTCGCGGACGATCTCGAGGTGCAGCAGCCCGAGGAAACCGACGCGGAACCCGAACCCGAGCGCCACCGACGTCTCGGGCTCGTAGTTGAGCGCGGCGTCGTTGAGCTTGAGCTTGTCGAGCGCGTCGCGCAGCACCGGGTAGTCCGTACCGTCGATCGGGTACAGGCCCGAGAACACCATGGGCTTCGGGTCGGAGTAGCCGCCCAGCGCCTCGGCGGCCGGCTTGCTCGCGTTGGTGACGGTGTCGCCGACCTTCGACTGGCGCACGTCCTTCACGCCCGTGATCAGGTAGCCGACCTCGCCGACGCCGAGGCCCTTCGTCGGCACTGGCTCCGGGGAGATCACGCCGATCTCGAGCAGCTCGTGCGTCGCGCGGGTCGACATCATGACGATCTTCTCGCGCGGGTTCAGGTTGCCGTCGACCACGCGGACGTACGTGACGACCCCGCGGTAGGTGTCGTAGACGGAGTCGAAGATCATCGCGCGGGCCGGGGCGTTCGCGTCGCCGGTGGGCGGCGGGACGAGCTCGACGATGCGGTCCAGCAGCTCCGTGACGCCCTCGCCGGTCTTGCCCGAGACGCGCAGGCAGTCCTCGGGCTCACCACCGATGAGCTTGGCCAGCTCCTCCGCGTACTTCTCGGGCTGCGCGGCCGGCAGGTCGATCTTGTTGAGCACCGGGATGATCGTCAGGTCGTTGTCGAGCGCGAGGTACAGGTTCGCCAGCGTCTGGGCCTCGATGCCCTGCGCGGCGTCGACGAGCAGCACGGCACCCTCGCAGGCGGCGAGCGACCGCGACACCTCGTAGGTGAAGTCGACGTGGCCGGGCGTGTCGATCATGTTCAGCGCGAACGCGTCGTCACCGACACCCCACGGCATGCGCACGGCCTGCGACTTGATGGTGATGCCGCGCTCGCGCTCGATGTCCATCCGGTCCAGGTACTGCGCACGCATGGCTCGCGCGTCGACCACGCCCGTGAGCTGCAGCATGCGGTCCGCGAGCGTCGACTTGCCGTGGTCGATGTGCGCGATGATGCAGAAGTTGCGCAGCAGCTCCGGCGGCGTGGCCGCGGGGTGGATGCGCGACGAGGCGGCGGCACCGGGGATCGGGGACAAGCGGACTGGCTCCTGGGATAGGTGTTGCTCCGGCGTTGGCGCCGTAGCGACGAACGGTGACCGCCGACGCCCTGTCGGGTCGCGTGCGGTCGGTACCACCATGGTCCCATGACGACGCACCCTCCTGTTTCAGAAGCTGCGCCCGCCGCGACCCTCGACCTCCTGACCGACCTGTCCGATCTCCAGGGCCAGTTCCTGGCGACGATCCCCGAGGTCGACCCCACCACCCGCGTCCCCTGGTGCGGCCGCTGGCGCGTGAAAGACCTCGTCGTCCACCTCGCCCGGATCCACCACTGGGCCGCCGGGCAGGCACGCCGGAAGCAGGAGACCCCGCTGGGCCGCGGGCCGTTCGTGCTGGAGGACCTCTACCGCGAGTGCGCCGCCGAGCTGCTCGACACGCTCACCTCGCTCGGCCCCGATGCAGAGTCGTGGACGCTCGACGGGAACGGGCCGGCGTCCTTCTGGCACCGCCGCCAGACCCACGAGACGCTCGTGCACCTGTGGGACCTGCGCACCGCGGGCGACCTCGACCTCGCCATCGAGCCGGTGCTCTGGGCGGACACCGTCGCCGAGGTGGTCACCGTCATGCAGCCGCGCCAGGAGCGGATGGGCCGCATGGAGCCGCTGCCCGCGCCCGTCGGCCTGCACGCCACCGACGCCGACCGTCTGTGGTTGCTCGGCGGTGCCGGAGAGCCCACGGTCCGGGTCTCAGGCAGCGCGAGCGACCTCGCGCTCCTGCTGTGGGGGCGCCGCTCCCCCGACGCCCTGCGGGTCGACGGGGACCGGGCCGCGCTCGATGACGCCCTCGCCCGCCGGCTCACGCCCTAGTCGACGGGCGCAGGAGAGCGCCCGGCCGGTCGAGCTGGCCGGGGGCTCTGATACGAGTCGCGCGTGGAACCGCGGGACGAGGTCTGTCGCTGGTCAGACTGCCTTGACGAACACGCCGTCGCTGAACGAGATCAGCTCGGCCACGTTGAAGACCATGCCCGGCAGCGCAGCGGGGTCGACGGCGAAGTAGATGTAGCCCGAGCCGGTTCCGCCCTCGTAGAGGTCGGCGACGTCGGAAAGGTTGCCGAGCGTGCCGCCCGAGCCCTCGGAGACCATGACGTCTTCGTACGACTCACCGGTCGGCGCGACCAGCGTGACCGTGACGGCCAGCCACGGGGTGACCTTCTCGGTGCCGGTGTTCGTCAGCGTGACCGGCACGCGGACGTACGCGGTACCCGCAGGGGCGTCCTCGTTGAACTGGTTCGCGGCCTTGACGGCCTCGGTGACACCGTCCACCTCGACCGCGCCCAGCGTGACGGCCAGGTCGTCGGTGCCCACGGGCGTGCCGAACACGAACGGGTCCTTGAAGGTGCCCTTCGGCTCGGGTGCTGCCTCGGCGACCGGCTCGGGTGTGGTGTCCTCGGCGACCGGGGCCTCGGCGGTGGCGGCGGCCTTGGCCGGCGGGGCTTCGACCTCGCTCATGCCACCGCAGGCGGTCAGCGTGAGGGTGAGCAGGGCAGCCCCGGCGGTCGCCGCGAGCCACGTCTTCCTAGCGGTGCTGAACATGTCGTGCTCCTTCTGTGGTCCTGCATCCGTCTCGGTCGTCTCTGCCGGACGGGGTGCTGAAGTCCTGACGCCACCGGCTCATCGTGGAAGCGAGCCACGAGAGCGGGGCGGTCGGTGACGGTTCAACAGTGCCCGGGCACGCCGCTGACCAGGTCCGACGATCGGTCCGACCCGTGTCGTACGAAGGTCGACTCCACGAGCCCGCGCCCCTACGGTGGGCGAATGACGCGGCCGGCAGTGCCGTCACGGCTCGACCTCACCGTCGCCGTGCTCGCGGCACTGTGCGGTGTGACCGTCGTGCTGGTCCGCGACGAGGGTGGCGCCGCCGTCCACGGGGTTCCCGTCGAGCTGCTCGCCCAGGTGCTCGCATCGATGGCCCTGCTCCTGCGCTCGTCGTTCCCAGGGCCCGTCCTGCTGGCCACGACGTTGCTGTGCTGGGTGTCGCCGGCACCGGCCGCACTGGTCGCGGCGCACTCGACCGGGCGCGAGGTCGCCTCGACCCGGGCCAGCGCGCTGTGGATCGCCGCGGCGGCGTTGCTCGTCGGACCCGTGGAGGCGTTCACGGCACCCCACGTCGTCCCGGCCGCCACCGTCGCGTACGTCGTCGCGATCCTCGTGCCCTGGCTGATCGGTCGCGCCGACCGCGACACCCAACGTCGGGCAGCCGAGGCGGCCGTGCGCGCGACCCGCGCACAGGACCGAGCCGCCGAGACCGCGCGGACCGCCGAGAGGGAGCGGCTGACCCGCGAGACCCATGACACCGTCGCGCACCGGATCAGCGTCATCGTGCTCACCGCGAACCTGCTCGAGACCTCCGACCCGTCCCCGGCCGTGCACGAGGCCGCCGAGCGGATCCGGCACGAGGGACGGCTCGCGACCGACGACCTGCGCGAGGTCTTCGGCCTGGAACGCCGCTACCCGCCCGACGACGACCCCGACGACGTCCTCGCCGTCCTGAGCCGGCTGACGCAGGAGGCACGGGCCGTCGGACAGCCGATCGAGCTCGACGTCCAGGTCTCCGCCGACGAGCTGCGCGGCGCGGCCGGGTCCGTCGTGACGCTCGTCGTGCGCGAGGCGTTGACCAACGCGACCGCGCACTCGCCCGGCGCGGCGACGAGGGTCGTCGTCCGGTCCGCCGACCGCGACCGCCTGCAGGTCGTCGTACGCAACGACCCGCCGGCCCACGGTGTGGTCCGCGGTCCCGGCCAGGGCGCCGGGCTCGCGGGCATGGCCGACCGCGTGCGCAGCGCCGGTGGGACGACGACGGCCGCGGCGACGGGTGACGGCGGCTTCCTCGTCGAGGCGTTCCTCCCCCGGTCACCACGAGCCCTGGAACCGACCTCGCCGGAGGCGACATGAGCACCACCGCGAACGGCACGGTCCGTGTCCTCGTCGTCGACGACGAGGAGCTGTTCCGGCTCGGCATCACGCAGATGGTCGAGGTCGCCGACGACCTCACCGTCGTCGGGTCCGCCTCGGACGGGCGCGCGGCGATCGAGCAGGCGGCCGCCCACCGGCCGGACGTCGTGCTGATGGACATCCAGATGCCGGAGCTCGACGGTGTCGCCGCCGCGGCCGAGATCCTGCGCGCGCGACCCGAGACCGCGGTCGTCCTGCTCACGAGCTTCCTCTACGACGAGTACCTCCTTCCGGCACTGCGGGCGGGGGTGTCGGGCTACCTGCTCAAGGACAGCTCCCCCGACGAGCTGCGACGAGGGATCCGCGCGGCGGCCGACGGCGACGCGGTCCTGTCCCCGGCCGTGACGCGCCGGCTGCTGGACTCGGTCGGTCCC
Organism: Cellulomonas sp. P4_A2; assembly: GCF_056402515.1. Classification (NCBI taxonomy): domain Bacteria; kingdom Bacillati; phylum Actinomycetota; class Actinomycetes; order Micrococcales; family Cellulomonadaceae; genus Cellulomonas; species Cellulomonas sp. P4_A2. The sequence continues at coordinate 93,326 of NZ_JBFUHG010000002.1, forward strand.
GGCCTCGACCCGCGGCACGCCCGGGCGGTGCGAGCGGTCGGCGCTCTGAGCGACCGGGAGCGCGAGATCGTCGCGCTGCTGGCCGACGGCCTCTCGAACGCCGAGATCGCCCGGCGGACGTTCCTCGCCGAGACGACCGTCAAGACCTACCTCACGCGCGCCATGGACAAGCTGGGCGTCGCCAACCGGACGCAGGCGGCGATCCTGGCCGTCGAGGCCGGCATCGCCTGACCCGCGAGCGCGTCAGGCCTCGCGCGTGATCTCCACCGTCACGGAGGTCTCCTGCGTGCCGGCACCGGCGAAGATCCCGCGCAAGGGCGGGACGTCGTCGTACGAGCGTCCCCGCGCGATCACCACGTGGTGGTCGCCCGCGATCGCCCGGTTGGTCGGGTCGTAGGCGAACCACTCGCCCACCCACCACTCGACCCAGGCGTGCGAGTCACCGCTGACCGTCGTGCCGATCTCGACCTCGTCGTCCGGGTGCAGGTAGCCCGAGACGTACCGGGCGGGGATGCCGATGGACCGCAGTGCCCCGGACACCAGGTGCGCGAGGTCCTGGCACACGCCGGCGCGCTTGGCCCAGGCCTCGGACGCCGGGGTGTGCACCGTCGTCGCGCCCGGGATGTACTCGACCTCGTCGCGCAGAGCGTTGCTCACGGCGAGCGCCGCCTCCGCGGGCGGCAGGTCGGCCGCGACGCGACGGGCCAGCTCGACGACGTCCTCGGGCGGTGCCGTGGTCGGCGTGTCCGAGAGGAACTCGGCGAGCCGGTCGCGCAGCTCGGTACCGCGCAAGGTCTCCCAGCCGGCCGGGTTGCGCAGCGGCTGGCGCTCCGCGACGTCGACGAGGTGCTCGGCTGTCACGACCATCGACTCGTGCGGGGTCAGCACCTCGAACGCGGACACAGCCGTTCCCCAGTAGTCGCGGTACTCGGACCAGCCCGTGTGCGGGTGGACGTCGATCTTGGACTCCAGCACCGTCTGACCCTGCTGGGTCAGCGGCGTCATCCGCGCCTCGTTGTACGACGCGAGCACGGGGCTCGCGTACTGGAACGCGGACGTGTGGACCACTCGCAGCCGGCTCACAGCGCTTCTCCCACCCAGTTCGTCGCGGAGCCGCTCGGGAAGTACCGGCCCCGGATCGCGTCCGACGCGGCCGAGCAGGCCCGCTGCACGCGCTCCATCTCCTTGGGCAGCGCATCGAGGACCTCGATGAGCGGCCGGTACTCCAGGTTCGTCCGGACGTAGCCGATGTGCCGCCGGGCGTCGTCGACCGCAGCCCGGTCCGCCGTCGGCTCGAGGGCCGCCAGGCACGACTCCGCCTGGTTGAGCGCGAAGACGATCGACCGCGGGAACAGCTGGTCGGTCAGCAGGAACCCCGCAGCCCGCTCGTCGGACGCGGCACCGCGGTACATCCGCAGGAACGCCTCGTGCGCGCCGCAGGAGCGCAGCAGCGTCGTCCAGCTCGGCCCGGCCGACCCGGCGAGCGCGCGCGTGGTCAGGAGCCGTGCGGTCATGTCCGCCCGCTCGATCGAGCGGCCCAGCACCATGAAGTTCCACGTGTCGTCGCGCGAGGTCGCGGAGTCCGTGATCCCGGCGACGACGGCGGCGCGCTCGCGCACCCACGTGAAGTAGTCGTGCGGGCGGGCCGGGCGCATGTGCGAGGGCAGCTGGTTCCACGTCGCGTTGAGCGACTCCCAGAGCTCGGTCGAGATGGTCTCCCGGGCCCGTCGCGCGTTCTCCCGCGCCGAGACCAGCGACCCGGCGATCGACGACGGCGCGAACCGGTCGTACGCCAGCATGTCGAGCACGTACTCGCGGCCGACCATCACGTGGCTCGGCTCCGCGGGCCGGTCCATCACGGACAGCAGCGACCGGCAGGCCAGGTCCTCCTCCGCCCACGGGTCCTCGAGCAGGATCTGCACGTGGACGTCGAGCAGGCGCGCCGTGTCGTCGGCACGCTCGACGTACCGCCCGATCCAGAACAGTGACTCCGCGATGCGGCTCAGCACACGCCACCACCTCCGACGGGGAACTCGCGAACCAGCTGCTGCTGCTGCATGACCTGAGCGCGCATGTCGTTCGGGTTGGACTCGATCGGGACCGCCTCGTCCTGCGCGACCGACTGCGGCAGGTCGGACCCGTGCCGCACGGCCCGGCGCGGCACAGCGCCGCCGAGCACCCAGGTGTCCTTGGACCCGCCGCCCTGCGACGAGTTGACCACCAGCTCGCCCTCGGGCAGCGCCACGCGCGTCAACCCGCCCGGCAGGACGAACACCGACTCGCCGTCGTTCACCGCGAACGGCCGCAGGTCGGTGTGCCGCGGCCGCAGCTTGTCGCCGATGAGCGTCGGGATGGTGGACAGCTGCACGACGGGCTGCGCGATCCATCCGCGCGGGTCCTCCCGCAGCCGGACCCGCAGCGCCGCCAGCTCATGGCTGGTCGCCTTCGGCCCGACCACGAGCCCCTTGCCGCCCGACCCGTCGACGGGCTTCACGACGAGCTCGTCGAGCCGGTCGAGCACCTCCTCGAGCGCGTCGGGCTCCTCGAGCCGCCACGTGTCGACGTTGCGCAGGATCGGTTCCTCGGAGAGGTAGTACCGGATCAGGTCCGGCACGTAGGTGTAGACGAGCTTGTCGTCGGCCACGCCGTTGCCGACCGCGTTGGCGATGGTGACGGTCCCGTTCCGCGCGCACGTCATCAGCCCGGGGCTGCCCAGGAACGAGTCGTTGCGGAACACGACCGGGTCCAGGTAGTCGTCGTCCACCCGGCGGTAGATCACGTCGACACGGCGGCGGCCCTGGGTCGTGCGCATCCAGACGCGTCCGCTCGCGCAGAACAGGTCGCGGCCCTCGACCAGCTCGACACCCATCATCCGCGCGAGCAGCGAGTGCTCGTAGTAGGCGCTGTTGAAGACGCCCGGCGTGAGCACGACGACCGTCGGCTCGTCCACGCCGTGGGGCGCGGCGGCCGTCAGCGCCGCCAGCAGCCGACGCGGGTAGTCGGCGACGGGCCGGATCCGCAGCGCGGCGAACAGCTCGGGAAAGGTCTGCGCCATCGCCCGGCGGTTGGACAGGACGTAGCTGACGCCCGACGGGACGCGCACGTTGTCCTCGAGCACCCGCCAGCCGTCGAGGCTGTCGCGGATGAGGTCGATCCCCGAGACGTGGACGCGCACGCCGTTGGGCGGGGTGATGCCCCGGGCGGCGCGCAGGAAGTTCGTCGACGAGACGACGACCGACCGCGGGATGACGCCGTCCGCGATGGCGCGCTGCGGACCGTAGACATCGGCGAGGAATGCCTCGAGCGCCCGCACCCGCTGGGCCACGCCGGGAGCGACGTGCTCCCACTCGTCCCCGGCGACGACGCGCGGGACGACGTCCAGCGGGAACGGTCGCTCCTCGCCGGCGAAGTCGAAGGTGACGCCCTGGGCGAGGTAGGAACGGGCCAGCGTCTCCGCCCGGCCGCGCAGCTCGCCGGCGCTCAGCTCGGCCAGCGCCGTGTGCAGACCCTTGTAGGCCGCGCGGGATCCCCCGTCGGCGCCGATCATCTCGTCCCAGGCCGCGCCCGCTGGGTAGTCCTCGAACAGGTCCGCCATGTTCCGGACAGTATCCGCCCGGTGATAACGGCGCGTTACGAACCGCCCCGCCCGGTAACAGAACGCGCACGTGGGACCGCTAGGGTGCGTGTCCACGTGCGCCCGGCACCTGCCGAAACCCCACCGGCCCGGCCCGTGACCGCTACGTTTCTGACCGTGACTCGCGCGACCCGCTGGCCGGCCCTGCACCGGCTCCTCGCCCGGTTCAGGCGTACCCCGGCAGCCGCCCCGCCCCACCGGGTCGTCCTGCCCGACCACGGCGGGGTCGTCCACCCGACGTACGCGCCGAGCCTGGACGGTGACGCCGACCCCGGCGAGATCGTCTGGGGCTGGGTGCCGTACGAGGAGGACACCTCCCAGGGCAAGGACCGACCCGTCCTCGTCATCGCGCGGGCGGGCACCAACGTGCTCGGCCTGATGCTCACGAGCAAGGACCACTCCCGCAACGCCGCCGCCGAGGCCCGCCACGGACGGGTCTGGCTCGACATCGGCTCCGGGAGCTGGGACGCGCAGCGCCGACCCAGCGAGGTCCGGCTCGACCGCGTCGTCCAGCTGCACCCGACCGCGTTCCGGCGTGAGGGTGCCGTCATGGACCGCGCCCTGTTCGACCGCGTGAGCGCCGCGCTCAGGGAGTGCAAGGGCTGGTGAGCCCGGCCGGGGCGGGGGCCCTGCGGGTTTCGGTCTGACCCCACTGTGCTGCTAACATGGTCAGTCGCGTGTCCGCCCGGGTCGGCGGGCACAAGCCCAGTTCCTCTCCGCGGGTGTCCCCACGCCCCAGTCCCGGAGCTGTGTGCGCCCTCTAGACCTGTCAGATCGCTTCGGCGAACGCACAAGAGAGTCCCTACGTGGCCAACATCAAGTCCCAGATCAAGCGCATCACCACCAACGAGAAGGCGCGCCTGCGCAACAAGGCGGTGAAGTCTGAGCTCAAGACGCACATCCGTCGCGTCCGTGAGGCCGTCGCCGGTGGCGACAAGGACGCCGCCAACACGGCGCTCGTGTCCGCCTCGCGCAAGCTCGACAAGGCCGTCTCCAAGGGCGTCATCCACGCCAACCAGGCGGCCAACAAGAAGTCGGCGCTGGCCAAGTCGGTCGCCGCGCTCTGAGCCCTGCTCAGTCTGCCTGCACGAAGCTTTCACGAACGGGGTCGGCCTTCGGGTCGGCCCCGTTCGTCGTCGTCCGAGGCATGGCTCCGATGCCCAGGTACGACGAAGGCGCCACCCGGACGGGAGGCGCCTTCGTCGTGTGCAGTCCGATCAGGCCAGCGACCAGGTCTCCCAGGAGCTGAGCGGCACGGTCGGCCGGAAGCCGGCCTCCCGCAGTGCCCGGTCGTACGCCTCGGCGGCACCGGAGGTGTCGCCGTGCAACGCGTACCGGTCACCGAGATCGCGCCAGGCAGCCGCAGACTGCCGTGACGCGGACATCATGCCGAGCATGTCTGCCGCCAGGCGGTAGGCACGTGCGGACCCCTCGAGGTCGCCCCGAGCGTGCAGGGAGTCCCCGAGCGAGAGGTGCGCGATCGCGGTCTCGACGCGCGGGGGCTCGCCGAGACGCTCGAGTGCGGCGGTCGCGAACTCCTCAGCAGCGCCGACGTCCCCCAGCAGGAGGTGCGCCCGCGAGCGCTCGACATCGACGCGTGCCAGCTCGAGCTCCGAACCGAGCACGGCCAGGTCCGGGGCCGCACGCTCGATCTGCTCGAGCGCTGCCGTCGGGTCCGCCGGCTCGGAGCGCAGCAGGAGCCACGCGTAGTTGAGCCGGAGCCGAGGAAGGTCGCGGTCGGGCTCACCCTCCGAGAGGAGCGCGAGCGCCCGCTCGGTGTAGCGCTGGGCGAGCTCGTAGTCCCGGCGCTGCTCGGCCACGAGAGCAGCGTTCCAGTACACGCTGCCCCGACCGCGTGGCGTCCCGAGCGACTCGGCCAGACGGACCAGCTCCGCCGCCCGGTGCGTGGCGTACAGGAGGTCGCCGCGCTCGACGTAGGCCCACAGGACCGTGGACGCCAGGCGAAGGTGCCCGTCCGTCCCCGTCAGCTCGGCGCTCTCCAGCTCGGTCAGCGTGTGCTCGCCGACCTCGACGGCACGGTGAAGGTCGCCGGCCTCGAGGTACGACGCGACCAGCGCGTTGGCCAGCTTGGCGGACTCGACGTGATGAGCACGGCTGCGCGCGTCCTCGAGCAGGGGTTCGAGGATCGCCACGGCGGACTCCAGGTCGCCGAGACCTTCGTGTGCACGGGCCAGCGTGGTGAGGGCCTCGACGCGGAGCGCCGGCGAGACGATGTCGAGGTCGAGGACCTCGAGCCGCCGCTTGGCGCCTGCTGCGTCACCCTGCGTCAGATCGAGCCGTGCATAGTCGATCTCCAGCCGGGTACGTGCCTCGTTCGGTCCGTCCTCACCGTGCTTGAGGAACTCGAGGGTGGTGCCCAGTCGGATAGCGAGCACAGCAAGGGCGGAGTCGGTCGGTTCACGATGACCCGCCTCGATCAAAGAGATGTAGCTCGGGGAGAACGCGGACCCGGCCAGTGCGGTCTGTGAAAGCCCCGCAGCAAGCCGGGCGTCGCGCACCCGGTCAGCAATCGTGGTCATGGTCAGTCATTGTATGTGTGACGTGGGCACGATGCACCACCCCTTCGGGGGGTGATGATGTGACGACGACCGCGTTCATCGCGATGCCAGGCTTACTGCGCGGTGCGGCAGCAGCCGGTCGCTCCGCCGTTGGTGGTGAAGCCCAGGGCGGTGACGGCGGCGGGGCCGCCGGTCAGGCCGAGCGTGACGACGAGGGCGGCGATGGCGATGGCGGACTTGATGGAGCGAGACATGGTGGATCTCCTGTCAATTTCAGCAAGGGGTTAGGTCAACACCATGATGACCGATGAAGGGCGAAGTAGTCCGCATGGTGGGCGTTTGGTAGGGGGATCGGGTGAAACTGAACGGTCTGTCACCCGTCCGATCGGGACCTTGGGCCCACTCATGAGAATTCCACCCACAGTTCCTCGTTCATAGGCTTGAAGTTGTGATGTCATAGTTCGCATGACACCGGACGACGCCGACGGCAGGCTCGCGGACCTCGCGGCCGCGGTGGAGGACGCCATCCCGCTGGCCCTCCGCCAGGAGTGGTCGCAGCGCATCGCTCGCGAGCCGGTCCTCGTCGCACGCCAAGGGATCTTCTCGGAGCACGGCCGTCCCTTCGCCTACCAGCTCTCCTTTAGGTCCCCTGACCAGCACACGGCAACCGCCACGACGTGGAACGCGCACCAGCATGAGCGCGCCACGGCACACGTCCTGGGAGCCACGTTCGGACGCGTCGACCTCGAGCACGTGGCCCACGGTCGGCTGCTCTTCGTTCGCTGCCCGCGGGCCTATCTCGTCGGCGAGCTCCCGGTGCCCGCTCGACCGGATCGCCTGGTCATAGAGATCAACGACGGTGTGACTATCGATCCCGCAGTGATCACCGGCATCCGCCGGCTGCGTGAGCAGGGCTTCCGGATCGCGGTCCCGTCGTTCGTCAGCAACCCCAACCAGCGTCGCCTCCTGCCGCACGCCGACTTCGTCAAGATCGACGTCCGCGACCTCGACGTCGAGGGGCCTCCCGTCGTGCACCTCGCACGGTCGTACGGCGCTCTGCTGGTGGCGGAGTTCGTCGAGAGCGCGGACACCCTGCGCCACGCGCGGGACCTGGGCTTCACGCTCTTCCAGGGCAACCTGCTGGAGCGCGCCGGCGTCCTGGACCGTGCCGGCGCACCCCGCGTCAACCACTGACCCCATGCACGTGGGTTCGACGCGCTCCCGTCACACCGGGTGCGTCCGATCGGGTGAACGGCGTCATAGATCCGTCGCAGCTCACTCTCATCCAGCGTGACCGTGGCCGCAGTCTCCCCCAGAACCCCCGCGAAGCTCCCGATCGCGCGTCAGCCGATCTGGACCTCCGACGGCCAGCTGTACGGCAACGAGTTCCTCTACCGGTCCCGGGACGGGCTGCCCGCCCAGGTCGACCGCTGGCGCTCGGACCGTCAGGACATCGCCACCGCGTCCGTCCTGGACGTGCTGTTCGGCGACGGGCCGCCCGGGGACCTGCACCCCGCGTTCGTCAACGTGACCCGCTCGTTCGTCGTCGACGACCGTCCCCTGCCTGCTCACGCGGGTCGGCTGGTCCTCGAGATCGTCGAGTCCGTGGCAGCCGACGACGCCGTCCTGGCGGGGCTCGCGCGGCTGCGGGAGCGCGGCTACAAGATCGCGATCGACGACTTCGCGGCAGAGTCCGACCAGATCGCGATGCTCCCCTACGCGGACTACGTGAAGATCGACGTCCGCGACGTCGACCGGGTCGGTCCGAGCATCGTGCAGCTCGCCCGGCGCAACGGTGCGGTGCTCGTCGCGGAGCGCGTCTGGAACGACACGCTGGTCCAGGAATGCCGGGCGCTCGGCTTCGAGCTCCTGCAGGGCGACGCGCTCGGACCCGCGATCACCCTCGTGGCCTAACGGGCGTCCCCCGAACGGCTCAGCTGCCGACGGACGCGGCCACCCGCAGCACCGCTCGTTCGACGGCGAACCGAGGGTCGCGCCCCTCCCCCTTGACCTCCGCGTCCGCCTGCGCGACCGCCGAGATCGCACCGGCCAGGCCCTCGGGCGTCCACCGGCGCAGGTCCGAGACCGCCCGGTCCGTCTGCCACGGCGCGAGTCCCAGGTCCCGCAGCGCACCGGCACCCCGCCCCCGGACCGCCGCGACCTTGGCGAGCACCCGCAGCTTGGCAGCGAGCGCGGCGACGATCGGGACCGGGTCGACGCCCGTGGCCAGCGCGTGCCGCAGCAGGGCGACCGCCTGGCCCGCCTGGCCCGCGACGGCCGCGTCGGCCACCCGGAAGCCGGTCGCCTCGATCCGCCCGCCGTAGTAGCGCTCGACGACGTCCGCCCCGATGAGCCCCGAGGTGTCCGCCACCAGCTGCGAGCACGCGGCCGCGAGCTCGCGCAGGTCGCTGCCGACCGCGTCGACGAGCGCGCGGACCGCCGCGCCGTCAGCGCGCCGGCCCGCCCGGCGCAGCTCCGCCGTGACGAACGCGCTCTTGTCCGAGTCGGACTTGATGACGTCGCACGCCACCGTGGGCACGCCCGTGGAGCGCAAAAGGTCGAGGAGCTTCTTGCCGCGCACGCCGCCGCCGTGCCGCAGGACCAGGACGACGCCCGGCGGCGGCGACCCGACGTACTGCGTGACGTCGGACAGCAGCTCGTCGGGCCCCTTCTCCAGGGCGTCGACCACGAGGACCTTGTCCTCGGCGAACAAGGACGGGCTCGCGACGACACCGAGGGTTCCCACGACGTAGTCCGCGCCGTCCAGCCGGGTCACCTCGACGCCGGGGTCGGCGGCCCGGGCGAGGGCGACCACCCGGTCGACCGCGCGGTCCGCGAGCAGGCCCTCGGCACCGCTGACGAGAAGGATGGGCGCGAGCTCGACCGCGTCCCACGAGACACCGACGGTCTTGGCAGCGGGACGGCGAGCGGCGGGAGGCACCCGCACAGCCTGCCAGACCTCACCGACACCGTCGGGCGACGAGCAGCCGTGCCGTGCACACGCTCGCGCACGCGAGCAGCCCGATGCCGACCGGGCCGGGCTGCCACGCGAGCTGCGCGCCCGGTGCGGCTGCCGCGACCCGCGCGACGGCACCGATCCACCAGCAGGACGCGCCCGCGCCGAGGGCCAGCACGTGCGCACCCCACGGGAACCACGACGCGAGACCCGCCGCGGCGAGCCCGAGGACCGTCGCCGGGGCGACCGCCGGGGCGACCAGCAGGTTGGCCGGGATCGCGTACAGCGCGACGGAGGGCGTCGCGAGCAGGATGGCCGGTGCGCAGGCGAGCTGGGCGGCGACCGGCAGCGCCAGCGCCTGTGCGGCCGGACGTCCGATGCGGGCCGACCAGCGCTGCGCGAGCGGGCCGCCGAGCAGCACCAGGCCGCCGGTCGCCAGCACCGAGAGCACGAAGCCGAGCTCGCCGGCCAGCCACGGGTCGCTCACCAGCAGGACGACGACCGCCGCGCACAGGGCCGGAGGTGCTCGGTGCGGACGGCCCACGAGCAGGCCGCCCGCCGCGACCAGCCCCATCGCCGCGGCACGCACGACGCTGGGCGACGGGTGCACGAGGACGACCATCGCCGCCATCGCGCCCACCACCACGACCGCTCGACAGCCCCGAGGCAGACGCAGTGCCGTCGCGAGCGTGAGCACGAGCACCGCGACGAGTGAGAAGTGCGCCCCGGAGACGGCCGTGACGTGCGTGAGGCCGGCGACTCGCATGTCGGCCGTGAGGTCGCTCGGCATGCCGCTCGTGTCGCCCACCGTCACCCCCGGGAGCAGCGCACGCGCGTCGCCCGGCAGCCGGTCCGCGAGGTCGGCGACGTCCTCGCGGACGCTCGTCGCGACCGCGTCCCACCGTGCCGCGTCCCGCAGGAGCTGGGGGTCCGCACCGGTCAGCAGCACCGCAGTGACCCGCGCGCCGGGCGCGCCGGGCTGCAACCGTCCCGAGACCACTAGCTGCGCGCCGTAGGGCACCGCCGCGAGGGCCGGCGGCCCGAGGACGAGGACCTGCCCGACGGCGCCGGACGTGCGCCCGTGAGCGGCGACCGTCTCGACCGCGAGGAGGCACCGGGCTCGCGGAGGGGCGCCCGGCCACGCGGGAGGCAGGACCGCGGGTTCGCCGACGACCCGCCCGGTGAGCACGGCGGCCGACTGCGCCCCCACGAGCTGCGGCAGGAGTCCCTGCGCCCGGGCGTGCGTCTGGGCGGCGCCCGCTCCGAGGACCGCGGCGACCGCCACGAGCACGAGTGCGAAGGTCGGCGTCCACGCCGGGCGGGTCCGACGCACCACCCCGACAACCGCGATGACGACGCAGCCACCCGCGACGACCGCGACGACACCCGGGCTCGCCCGCACCACCGTGAGAGCCGCGATCCACGCTCCGACCGCCGGTACCGCGAGGCGCAGGTCGACGGTCACCGGCGGGTCGTGGTCCTCCGCGGGTTCGGCCGTGGTGGCCGTCACGAGCGGGTCGTGAACCTCCACGACCTCGGCGCGGATGCCGATCGTGAGTGGGTCGCGATCCGCCACGACCTCGGCGGCGGCGACGGTCGCGGCCGGGTCGCGATCCCCGACAGGCAGGTTGCGGTCGCCCGACGCCACCGCGACGGTCACCGGTGTCCCAGCCGTTACGCGGTTCGCCGTCGTCACACGCGCACCAGGTCGCGGAGGCGTTCGAGCAGCGTGGGGCCGATGCCGCTCACGTCCCCCAGCTCGTCCACCGACGTGTACGGCCCGTCCTCGCGGTGCGCGACGATCCGCTGCGCGAGCACCGGGCCGATGCCGGGGAGCGCGTCGAGCGCGGTCTCGTCGGCCGTGTTCAGGTCGACCCGGTCGTCCGCGGTCGCGACGGGCGCGCTGCCGGCCGGGACGCTCTCCCCCGGGCGCGGCACGACGATCTGCTCGCCGTCGACGAGCACCCGGGCCATGTTCAACGCCCCGATGTCGGCGTCCGGAGCCGGGCCACCCGCCGCCGTCACGGCGTCGACGACGCGGGACCCGGTCGGCAGCCGCACGACGCCCGGTACGGCGACCGCACCGACGACGTCGACGACGACGGGGTCGCCGCTGGAGACCGTGGGTGACGGGGTGCCGTCCGGTGCCGGGACGGGCAGGGAGACCGGCGCACCCGGTGCGGCGGACGCGGCCCGCAGCGCGACCCCACCGGCGAGCAGCAGGACGGCGGCCCCGGCGACGCCGACGAGCCGCCACGACACGGACCAGCGCAGCCGTCGCCGCGGGTGCCGGCTCACGGGGGTGCCATGGGCGGAGGCATAGGAGTCCGCCGCATCCCTGAGCGCCGCCCCGGATCGCGTGGCAGGCGCGCGAGCGTCCGGCCGGGGTGGCCGGCCGCCGAGTGACGACTCGACGGGATGCCGATCCGGTGCGCTGGACGGAGACGGGACCGAGGGCGCGGAAGGCAAGGGCGGCGTAGACGCCAGGCTGGGAACCCAGCCGGTGGCCGCTCGGCGACCGGGACGGGCCGTCACCGTGTCGAGGCGTCGACGGACCGCGCGGGTCAGCTCACGGTCTCGGCGCAGCACCTGGCGACCGTAAGGTCGCACGCGTCGCCGGCGGCCTCGACGATGCGCAGCGCGCGCGCCCGAGGCCACGCGCAGGTGCTGTGGTCGGCTCGAGCGAGGCCGCGGCCGAAGCCGGAGCCGCCGGGGTCAGAAGGGGAAAGTGTCAGGCGTCGGGGCCAGAAGGGGAGAGCGTCAGGGGTCGGCGACGACGATTCCGAGGACACCGGGCCCCGCGTGTGCGGCGAGGACCGCACTGGACTCGCTGACGACGACCTCGACGAGCCGGTCGCCGAGGGCGGCGGAGAGCTCGTCGGCCAGCGCCTGCGCCATCTCGGGCTGCCCGAGGTGGTGCACGGCGATGCGGGCGGAGACCCGCTCGGAGGCGTCGGCGATCGCGAGCGCGACGAGGCGGTCGCGACCCGCGCGACGGGTGCGGACCTTCTCGAGCAGCTCGACGCCCCCGTCGGAGAGGGTCAGGATCGGCCGCAGCCCGAGCACGGTGCCGAGGGCGGCGGCGGGCGCACTGAGCCGGCCACCGCGGCGCAGGTGGTCGAGGGAGTCGACGAGGAACCAGACGCGTGCGGACTCGGCCGTGCGGTGGGCGCGGGTGGCGACCTCGGCGCCGGTCCGCGGCACCGGGTCGACGCGATGCCGGTCCTGCCACCACGATCGTGCGGCGGCCAGCCTTCCGGACGGCGCAGGCAGCTCGGGGAGCGGCTGCGCAGCGAGCCGCGCCGCCTCGATCACGGCGAACCCGAGCGCCATGCCGACGGCACGCGAGTCGACGACCTGCACGGGCACCGGCGACGAGCCGGCCGCGAGCCGCGCTGCCCGCACGGTTCCGGACAGCTCGCCGGACAGGTGCACGGAGACGATCTCGCGCGCCCCGTCCGCGGCGGCCCGCTCGTAGGCGGCCGCGAACGCTGCCGGTGGCGGCTGCGACGTGGTGACCTTGCGGGAACCCTGCGTGAGCGCGCCGAGCAGGTCGGCCGGGGACAGGTCGACCCCCTCGACGTGCTCGACGCCGTCCACGATCACGTCGAGCGGGACGACGCCGATCCCCCACTGCTCCGCGGCGCCCGGCGGCAGCGACGCCGTCGAGTCGGTGACGATCGCGACCCTGGTAACCGCCGGCCGGCGGCTCAGACCGGCACCACGTTGACGAGCTTGGGTGCGCGGACGATGACGGTCCGGATGTCGCGGCCGTCGAGCGCCCGCTGCACGCCGGCGTCGGCGAGCGCGGCGGCGCGCAGGTCGTCGTCGGAGGCGTCGACCGGGACCTCGATGCGGCCGCGCACCTTGCCCTGCACCTGCAGGATGCAGGTGACCGTCTCCTCGACGAGGTAGGCCTCGTCGGCGACCGGGAAGGGTGCGTAGGCGAGCGAGGCGTCGTGACCGAGCCGCTGCCACAGCTCCTCCGCGACGTGCGGCGCGACCGGCGCGGTCATCAGCACGAGCGGCTCGACGGCGGCACGGGGCGTCGTCGCCAAGGTGGTCAGGTGGTTGTTGAGCACGATGAGCTTGGCGATCGCGGTGTTGACCCGCATCGCTGCGAGGTCCGCCGTGGCGTCGGCGATCGTGCGGTGCAGCACGCGCAGCGTCTCGTCGGACGGCGCCTCGTCCGTGACGACCAGGGCACCCGTGCCCTCGTCGACGACGTTGCGCCACAGGCGCTGCAGGAACCGCTGCGCCCCGACGACCGCGCGGGTCTCCCACGGGCGGGAGAGGTCCAGCGGGCCCATCGACATCTCGTAGACGCGCAGGGTGTCGGCGCCGTACTCCGCGTACATGTCGTCGGGCGTGACCGCGTTCTTCAGCGACTTGCCCATCTTCCCGTACTCGCGGTTGACGGGGTCGCCGCGCCAGGTGAACCCGGACTCGACGGACGCGTCCTCGACCACCTCGTCCGCCGGCACGTAGACACCCCGGGCGTCGGTGTACGCGTACGCCTGGATGTACCCCTGGTTGAAGAGCTTCTGGAACGGCTCACCGCTGGAGACGTGGCCCAGGTCGTGCAGGACCTTGTGCCAGAACCGCGCGTAGAGCAGGTGCAGGACCGCGTGCTCGACGCCACCGACGTACAGGTCCACGCCGCCGATCGAGCCGGGCTTCTGCTCACCGTGCCCCGGGCCCATCCAGTACGCCTCGAGCGCCGGGTCGACCAGCGTGACGTCGCTCGTCGGGTCCAGGTAGCGCAGGTAGTACCAGCACGATCCGGCCCAGTTGGGCATGGTGTTGGTGTCGCGACGATAGGTCTTCGGCCCGTCGCCCAGGTCGAGCGTGACGTTGACCCAGTCGTCGTTGCGGCCCAGCGGCGGCTCGGGCGTCGAGTGGACGTCGTCGGCGTCGAACGTGCGCGGCGCGTAGTCCGGCACCTCCGGCAGGTTCACGGGCAGCGCCGACTCGGGGACGGCGAGCGGCAGGTCGTGCTCGTCGTAGACGATCGGGAAGGGCTCGCCCCAGTAGCGCTGGCGGCTGAACAGCCAGTCGCGCAGGCGGTACGTCACGGTGCCCTCGCCCACGCCGCGGGCGGCGAGCCAGTCGGTGATCGCGGCCTTCGCGTCGGCGACGGACAGGCCGTCGAGCGAGATCTCCTCGTTCGACGAGTTGATGGTCCGGCCATCGCCGGTGCGGGCGCCCGGGGGCGTGCCCTGCGGGGCGTCGACCGTGTAGACGACCGGCAGGTCGAAGGCCTCGGCGAACGCGAAGTCGCGCACGTCGCCGCCCGGGACGGCCATGATCGCGCCCGTGCCGTAGCCCATGAGGACGTAGTCGGCGGTGAAGACCGGCAGCAGGTCGCCGTTCACGGGGTTGGTGGCCAGGTGGCCCGTGAACACGCCGGTCTTCTTGCCGGCGTCGGCCTGCCGCTCGATCGCGGACTTCGATGCCGCCTCCGCCCGGTACTCCGCGACGGCGTCGACCGGGGTGCGGTGCCCGCCGGTCCAGACGTCCTTGGTGCCGTCGGGCCAGGAGACCGGGACCTCGTCGAGCAGCGGGTGCTCCGGGGAGACGACGACGAACGTCGCGCCGAACAGCGTGTCGGGCCTCGTCGTGAAGACCTCGATCTGCTCGCCGCCCTGCACCGCGAACCGCACCCGCGCCCCCGAGGAGCGGCCGATCCAGTTGCGCTGCATCGCCTTGACCTTGTCGGGCCAGTCGATGAACTCCAGGTCGTCGACGAGGCGGTCGGCGTAGGCGGTGATCCGCATGTTCCACTGCCGCAGGCTGCGCTGGAACACCGGGAAGTTGCCGCGCTCGGAGCGTCCCTCGGAGGTGACCTCCTCGTTGGCCAGCACGGTGCCCAGGCCGGGGCACCAGTTCACGGGCGTCTCGGAGACGTAGGCGAGGCGGTGCGTGTCCAGCACGCGACGGCGCTCGACGGCGTCCAGGGACGCCCACTCGTCGCCCCGGGCGCCGGAGTCGTACTCGGCGACGAGCTCCGCGATCGGGCGGGCACGGCCCGTGCCGCCGTCCGGGCGGGCTGCGGTCTCGTCGTACCAGGAGTCGAAGATCTGCAGGAAGATCCACTGCGTCCAGCGCACGTAGCCGGGGTCGATCGTCGCGAACGTGCGCCGCGAGTCGTGCGCCAGGCCCAGGCGGCGCAGCTGGCGCTGCATGATCGCAATGTTCGCCTCGGTGCTGGTCCGCGGGTGCTCCCCCGTCTGCACCGCGTACTGCTCGGCCGGAAGCCCGAACGCGTCGAACGCCAGGGCGTGCAGCACGTTGTCGCCCTGCATCCGGCGGAACCGACCCACCACGTCCGTGCCGATGTACCCCAGCGGGTGCCCGACGTGCAGGCCCGCGCCCGAGGGGTACGGGAACATGTCCATCACGAAGAACGCCGGCTGCGACGGGTCCGCGTTGCGCCCCTCGCCGTCCGTGAGGGCGCCGACGGGGTTGGCGGCGAAGAACGTGCCGCGCTTCTCCCACTCGTCCTGCCAGCGGAGCTCGATCTCGCGCGCGAGGTCGGCCGTGTAGCGGAAGGGGACGTCGTCGGACGTCGTGCTGGCGGTGGTGTCGGGGGCGTCCTGCGAGGTCACCCATCGAGTTTACCGGGGCCGGTTGCCAGCCCGGGTGCGGTGACCACGTCCGCCGTATGCTCCGGACATGTCGGACAGCACGCCGTCGCCTGCCTCGGGTACGTCCGCCGCGGATCTCGCCGCCCTTCGAGCGGCCGCCGCGCAGGCCGCCGCCGACGCCGCCGAGGCGAAGGCCGAGGCTGCCGCAGCGGCCCTGGCGGCGGCCGAGGCCGCGGCCGCCGGTACGGGAGCGCCACCAACCGCCGGAGCGACGGAACCTGAGGCGCCGGTCGCGGCCGACGGCTCGGTACCCGCCGGGCAGCTCTCGCCGCACGCCGCCGAGATCCTGGCGGGCTACACGTTCCCCGGTCCGATGCTCACGATCGGTGCGCTGGTCGAGGACGACGTCGCGGTCCCCGGCGCCCCGGTCGGCATCCCGCTGGCGATGATGAACCGGCACGGGCTCGTCGCCGGCGCCACGGGCACCGGCAAGACCAAGACGCTGCAGGTGCTCGCGGAGGGCCTCTCGGCCGCGGGGGTCCCTGTGTTCGTCGCGGACATCAAGGGCGACCTGTCCGGGCTGGCCGTCCCCGGCACGTCGAGCGAGAAGTTGCTGGCCCGCACGTCCAGCCTCGGTCAGGACTGGGTGGCCACCGCGTCGCCCGTGGAGTTCCTCAGCCTCGGCGGGATCGGCGAGGGCGCGCCCGTGCGGACCACCGTCACCGACTTCGGACCGTTGCTGCTCAGCAAGGTGCTGGGCCTGAACGACACGCAGGAGTCGAGCCTCGGGCTGATCATGCACTGGGCGGACACGCAGGGGCTGGCGCTGCTCGACCTCAAGGACCTGCAGGCGACGATCGCGTACCTGGTCAGCGCGGAGGGCAAGCCGCTGCTGGCCGGGATCGGCGGGCTGTCGGCGGCGACCGCGGGTGTGATCCTGCGCGAGATCGTCGGCCTGCAGGGGCAGGGTGCCGACGCGTTCTTCGGGGAGCCCGCGTTCGACGTCTCCGAGCTGCTGCGCACGGCCGCGGACGGCCGGGGGGTGATCAGCGCGCTGGAGCTGCCCGCCGTGCAGGACCGGCCGGCCCTCTTCTCGACGTTCCTCATGTGGCTGCTGGCCGAGCTGTTCCAGGCCCTGCCCGAGGTCGGCGACCCGGACAAGCCCAAGCTCGTGTTCTTCTTCGACGAGGCCCACCTGCTGTTCACGGGCGCGTCGAAGGACTTCCTCACGCAGGTCACCCAGACGGTCCGCCTGATCCGCTCCAAGGGCGTCGGCGTGTTCTTCGTGACGCAGAGCCCCAAGGACGTGCCCGCCGACGTCCTGGGCCAGCTGGGCAACCGCGTCCAGCACGCCCTGCGCGCGTTCACTCCCGACGATGCCAAGGCGCTGCGGGCCGCGGCGCGCACGTTCCCGACCTCGCCGTACGACCTCGAGCAGCTGCTCCAGTCGCTCGGCACGGGTGAGGCAGTCGTCACCGTGCAGTCCGAGCGCGGGACGCCGACGCCCGTGGCCTGGACCCGGCTGCGCGCTCCCCAGTCGTCGATGGAGCCGATGGAGGCCGCCGCGATGTCCTCGACGATCGCGTCGTCGCCACTCTCACCACGCTACGGAGCCGCGGTGGACCGCGAGTCCGCGTACGAGCTGCTCTCGGCGCGTGCCGCCGCCGCCCAGGCGCAGGAGGCCAAGGAGGAGGCGGCGCGCGAGGCGCAGGAACGGGCCGACGACGCGGCCAAGGAGGCGAAGCGGAGCGCGCCGAAGCGGCCGACCAGCCGGACGAGCCCGCTCGACAGCTTGCTCAGGTCGGCCGGCACCCAGCTCGGGCGTGAGATCACGCGGAGCATCTTCGGCACCCGCCGACGCTGAGCTACGCGCTGTCCGCGGGGGCGAACGTCGTGGTCGTGACCATGTCCTTGAGCTCGGCCAGCTGTTGCCCGTCGACTCCCGCGGAGCGCGAGGCATCGAAGACCATGCGCTGCCCCTCGACGTCGAGGATCCAGAGCATGTCGACCTGCCCGGGAGCCTGCTGCCAGCGACCCGGCCAGCTGTTGAACTTCCCACCCGGACAGGCAGCGAGGTCGATGTCCGGCACGGACAGCTCCACATAGAACCCGTCGAACCCGTCGACCGTCACCGGGACCGGATCCGTCCCGGATCGCATCGGCTGGGCGGCCAGGGCAGCGGCCAGGTCCGCCGTCGTCGGCCCGACCGGGACCGCGGTCGCCCCGGCCTCGCACGGGTGCGAAGAGACGCTGTTGATCTCCCAGATGAACAGCACACGCCCATCGTCGGCCTCGATCTCGCCCGACCACACGCCCTCCGCGGCACTGATGAACCCCTCGGGAACCGACACCAAGGGCACCCGATACCCAGGAGACGCATCCAGCACCGGGAAGGCGTAGAGCCCCGGATCGACCGGCGTCTCGTCCGACCCCAGCGCCAGCGTCGGCGACGGGCTCGGTTCGGCCGGCGCCACCTCGCGCGGGAGCGTCTGGCCGATGACGGCCGTCGTGATCGCCAGGGCAGCCACGACGAGCGCACCCGACGCGACGGCGACCAGACGACGACGGCGGCGGACCCGGGAGACGAGCTCCTCGGTACGGTCGGCCAGCGGGTTGGGCTCAGCGACCTCGCGCTCCCGGCGCAGCAGCTCCTCGAGGTTCATGTCGCCCCCTCGTCGATCACGAGCCTCGTCGCGAGGCCGGTGTTGGCGTCGTGGAGGTGTCGCTTCACGGTCCCTGCGCTGACCCCGAGGTCGTCGGCGATCTGGTCGACCGTCAGGTCGGCGTAGAAGCGCAGCACGACGCAGGCCCGCTGCCGCGGTGGCAACGCCCCCAGTGCGGTCGCGAGGTCGAGGCGGTCGGGACTCAGCTGGTCAGGCCCGTCCGTCGATGGCTGTCCGCCCAGGAGGTGCCGGACGGCACCCCACCGACGCCGGCGCCGGTACCCGTCGAGGAAGAGGTTGAGCACGGTCCGACGGACGTACGCCTCGGCGTGCTCCAGCGCCGCCAGGTCGCCCGGGCCGTCCCCCTGCGGGCGTCGCATCGTCGTGAACGTCCGGACCAGGGCGTCCTGGACGAGGTCCTCCGCCTCGCGCCGGTCACCGCACAGCAGTGCGGCGTAGTGCACGAGGGCCGCGCCGCGGTACCGCACCAGGTCGGTGAGGACCGGCTCCCATCGGTTCATCGCGGCCCCCTTCCGCTGGGTGAGGCCGTCACAGAGGTAGACGAACACCGAGCGCGGAACGTTGAGTGTTCCCTGCAGGTCTACTCCCTCTGCGCCCGGCCGTCGGTCCCCGGACCGAGATGCCGGTCCGCCGCGGTCAGCGGGAAGTCAGCTCGGGCGTGAGGTCACGCACGGCATTCCCGGACTCGTCGGCGTCCGGGGCCGTTCCGACGAGCGACGGCGGTTCCCCGCGGCCGACCGCGAGCACGACGACCAGTCCCATCGCCGTGAGCCCGGCACCCACCCACGCGGGCGCCAGGTAGCCCATCCCGCCGGCGATCACGAGGCCGCCGACGAACGCCCCGGCCGCGTTGCCGAGGTTGAGCGCGGAGTGGCACAGGGCCGCCCCGAGGGACGGAGCCGCGGGTGAGACGTCCATGAGCCGCGTCTGCAGCGACAGCCCGAGCACCTGGGACGTGACGCCGAGCATCACGAGGGCGAGCACGGCGGGCACCGGGTACGAGCCGACGAGCGCGATGACGACAAGCACGACGATCGTCGCGACCATGCTCCCGATCACGGTGCCGAGCACCGACCGGTCCGCGAGCCGCCCGCCCACGAGGGTGCCGATGGTCATGCCGATGCCGTACAGCGCGAGCACGACCGGGACGAGCCCGACGCCGAGACCGGTCACCTCGGTGAGCAGCGGCTTGACGTAGGAGTAGACCGCGAACATGCCGCCGAAGCCGATCGCACCGGCGCCGAACGCGATCCAGAGCCGGCGGTTGCGCAGGGCCGAGACCTCGGTGCGCACGGTGGTGCCCGCCGACACCGGCAGCGACGGGGTCCACGCACCGAGCGCCCCGAGCGTCAGGAGCCCGAGCGCGCTGACCCCGACGAACGACCAGCGCCAGCCCACGGTGTCGCCGACGATCGACGTCAGGGGCACCCCGACCGCGCACGCGATGGTCAGGCCGGCCATCATCGCGGCGACGGCGCGTCCGCGTCGCTCGATGCCGACGACCGCGACACCCATCACCGCCCCGACGCCGAAGAAGATGCCGTGCGGCAGGCCGGCGAGGAACCGGAACGCGACGAGCAGGCTCATGCTCGGCGCGAACGCCGACAGGAGGTTGCCGACGACGAACGCGGCCATGAGCAGGAGCAGCAGCCGCCGCCGGTCCATGCGGGCGCCGAGCACCGCGATCGTCGGAGCACCGACCACCACGCCGAGCGCGTACGCGGTGATGGCGTGCCCCGCCGTCGGGATCGGCGCACCGAGGTCCGTGGCGATCTCGGGCAGCATCCCCATGGTCGCGAACTCGGTGGTGCCGATGCAGAACCCCCCGAGCGCGAGCGCGAACAGCGCGGCGCGGGCACGTGCGGGCGAGAGCACCCTGGTTCCTCCGGGACGAATCGATTCGACAAGGCGGCGGAGACGCGTCGTCGACAGCTCCGGTGGATGGGCCGAGCCTACGACACCGGCGTCGCGACCAGCCAGATCGCCCGACCGGCGACCTCGCCGAGGTCCACGGTCCGCCGGTCGTCGGCGCCCGCCGGACCGACCCGCACGGAGACGACCCCGGCGACCGCGCGTCGCTCGACGACGGTCAGCGGGGCGTCGAGGACCAGGCCCACGGTCTCGACGTACCGGAGCAGCTCGGGGTCGGCGTCGGAGATCCGCGCGACCGCGAACTCGCCGGGCGGCACGTCCCACAGCTGCGTCGCGGGCGGCACCTGGATCGAGCCGTCGGCGGCCGGGATCGGGTCGCCGTGCGGGTCGCGTACCGGATGCCCGAGCTGCGCCGCGATCCGCTCCACGAACAGCTCGGAGACCGCGTGCTCGAGCACCTCGGCCTCGTCGTGCACCTCGTCCCAGCCGTAGCCGAGCACCTCCACGAGGAACGTCTCGATGAGC
The DNA here is from genome assembly GCF_056402515.1 of Cellulomonas sp. P4_A2. Taxonomy (NCBI): domain Bacteria; kingdom Bacillati; phylum Actinomycetota; class Actinomycetes; order Micrococcales; family Cellulomonadaceae; genus Cellulomonas; species Cellulomonas sp. P4_A2. Next base: position 114,103 of record NZ_JBFUHG010000002.1, read on the forward strand.
CGGTGACGGCGCACGACCGCGAGGGCGTGCCGCTCGCCGTCCGCCGTGAGCTCGACGGCCCCGTACGGCTGGTGCGTGACGAGCCCGCTGTCGGCGAGCCGGCGGACGGTCTCCGAGACGGTCGACGGGCCCACCCCCAGCCGCCCCGCCAGCATCTTGGTGGTCACGGGCTGGTCCGACCACTCGCGCGCCGACCAGACGACCTTGAGGTAGTCCTGGGTGACGGCGCTCAGCTCGGGCGTGGTCGGGATGCTCACGCGCCCAGCCTAGACAGCGCGCGTCGAGGCTCCACTGCCACGACTCGCTGGGCGCCGATCACACGGGTGAACGTCCGGGGGGACCGGGGACGACGGCGTCCGCCGCCACGGCCGGCCACCGCAGCCGGGGCCAGACGCTCGCCGACGTGTCGGGTCGCACCTGGACCACCTGGTAGTCGACGAAGAGGCGGGTGCTCGGGTCCCATCGCAGGACCGTCATCTCAGCCACGCCGTGGAGCGGTCCGACGGTCGGCTGGCCCAGGGTCGCGCCCGCCGTGCTGGAGCTGATGTAGCGCACGCCCTCCCCGAAGCGGACCGGTCCGTTGCGCCGGTGCAGGTGCCCCGAGACCTGTGCGGGCGAGCAGCCGTCGTCGAGCGTCTCGTCGCCGACGGTGGGCGTGTGGATGAGCAGCAGGTCGACGCCGTCCTCGTCGTCGCACGCCGTCTTCGCGAGTCGCGCGGCCTCGTCGGCCGCCGACTCCTTGCTCGCCTGCGCCGTCCCGCCCGCTCCGACGCGCGTCTCGTTCGGGTCCCGGTCGCCCAGGATCCGCATGCCGTCGACCTCGACGACCGATCCGTCCAGCACGGTCGCGCCGGCCCGGGCGTAGCGTCGCGAGGTCTCGCGCGAGTCGTGGTTGCCGGGCGACGTCACGAGCTCGACGCCCTTCGGGATGGCACGCGCGAACGTCGTCACGCAGTACTGCTCGACGCTCGTGCCGTTCAGCGTGGTGTCCCCCGCGTCGAGCACGAGGTCGGCGCCAGACCGCTCGACGAGCGTCTTGATCAGCGGGGCCATGCCGACGTTGCAGTGCAGGTCGGAGATGACGACCACGGTCAGCAGGTCGGCCTCGTCGACCGGCTCCTTCGTCGGCTCGGCCGTGGACGAGACCGACGGCCGCGGCCTGGCCGCCTGGGCGTCCCGCTCGTCGATCAGCGCCTGCCGTTCGTCCCACGCCACCTTCAGGGAGTCGTCGGCCTTGGCGTAGAACTCCTCGTTCTTGCGCAGCTCCGAGATCACCTGACCGCCGTAGGTGTCGATCACGCCGCCGAGCCGGCCGGTGACCTCGGCGCCCTCCAGCGGGGTCCCGTCGAACACCGCCGACGTCGGCCGCGAGGCGATCGGCTGGTCGTCGGCACCCACGCTCGACGTGAGCACCGTGGCGCCGACGACGACCACCAGGCCGGTCGCGAGCGCGGCACGGCGGTGCGGCTCGGCCCGCTGGGACAGCTCCTGCCAGCGGACGGCGCCGACGAGCATCCGCACCAGCCACCACGCCCCGACCAGCACGGCGAACGCGAGCAGGGTCCGCACCAGGGCGTCGACGACGAGCGCACGCCCGACGTCCTGAACCGTCGCCTCGGGACCGGAGAAGAACTGCAGGTAGGACTGCAGGTCCCCGCTGAGCGCCTCGAGCGTCTTGGCCTGGTTCAGCTGCGTCACCGACGCCGGGATCTCCTGCACGGTGACGTGCACCCCGAGGGTCATCGGCAGCGGCGAGTCGATCCGCAGCGTGCCCAGGGGCCCGAGGTCGATCGTGACCGTGTCGTCCGTCGTGATGTCGTAGCGCGCCTCGTGCGGCCCCAGGCTGCTCTCGACGGAGGCCGTCGTGATCCCGAAGACGAGCGCCACGAGCAGCGCCCCGAGCGCGAGCAGGACACGCCGACCCCACCGGGGCTCAGTGCCGTTCGCTCGACTCATCACGACCGAGCCTAGGCGCGGATGTTGGTCCAGGTCGGACCGTCACCCTTGTGCGTCGCGCCAGGCCACCCACTGCTCGACGAGCGACAGGTCGTAGTCCGGCCCGCTCGCCCCGACGGTGAACAGCGTGACCCCGGCCGCGACCAGGGCGTCGGCGACCTCGTGCGGCGGCCTGCCGACCCCGACGGACCGCTCGACCAGGGTTGCGGTGTCCCGGCCGACGTCCGACCCGTGCTCGTCGAGGATCGCGCTCTTGCGCTCGAGCGTGTGCACGTCCCCGAACGAGTGCCAGGCGTCCGCGTGCTCGGCGACGACGCGCAGCGTCTTGCGCTCGCCGCCGCCACCGATGAGCACGGGGATGTCGCGCGTCGGCACCGGGTTGGACGCGGCCCAGCGCGCCTTGATGCGCGGGAGCGCCTGCGCGAGGTCCGCGATCCGGCTGCCGGCCGTCCCGAACTCGTACCCGAACTGGTCGTAGTCCTTCTCGAACCACCCGGCGCCGATCCCGAGGATCAGCCGTCCGCCGCTGATGTGGTCGACGGTCCGCGCCATGTCGGCCAGGAGCTCGGGGTTGCGGTAGGAGTTGCAGGTCACGAGCGCGCCGATCTGCACGCGGCTGGTCTGCTCCGCCCAGGCGCCGAGCATGGTCCAGCACTCGAAGTGCAAGCCGTCGGGGTCGCCGGTGAGCGGGAAGAAGTGGTCCCAGTTGAAGATGACGTCGACGCCGAGGTCCTCCGCACGACGCACGGCGTCGCGGATCTGGGCGTACTCGGCGTGCTGCGGCTGGAGCTGGACTCCGATGCGGATGGGGAAGGTCATGGCTCGAGCCTACGTACAGGACAGCGGATGACCTCTTCTGGCGAGATGCTCGATCCATGGACATGAAGATCGAGCTCGTTCCCATCCCCGTCTCCGACATCGACCGCGCCAAGGCGTTCTACGTGGACAAGGTCGGGTTCCACGACGACCACGACATCACCGTGAACGAGGACCTCCGGTTCGTGCAGCTGACTCCCCCGGGGTCGGCCTGCTCCATCGTGCTGGACCTCACCATGACGCCCATGGCACCGGGCACGCTGCAGGGGCTGCAGGTCGTCGTCGACGACAGCCAGGCGGTCTACGACCACCTCGTCGCGAACGGCGTCGAGGCCGAGCCCGTGCAGGACTTCCCGTGGGGTCGGTTCACGTTCTTCGCCGACCCGGACGGCAACCGCTGGGCGGTCCAGCAGATGCTGCCCCAGGGCGACTGACCTCGCTGCATCACGCAACATCCGGTTGCGCATGTCGGTGGGGACGGCTACGTTCGTGCGCAACAAAACGTTGCTCGTGGAGGTCTGCTGTGGAGTTCGGGGTGCTGGCGCGTGAGATCCGGATCGACGCGGCGCCGGAGATCGTGTTCGACGTCGTGAGCCGGCCCGAGCACATCTCGATGTGGTGGTCCGACGAGGCCTCGTTCGAGCCTGCACCGGGCGAGGTGGGCGAGCTCGTCTGGGGCGACCGCGCGCACGTGGCCACGTTCGTCGTGGTCGACGTCGAGCCGCCCCACCGGTTCTCGTTCCGCTGGGTGGCGCCCGAGGGCCAGCTGCCCGAGCCCGGCAACTCGCTCCTGGTCACCATCGAGCTCGAACGCGCCGGCGACGGCACGATCCTGCGCCTGACGGAGAGCGGCTGGCGCGAGAAGGGCTGGGAGGCCGCCGTCCTCGAGGAGGAGTTCGCCGACCACGAGCGCGGCTGGGACGTGTTCCTGCCCCGGCTCCGGGAGTACGCCCCGTCCGTGGTGGCGCGGTGATCGCGGCGATCGACGACGACCTCTGGTCGGCCATCGGCGACCCGACCCGACGGCGCCTGCTGGACCTGCTGCTCGCGGAGGGGGTCGGCACGCCCACCAGCCTGAGCGAGCACCTCCCGATCTCGCGGCAGGCCGTCACCAAGCACCTGGGCGTCCTCGACGCGGTCGGCCTCGTGCACGCCACACCGGCGGGTCGCGAGCGGCGCTACGAGGTCGACGAGGCCCAGCTCGCCCGGGCGGTCCGGCAGCTCAACGAGGTCGGCCGCACCTGGGACGCGCGCCTGAGCCGCATCAAGCGCATCTCCGAGCAGATCCAGAACCAGCAACGTGGAGGACAGTCGTGAGCGCAGTGCAGCCCGAGGACAGGTCCGGCCAGGCCGCCAGGGCGGCTCTGCTCCGTTCATTGCACGTCCCGGGCGATCCGCTCGTGCTGCCCAACGCCTGGGACGTGGCCAGTGCCCGTGCCGTCGTCGACGCGGGCTTCCCGGTGGTCGCGACGGCGAGCAACGCGATCGCCGCCGCCCTGGGCTACGAGGACGGCGAGGGCGCACCCCACGACGAGATGCTCTACGTCGCCCGGCGCATCGTCGCCTGCGTCGACGTGCCGGTGAGCGTCGACGCCGAGGCCGGCTACGGGCTGCCGCCCGAGGAGCTCGTCGAGCTGCTCGTCGGGATCGGCGCCGTCGGGTGCAACGTCGAGGACAGCGACCACGCCCACGGCGGTCTCCTCGACGTCGAGGCCCGCGCCGCCTACCTCGCGCAGATGCGTGCCGCCGCCGACCGGATCGGGGTGCCCCTGGTCATCAACGCACGCGTCGACTCCTTCTTCCCCACGTCCCCGCTGGCCGACGACCAGAAGCGCGGCGACGCGGTCCGCCGCGCCGAGGCGTACTGGGCCGCCGGCGCCGACTGCGTGTTCCCTCCCGGAGCGGGGCACGACGACCTGCGCGCGATCGTCGAGGTCGGCGCGCCGGTCAACGCGGGACTACCGCTGCCCGGCAGCTCGCTGGACGAGCTCCGCGCGATCGGCGTCGCCCGCGTCTCGGTCGGGCCGCAGCTCTACCGCAGCGCGCTCGCCCACCTCGCCGACGATCTTCGGCGCCTGCGGGCCTGACGACCTCACTGATAGCTGACCAGGTCCGGGACCGGCTGGACCTGGTAGGTCTGGGTGGGGTCGAGCATCGGCGCGTCCTCGTCGTAGAAGTTCTTCCAGCCCCAGTGCACGGGCGGCGCGTCGGTGCGGATCGCGTTCCAGGTGCCGGCCTTGTCGGGCTGGCCGCCCTGGCCGTCCACGTGGACGACGATCGCGAGCTCGTCGCGCGACGTGTCCAGACGGGACCGGTCGACGATCATCCGCGGCGCGAACTGGTGGAGCACCACCATCTTCTGGGGCAGGTGGCGCTGGGCCGTGAAGTCGGCGAGCCACGCGGTCGTCGCGTTCACCTCGTCGACGCCGACCGACCCGATCTGGCGCAGGTGCACCTGGTCCGGCGCGAGCCGCCACTCGGGGTCGAGCGCGAGGCCGACGTAGGGCAGCGCCAGCAGGTCGGCGTACAGCTGCGCCTGCGTCAGGAAGTCCTGGCGGCCGGGCTGCAGGTCCAGGACGACCGCCATGCCCGCGGCACCGGCGGCTTCCACCAGCGGGCGCAGCGACTCGACCGACCCCTTGCGCGAGTAGGTGCCGTCGGGTTCGGGGTTGCCCGACGCGATCGTCGCAATGACCTCGACCGCCGGCACGATCGTGTCGGTGGTCAGCGGCACGTACGGCGCGGCCGTCGCGGCCGCCCGGACGATCGTCGACGGAACGTCCTGCTCCCCCAGCACGCCGAGGGCCGGTGTGCCCGGGGCGCCGTACAGCGCGACGTACTTCTTGCCCGGGAGGCCCGGGACCTGCGGGAACACCAGCTGGCCGCCACCCCCGACGAGCACGCCGGTGCGCGCCACCGCGGTCCGCGCGGCGAGCCGGTCCGGCGGTCCGAACGCCGCGCCGAACGCGATCACGTGGTCCGGGGTGGTGGCCGCGAGCGCCTGGACAGCCGCGGTCGTCGCCCGCGGGTCGCCGCCCGGGACGTCGACGACGGGGACGCCCGCCGCGTGGATCGTCGCGAGCGCGACGGGGCTCTCGGCGCCGACACCGGTCAGCGCGACCGTGCCCGGCGGCGGGGTCGGCTTGCGCGTCGGCGGCAGCGACGCGCGGCTCGCGTGCGCCAGGGGCACCTGGGCCACCCCGGCGGGCGCGACGGGCGGCACGGCGCCGACGGCCACGACCGTGCCGGCGCCCAGCCGCGCCACCTCCTCGGTGACCGCGGTCGGAGTCGCGGTCGTCGTCGTCAGCAGCGCGGGGACGCCGAGCTCGACGGCCATGGCCGCAGCGGTCGCCTGCGCCGTCGCGTCCTCCGCCGGCGCGACGACGACGACCGGTGCGGAGGCGAACAGGGTCCGCGACGCCTCCAGCGCGGCGTCGTACGGGGTGGCCGCGGGCAGGACCGTGGCGGGGGCGGCCGGGGCACCGACCTGCGCGGCGATCGGAGGCGGGCTCGGCGTGGGCGTCGGTGTCGGTGTCGGCGTGGGGGTCGGCGACACCACGGGGTCCGTCAGGTCCGCGGTGCACGCGCCGAGGCCCAGCAGGACGAGCGCGAGGGCGGCCGCGCACACGGCACCCGAGGTTCGTCGTCGGCCGACGGGCACGGCGGCACCTCCTCGTCGCGGTCCCGTCCAGTCTAGGAGCGCATCCCACCGGTGCCGCCGCCCGCGGGTCCGGCGCGCCCGACACCGGGCGCGTGGCACGCTCGACCCATGACGCGAGCGCGCGAGTCCTGATGGGGAACGACGAGCCCGTGCGCGCCTACCTGGCGCGCCATGCCCGCCTGCTCGCCGACACCGAGCCCGGGCTCCGCGCCGGAGACGGCGACGCGGTGCACGACGCCCGGACCGCGAGCCGTCGGTTGCGCACGGCGCTGGCCGTCTACGGCGACGACCACGAGCCCCTGCGGACCGCCCTGCGCGACCTCGGGCACGCGCTCGGCGCGGCACGGGACCCCGCCGTCGAGCTGCACGCCCTGCGCCGCGCCGTCGCGGCCGAACCGCCCGACCTCGTGCGCGGGCCGGTCGCGCTGCGCCTCGACGAGGACCTCACCGCCGCCGAGCAGGCCGGGCTCGACCAGCTGGGCAGCCGCCTCGGACCGTCGTGGGAGGAGCTGGTCCAGCTGCTCGACGACGTCGTGCGGGGCGAACCCGCGGTCGACGACCTGCGTCCGGGTGCGCGCAAGGCGTGGAAGCGGCTGGACCGAGCGGTCGACGCGCTCGACGTCGCGCCCGACGACGAGCGGGACGAGGCCCTGCACGAGGTGCGCAAGGCCGCTCGCCGCGCGCGCTACGCCAGCGAGGTCGCTACCGGCGCGTTCGGCAAGCCGGCCGCGAAGAGCGCGAAGCGGGCGAAGCGGCTCCAGGAGGTGCTGGGCGACCAGCACGACGCGGTCGTCCGTCGCGAGACGCTGCGACGGCTGGGCCTGCAGGCTTTCGCCGACGGCGAGGACACGTTCACCTACGGCCGCCTGCACGCCCTCGCCGACCGAGCGGCCGCCGACGCCGTGCACGCGGCCCGGCCGCTCGTCGACCGGGCCACCTCCCCGCGTCACCTGCACTGGACCCACTGACGGCGGGGTGCGCCGGGGCTCCTAGGCCGTGGCGCTCACGCGGACGACGTTGCGCCAGGGGTCCTCGAACCTCAGGGTCTGACCGTCGTGGGCGGCGGCGTACCCGGCGAAGGCGACGCGGTCGGCGAGCGCGCCGAGGTCGTCGGACGTCGGCACGGCGATCCGCACCTCACCGAGACCGAGGGCCGAGGCACGCGGACCGGCGCCGGCGCTGTTCCAGGTGTTCATCGCGAGGTGGTGGTGGTAGCCGCCCGCCGACACGAAGAGCGCACCGTGCCACTCGGCCGTGACGTCGAAGCCCAGCGCGTCGACGTAGAACGCGCGCGCCGAGGGCACGTCGCCGACGGAGAGGTGCACGTGGCCGACGACGGCGTCGCCCGCCCCGGGAGCCTCGAGCAGCTCGTCGGTCAGGTGCTCGCCGAGGAACGCGTTCGGGTCCAGCCGCAACGAGCCCATCTCGATGCGCCCGTCGGGTGTCCGGTTCCACAGCGAACGGCTGCGGTCCCAGTAGAGCTCGACGCCGTTGCCCTCCGGGTCGGTGAAGTAGAAGGCCAGCGACACCAGGTGGTCGGCGGAGCCCACGTAGGACGTGGGTTCGCGCTGCGCGACGGACGCGAGCGTCGCCGCGAGGCCCGCCTCGTCGTCGAACAGGATCGCGGTGTGGAACAGGCCCGCGGCGCCGCGGACGGCGGGCGGCAGGTCGGGCGCGTGCTGCAGGATGACGAGCGGTGTGCCCGAGCGCCCGAGGACCACCGTGGCGGGACCGGCGTCGAACCGGTCCGGCTGCTCGAGGACGTCGAGCGCGAGCGCGTCGCGGTAGAACCGCAGCTGCCGGTCGAGGTCCCCGACGAGGAGCGTGACGGCGTCCATACCCGTGCCCGCGGCGATCGAGTCGTGGGCGTGGGTCGGAGCGAGCGGAACGGCGGCGCCCTGTCCGGGCGTGGGTGCGGTCGACATGCTCACCTCAATGGTTGACGCTACAACCTTTATTCCCGGTGGTTGTGGCCGAGGCTCTTCAGGAACCGCGGTCCGTCCGCGGCCAGCTCGGCCTCGTAGTCGGAGGCCCACCCGCCGTAGGGCCGGCCCGCGAGCGCGTCGTTGGAGAACCGCGGGTCCGACGTGACCTCGGTGACGCAGAACGACGGGATCGTCAGGTCGGTGACCGGTCCCCCGCGCTCGACCTCGGCGACCACCAGCGGGGCATTCGCCCCTGCGAAGGTGTCGATCACCCAGCCGTCGTCGCCGAGCCAGACGGAGTGCCGGGTCTTGGCCACCCGCGCGCCGCCGCGGCGCACCATCTCGAGCCCGACGAGCACGTCGATCTCGCGCTCGGCCTCGTAGCGGGTGCCCTCGTTCATCGGTCCCTTGACGGTGATCGCGCAGAAGTCCATCTGGTCGGCGTACTCAGCCAGCAGCCCGAGCTCGTCCGCGCCGGGCGCCAGCACGAGCCCCTCGACCGTGGCCTGCACGCGGACGCGGATCGCGTACCCCTCGTCGGCCAGGACGTAGCTCTGCACGATCAGCGCCGGCGAGGCGTCCAGCAGCTCGCCCGGCAGGTCGCGCACCCAGAAGCGACGCTCGAACTCGAAGTCGCCGTACCCGGTGTCGCTCACGCTCCGAGGGTAGTCATCACTCGGTGGACACGGCCTCGAGCACGGGCAGACGCGCCGCACGGATGGCCGGCCACACGGCCGCGAGCACCCCGACGACGATCGCGAGCACGACCATGAGCGCGAGGCTGACCCATGGGATCGCCAACGAGCGCAGGCCCACGTCGGAGAACACGGTGGGCAGCGTCGAAGCGAGCGCGACGCCCACGGCCAGCCCGACGAGCGTGCCGAAGACCGCGGTCAGCACCGACTCGACCGTGATCGTCGACCCCAGCTGGAGGCGCCCGAGGCCCACCGCGCGCAGGAGCCCGATCTCGCGGGTGCGCTCGATGACCGACAGGGCGAGCGTGTTGATGATGCCGAGCACCGCGATGACCACCGAGAGCCCGAGCAGCGCGTACAGGATGACCAGCACGCGGTTCACCTGGTCGGCGAGCTGGGAGACGAACTCCGCGCTGTCCATCACGGACACGACGACGTACGGCTTCACGGTCGCCGTGAGCTCGCCGCGCAGGGCCGCGACGTCGGCCCCCGGCGCGGCGGTGACGAAGACCGTCGTGACGAGCTGCTGGTCCGACGGCACGAGCTGGTCGAGCTCGGTCTGGCCGACGACGAGCGGGACGCCGAACGCGGGCGAGTCGATGACCGCGCCGATCGTCAGGTCCTGCGAGCCGCTCGGCCCCGTCAGGGACAGGGTGTCGCCGAGCGCCCAGTGCTGGTCGTCCATCGTCGTGCGCTGGACCGCGACCTGGCCGGCGGCGAGCGCGTCGTGGAACGAGCCCTCGATCACCTCGGTGTCGATGCTGCGGCCGATCGCGTCGGGGTCGATCCCCGTGACGGCGAAGGAGTCCGTGCCGACGAGGACGGAGGCGGTCGCGAAGGTGTCGGCCGCGCGCACGTCGGGCAGGGCGCGGACGTCCTCGACCGCCTGCGCCGGCACGGGCCCCTGCGCGGCACCGCGCAGGATGTAGTCGGTCGTGGCCTCCTGCGCGACGATCGCGCTCGTGGAGGCCTGGGTCGTCGCCGCGATCACCGCGGCCGCGCCGACCAGCGCCATGCCGATCATGAGCGCCCCGGCGGTGTTCGCGGTGCGACGCGGGTTGCGCGTGACGTTGCCCCGGGCCAGCCGCCCGACGGGACGCCAGCCGCTGAACGGCACCGCGAGCACGCGCAGGATGCCGCGCGCCAGCACCGGCGACGCCGCGAGCACGCCGATCACCACCGCACCCGCGCCGTACCCGAGCATCGCGCCCGCGTGGTCGCCGGTCGGGTCGAGCAGCGCCGCGACCACCATGACCACCCCGGCCACGACCAGCGCGCCGCCGACGATCGCGCGCCGGCGCAGCGAGCGCTCCGGCACCGTGACCTCGTCGCGCAGGGCCTCGACCGGCGGGATCAGCGCGGCCCGGCGGGCGGGCAGCGCGGCCGCGAGCACGCTGACCAGCGTCCCGACGAGCACCGACACGACGATCGTGAAGCCGTCGAGCGGCACGCTCCCGGTCAACTGCATGCCGGCGGAGCCCAGCACGCCGCGCAGGAGCACGACGAGCCCGAGCCCACCCAGGACGCCGATCACGCTGCCGATCACCCCGACGATCGCCGCCTGCAGCACGATCGACGTGAACACCTGCAGCGGCGACGCCCCGACCGCACGCAGCAGGGCGAACTCGCGCATCCGCTGCCGCACCCACATCGAGAACGTGTTGGAGATGATGAACGCGCCGACGAAGAGGGAGATCCCCGCGAACACCAGCAGGAACGTCGTGATGAACCCGAGCAGCGTCAGCACGTTGGCGATGGCCTCGTCGCGCATCTCGTCGCCCGTGATCACCTCCGCGCGGGCGTCGTCGTCCGCGACGACGGGCGTGAGCCGGTCCACGAGCTCCTGCTCCGAGAGGCCGTCGTCAGCGAGCACGGAGATCGACGACACCGTGCCGTCGGGGGCGAACGCGGCCGTCGCGCTCCGCCGGTCGACGAAGACGACGGTCGCGCCGGCCAGGGCCGAGCCGAGCCCGACCTCGCCCACGACGGTGACCGGCCGGACCTCGCCGCCGATCACGATCGTGGTCGCGTCGCCGAGCGACAGCCCCGAGGCCTGGAGCGTCGAGGACTCGACGGCGATCTCGTCGGGAGCTGTCGGCGCGTGCCCGGCGACGAGCTCGACCGCCCGGCTGCGGTCGTCGTAGGCGAAGCCGAGGCTCGGCGCCTGCGTGCTCTGCACCGCGGTCCCGTCCGAGCCGACCAGCACCACCGGGCCGGACAGGTCGGGGATCGCGGCGCTGACGCCGTCGACGTCCTCGAGCTGCGGAACCAGAGTGAGCGGGACGGGGTTGCGCGGCGTCCCGGCGACGACGTTCTGCTCGTCCGCGCCACCGACCACGTCCGCGCCCCGCACGTAGGCGTCGCCGAGGGTGGTCGTCGCGACGATGTCGGAGAACGTCGAGCCGAGCATCGTGCGCAGGGCGAACGTGCCCGCGACGAAGGCCACGCCGAGCGCCACGGCGAGCACAGAGAGGCAGAACCGCACCAGGTGGGCGCGGACGCCCCGCAGGGCGACGCGGACCACTACGAGCTCACGGTGCGGATGCTCGCCAGCTGCGCGAGGACCGCCTCCGGGGTGGGGTCGCGCAGCTCGCCGACGAGCCGGCCGKCGGCGAGGAACAGGACGCGGTGGGCGTAGCCGGCCGACGTCGGGTCGTGCGTCACCATGACGACCGACTGCCCGAGCTCGTCGACGCTGCGCCGCAGGAACCCGAGCACCTCCGCGGACGCGGTGCTGTCCAGGTTGCCCGTCGGCTCGTCGGCGAAGACGACCGCGGGACGGCTCACCAGCGCCCGCGCGCACGCGACGCGCTGCTGCTGGCCGCCGGACAGCTCGCTTGGCTTGTGGCTCAGCCGGTCGGTCAGGCCCAGGGTCTCGACCACGACGTCCAGGTGCGCGCGGTCGACGGGCTTGCGCGCGATGTCGAGCGGCAGGGTGATGTTCTCCAGGGCGGTCAGCGTCGGCACGAGGTTGTAGGCCTGGAAGATGAAGCCGACGCGGGTGCGCCGCAGCGCGGTCAGCCTGCGCTCGGACATCGAGCTCACGGTCTCCCCGTCGACGACGACGGTGCCCGAGGTGGGCTTGTCCAGGCCCGCGAGGCAGTGCATGAGGGTCGACTTGCCCGATCCGGACGGTCCCATGATCGCCGTGAGCTCGCCGCGCGCCAGGTCGACGTCGACCCCGTCGAGCGCGCGCACCGCCGTCGGACCCGAGCCGTAGACCTTCCGCAGCTCCCGTGCCGATGCGATCACGCTGCTGGTCATGCCTGATCTTCCCCCCGACGCCCGCCGCTGGATTCGATGGTCCCTTGTGATGCTCGACACCGCGAACGGGTTTCGAGACACCTGTATGAGAGACTGACGGAACCACGGGCTGCGCGAACCTGCGCGCCCCGCGTCGTGGAGGTCCCCCGAGCACCCGCTCAGGTTGCTCTGGCGGCGGACCCCGACCAAGCCTCTTGAAAGGCTCTACCTTGACTTCCTTCGCCGATCTCGGCGTGCCCTCTGCCCTGTCCGCCGCTCTGACGGACCAGGGCATCACGGCCCCCTTCCCCATCCAGACCGCCACGCTCCCCGACTCCCTGGCGGGCCGTGACGTCCTCGGCCGCGGCCGCACGGGCTCCGGCAAGACCCTCGCGTTCGCCCTCCCGCTCGTCACGCGCACGGCCGCCGCCGGCAAGGGCAAGGTCGCGCGTCGGCCCCGCGCCCTCGTCCTGGCCCCGACGCGCGAGCTCGCCACCCAGATCGACGCGACCATCGCGCCGCTGGCCAAGGTGCTCGGCCTGAACACCACCGTCATCTTCGGCGGCGTGTCCCAGGGCCGTCAGGTCTCCGCGCTCAACGGCGGCGTCGACATCGTCGTCGCGTGCCCGGGCCGCCTCGAGGACCTGCTCAACCAGAGGCTCATCTCGCTCGAGGACGTGCAGATCACGGTTCTCGACGAGGCCGACCACATGGCCGACCTCGGCTTCCTGCCCGTCGTGAAGCGGATCCTCGACAAGACGCCGCCGCGCGGCCAGCGCCTGCTGTTCTCGGCGACGCTGGACAAGGGCGTCGACCAGCTGGTCAAGCGTTACTTGAGCAACCCGGTCGAGCACTCCGTGGACAGCGCCGAGTCGCCGGTGGCCGCGATGACCCACCACCTGTTCGAGGTCCGCGACGCCGAGTCCAAGAAGGCCGTCGTCCACCACCTCGCCTCGGGCACGGGCCGCCGCGTCCTGTTCATGCGCACCAAGCACCAGGCCAAGAAGCTGGCCAAGCAGCTCACCATGGACGGCATCCCCGCCGTGGACCTGCATGGCAACCTGGCGCAGGCCGCCCGCGAGCGGAACCTCGAAGCGTTCTCCAACGGCTCCGTGCGCGTGCTCGTCGCCACCGACATCGCCGCCCGCGGCATCCACGTGGACGACATCGAGCTCGTCGTGCACGTCGACCCGCCTGCCGAGCACAAGGCGTACCTGCACCGCTCCGGCCGCACCGCGCGTGCCGGGTCGGGCGGCGACGTCGTCACGATCGTCCTGCCCGAGCAGCGCGGCGACGTCCGCCAGCTGACCCGTGCGGCCAAGATCACCGCCACCCCGAAGCCGGTCAACGCCGGCGACGCGACGCTGACGTCCCTCGTCGGCGAGCAGGCGGCCCCCGTGCGCTACGTCGCGCCTCCCGTCACCCAGCAGTCCTCCGGTGGCGGCGGTGGCCGTCGCGGCTCCGGTCGCGGCAACGGTTCGAGCCGTCAGGCCTCGGCCGCCGCCTCGTCGGGTGCGCCGTCGGGCGGCCAGCGTCAGCGTCAGGCGTCGGGCGGCACCGCTGCCGGCGCCCCGTCGGGCCAGCGTCGTCGTCGTGGCGGCTCCGGTCGTGGCGGCTCCGGCGGCGGCTCGGGCGCGTCGTCGTCCGGCGGCCCCCGCGTGGTCTACTCGCGCGGCTGATCCACCGTTCTTCACCAGGGGCCGGCCCTTTCTCGGGCCGGCCTCTGGCGTATCCGCAGGTGGCGCCGCATGATGGGACTCTCCGACGCACCCTGGGAGCTCTCGAATGGCGATCATCTCCCGCGGCTTCCGCGGCAAGCGTGAGACCGACCCCCGCATCCCACCCGGTCAGTACCTCGAACGTGGCTTCCCGGTCCTGTCCGCCGGTCCCACGCCGCGTGCGGACCTGTCCACGTGGACGTTCTCGATCACGGCCGACGGCGGCGAGCTCAAGACCTGGTCCTGGTCCGAGCTCACCCACCTGCCGCACGAGGACGTCGTCAAGGACATCCACTGCGTGACCAAGTGGTCCAAGCTCGACTCGGTCTGGCGCGGCATCTCGCTGGACACGCTGCTCGACGCCGTCGAGATCGACCCGGACCACGCCTATGTCATGGCGCACTGCGACGGCGGCTACACCACCAACGTCCCGCTCGAGGACCTGCGCGGCGGCAAGGCCTGGATCGCGTACCAGTACGACGGAGCGCCGCTGCCGCCCGAGCACGGCGGACCGGCCCGGCTGCTGGTGCCGCACCTGTACTTCTGGAAGTCGGCCAAGTGGGTCCGCAGCCTGGAGCTCATGACCGAGAACACCTGGGGCTTCTGGGAGCGGCTCGGCTACCACGAGTACGGCGACCCCTGGAAGGAACAGCGGTACTGGGGTGACTGAGCTCTACGCCCTCCCCTGGCTGGTCGGGACGCTCGTCGACCGCCGGTTCGAGACCCCCTCCGCGGCAACCCTGGAGCTCGACGTACCCGGATGGCACGGCGCCATGCCCGGGCAGCACGTCGACGTGCGGCTGACCGCCGAGGACGGGTACTCCACGCAGCGCTCCTACTCGCTCGCCTCCCCCGGCACGATGGGCCGCCCGGGCGGGCCCATGGTCGACGAGCGGATCGCGCTCACGGTCCAGGTCGTCGACGACGGCGAGGTCTCCCCGTACCTCACCGAGGACCTCCAGGTCGGCGACGAGCTCGAGCTGCGCGGCCCCGTCGGCAACTGGTTCGTCTGGCACGCGACCGACCCGCACCCGGTGCAGCTCGTCGCCGGGGGCTCGGGGCTGGTCCCGCTCATGTCGATGTTGCGGACGCGCCGCGACGTCGGTTCGGCCTCGCCGTTCCGGCTGCTCGTGTCGGTCCGTACGCCCGCCGACGCCCTGTACGCCGACGAGCTCGCGTCGCTGGAGCCCGACGTCGCGATCACCCGCGTGTGGACCCGCACGGGCCCGCCCGGGTGGAGCGGACCCGTCGGGCGCGTGAACGCCGACGTGCTGCGCGACGCGTGCTACCCGCCGTCGGAGAACGCGCACGTCTTCGTCTGCGGCCCCACACCCTTCGTCGAGCTCGTGGCCGACACGCTGGTCGACCTCGGCCACGACCCCGACCGCATCCGCACGGAACGCTTCGGCCCGACGGGGCCCTGACCTACCGGTCCCACTCCCGGATCCAGCCCAGCGGCGCACCCGAGACCGGGCGCCAGTCGAGCGGCGGATCCTCGCCGACACGGCCGTCGACCGCCTCGCGCAGCAGGTCCGCGTGCCCCGTGTGCCGGCCGTACTCCTCGAGCAGGTCGAACAGCAGCCGACGCAGGTTGGCGTGGTTGCCCGCGTCGTCGCCGTCGCGCACCTCCTGGCCGAGGTCGCCGGAGGCCAGCGCGGTAGCCAGCCGGTCGCGCGACCGTGCGACCGCGTCGTCCCACGCCGCGTAGAGCTGTTCGGGAGTGTCGTTCACGGCGGACAGGATCTCGGTGTCGTTCTCGCCCCAGGTCTCGGGGTGCCAGATCCCCTCGCCGGGGTGCTGGCCCGCGAGCTTCCAGGAGAAGGTGGTGTCCTCGACGGCTGCGAGGTGCTTGAGCAGTCCCCCCAGGGTCAGTGCGGAGACACCGATGTGCTGGTCGAGGCCGGCGCTGTCGAGTCCGTCGGCCTTCCAGCGAAAGGTCGTGCGCATCCGGTCGAGCGCGCCGACGAGGTGGTCGAGCTCGTTGCTCGCGAGGGGCGGTTCCCAGGGAACGGTCTTTGTCATGAGACGACCGTAGGCCCGGTTCCGGACGATACGCGTCCGGAACCGGGCCCATGTGTCGAGAGGCGGGGTCGAGTCAGCCGGTGTTCTGCAGACCTGCGGCGACGCCGTTGACGGACAGCAGGAGCAGTCGTCGCAGGTCGTCGACCTGCTCGGGCGCCGCACCCGTGCGCAGCGCACGCAGGGCTCGCAGCTGCAGGAGCGAGAGGGCGTCGACGTACGGGCTGCGCAGCTGCACCGCGCGGCCGAGGATGCGGCGGCGCGACAGGATCGCGTCGCTGTCGGTGATGAGCAGGACCCACTTGCGGGTCAGCGCCATCTCCTCAAGCACCTGGCCGGCCAGGTCGTCGCGGTCACCGAGGGCGAGGTAGCGCTCGGCGATCCGCTGGTCGGTCTTGGCCAGCGACATCTCGACGTTGTCGATCATCGTGGTGAACAGCGGCCACTGCGCGTACGCGGCACGCAGCTCGTCCAGGTCGCCGACCTCCTCGAGCGCGGTGCCCAGGCCGTACCAGCCGGCCAGGTTGATGCGCGCCTGCGACCAGGAGAACACCCACGGGATCGCGCGCAGGTCGTCGAGCGACTCGACGGACAGGCCACGACGGGCCGGCCGCGAGCCGATCGGCAGCAGCCCGAGCTCCTCCAGCGGGGTCACCTCGGCGAACCACTGCGGGAAGCCCGGGGACTTCACCAGCTCGTGGAACCGCACGCGGGACGTCTCGTCCATGCGCGCGGCCAGCGCGCTGAACCGGTCGGTCGCGGCGGCGTTGCGCTTCTCCACCGACGGCGCGCCGGCCAGCAGGGTCGCCGCGGCGACCTGCTCGATGTGCCGGGCGGCGATGACCGGGTCGCCGTACCGGGCGAAGATGACCTCGCCCTGCTCGGTGAGCTTGAACCGGCCGTCCACGGACCCCGGGGGCTGGGCCAGGAGGGCGCGGTTGGCGGGGCCGCCGCCACGTCCGAGCGCGCCGCCGCGGCCGTGGAACAGGGTCAGGACGATGTCATTGCGCCGCGCCCACTCGGTGATGCGGCGCTGCGCCGTGTCGAGCGTGAGCGTCGCAGAGACCGGGCCGACGTCCTTCGACGAGTCCGAGTAGCCGAGCATGACCTCGACGCGGCGACCGTTCTCCGCGAGCCGGCGCTGGACCTGCGGGAACGCGAGCGCACCCTCGAGGATGTCGACGCTCGCCTCGAGGTCCGCGAAGGTCTCGAACAGCGGGATCGCGTCGATGGTCGGCGTGAAGTCCGCGCCCTCGAACGCGAGCTCCGCCAGCTCGTAGACCGCGGCCAGGTGCTCGGCGGACTGCGTGAACGAGACGATGTAGCGGCGGGCCGCCGAGATGCCGAACCGGCGCTGCACCTCACCCAGCGCGCGGAACGTGGCGATCACCTCGACGGTGCGCGGCTCCAGCTCGCCGCCGAGGCCGTTCGTCGCGATGTCGGCGAGCGCGCCGGCGTGGACCTGCGAGTGCTGCCGGACCTCGAGCTCGGCCAGGTGGAACCCGAAGGTCTGCACCTGCCAGATCAGTCGCTGCAGCTCGCCGTAGGCGGACCGCGGGGCGCCGGCCTCGGCGAGCGAGCGCTGCACGACCGCGAGGTCGGACTCGAACTCGGCGGCGTCGGCGTAGGCGAGCTCGGCGTCCTGCCGGCGCGTGGCGGCGAGGCGCTCGGCCAGGAAGTAGACGACGCGGCGGTGGGGCTCGTTCGGTGCGTCGACGGCGATCCGTTCGGCCAGCGCCGGCGAGAGGGCGACCTGGCCGTCCCACAGCGCGGTGAGCTCGGCGGAGGCCGGGGTGTCGTCGGCGGAGAGCGTCAGGCCGCCCGCGGTCCGGCGCGCCGAGACCTCGAGCTCGCTGAGCACCTTGTCCGAGGCCATCGCGGCGGCCTGCAGCGTGATCTCGGCGGTGACGTTCGGGTTGCCGTCGCGGTCGCCACCGATCCACGACCCGAGCCGCGCGAACGAGCGGACCGCGGGCGCGGTGGTGCCGGCGGCGTCGGCCAGCAGCCAGTCGTCGAGGCGCCGGTACACGTCCGGCAGGGTGTCGGCGAGGGTGGACTCGAAGACGCTGAGCACGGTGCGGACCTCGTCGAGGACCGTGGGCTTGGCCTCCCGCAGCGGGGCCGTGCGCCACAGGGTGTCGATCTCGCCGAGCAGCCGACGGTCGTTCTCCGCGAGCGACATGCCCCCGATGCTCCGGGAGTCGCGCTCGGCAACCAGCTCGGCGATGCGCCGGATCGACGCCGACACCGCGCGGCGGCGGGCCTCGGTGGGGTGCGCTGTCAGGACCGGGCGGAACTCCATCTCGGACAGCCGCTGGCGAGCGACGTCCTGGCCGACCTCCTGCGCGAGCTGCGCGACCGCGGCCGGCAGGGAGTCGTCGGGCGCCAGGTGGTGCGGCAGCAGGCTGGCCTCGCGCTCACGCAGGACCCGCACGCGGTGGTACTCCTCGGCCGTGTTGGCCAGGTGGAAGTAGCACGTGAACGCGCGGGCGACCTGCTCGGCGCGGGCCAGCGTGAAGCCGGACACCAGCTCCTCGGCCTGCGCCAGCGCCTCGGCGTCCGGCCCGTTGTGCG
The DNA here is from genome assembly GCF_056402515.1 of Cellulomonas sp. P4_A2. Taxonomy (NCBI): domain Bacteria; kingdom Bacillati; phylum Actinomycetota; class Actinomycetes; order Micrococcales; family Cellulomonadaceae; genus Cellulomonas; species Cellulomonas sp. P4_A2. Next base: position 132,710 of record NZ_JBFUHG010000002.1, read on the forward strand.
CCCGGATCGCCAGCTCGCGCAACCGCTCGACGTCGGCCAGCAGGTCGTCCCCGCCGGCCTCGCGCAGCACTCGACCCAGGAACTCGCCGAGCACCCGCACGTCGTTGCGCAGCGGTTCGGGTACCTCGTGGTTGGCCAGACCCTGCGGGGCGTCGCTCGGTGCAGTCACGGGCCCAAAACTAGGGCACGTTCGGGGATCCGTGCCCGGGGCGTCCAGGGACGTGACATGTGAGACACGTCTCGCCTCAGGCGGACAGCTCCTCGAGCAGGCTCGGCCGACGAGGAACCCAGCCCCAGGTGGCGCGGGCGAGCGCCCCCGTCGCCCGCTGGTCGATCAGGAGCGCGTCCGCGAATCCGGCGCCGAGCCGGGCGCGCGTCTCGTCGTCGGACTCGGGCAGCACCCGACCGTCGGCGCCGACGACCGCCTGGGCGATCTCCCGCACCGTCGGGTTCTGGCCCGAGGCCCCCGCGACGCGACCGCGCAGCCCGCCGGACAGGGCCGCGACGTACAGGTCGGCGAGGTCCTCGACGTGCACCGTCGTCCAGTGCTGCTCCCCCGAGCCGACCAGGCGCAGCGCGCCGTCCTCGGTCCGGGGCCCGGCGCCGAGGACACCCGCCACGATCCCGCGGCCCTGCCCGTAGACGATGCCGGGCGCGACGATCGTCGCGCGCACGTCCGCGGCGAGCAGCCGGTCCTCGCGCTCGAGCCGCCACGCGACGATCGTCGGCGGGTCGAGCGGTCCGTCCTCCTCGACCTCGCCCGCACCCCAGACCCAGATGCCGCTGGTGTGCACGTACTGCTTGTCCGTGCCCGCGAACGCCCGGACGACCGCGTCGATCACCGCGTCGTCGAACGCCGGGTTCTGCCCGTCCCCCGTGGCCGCCGTGTGGATCGCGGCGTCGACCGTGCCGAGCTCGTCGACCAGCCAGGCGGTGTCGGTGAGGTCGTGCACGACGGCCTTCGCCCCCGCCTCCCGGGCCTGCGCCGCGGACGACTCGCTGCGCGTGACGGCGAGCACCTCGTGGCCCGCGGACCGCAGCGCGGCGAGGACGTTCGACCCGACGTACCCGGTGGCGCCGGTGAGAAGGACGTACATGTGAGGACTCCCGCTTGTCGTGGATGAGCTGCGTCGTCGCCGATAGTATGGATTGGAAACTGGTCACTTCAACGGAAGTCGGTCACCCCGTGGATACCGTGCCCTACGACGTCCTCGACGTCGCCTGCCCGAGCCGCATGGTGCTCGCACGCGTCGGCGAGAAGTGGACCGTCCGCATCCTGCTGTCGCTGGACCGCTCGGTGCTGCGCTTCTCCGAGCTGCGCGGACTGCTCACCGACATCACGCCGAAGGTGCTGACCGAGACCCTGCGGGCGCTCGAGCGCGACGGGCTGGTGGCCCGCCAGGCGTTCGCGGAGGTGCCGCCGCGCGTCGAGTACCGGCTGACCCCGCTCGGCACCTCACTTCTCGACGCGCTCCAGACCATGCGCTCGTGGTCTGAGGCCAACGCACCGGCGATCCTGGAGTCCCGCGCCCGGGCGGACGCCGCGGCCCTCGTCTGAGCGGGCCGTCTCCCCGTAGCGTTCGCGGAACCGGAACCGGAACCGGTGCCGGTGCGGTCAGCCGACCCGCGCGATGGTCGTCCGCACCGCGGTGACGGTCGGACGGTCGGGCACCGACGAGAATCCGAACTGCACCGCGGGCACCGTCGGCAGCAGCGCACCGCACGGCACCGAGTGCCAGGTCGCGCGCACGTCGGCGACGCGGTGCTGACCGAGGGCGCCGTACCACTCGCGCCGGTCGGCGCCGGCGGTCCCCCGCGTGCGCACCCCCGGCAGGACCACTCGCACCACCGGGTCCGCGAACGTCGCGAACGCGCGTGACCTCGTGACGGAGCGCGGCACGGCGGCCAGCGCCCGGCCCAGGGCCGTCGGTCCGCCCAGCGTCACGACGGCGTCGAGCGCACCGGCCGACACGTCCCAGGTCCGCGCCGCACGGTCGCACCGCACCTGCACCGGCGCGACGACGACCTCGTCGAACTGGTAGGTCGCGGCGATCTCGTCGGCGATGCCGCGGCTCGGGGCGATCAGCGTGCGCCGCCCGTCGGCGTCCTGCGTCATGACGTCGGCGAACGGCGGCCAGGGCGAACGCAGCCAGCGGCCGACGACGACGCGCCGACCGTCCGCGGTCGCGAAGCCGAGGATGTGGCCGTCGTAGCGGTCGGTCATCGGGCCAGTCTCGGCGATCGGATCGTCATCCGCCCAGGCGACCGGAGCACGCCTCCCGGGCGCGCGCCCGGGTTGCGGCCCCATCGGGACGGCAGTCCAATACCAGCTGGGGGGAACCTACAGAAGGAGGCTCCCGAAATGGATGCTCAGACTGTCTGGATCATCGTCGCCGTCGTCGTGATCATCGTGATCATCGTCGCGGTGGTGGCACTCGCCGGCCGCGGACGGCGTCGGGAGGACGCACAGCGCGCCAAGGCGCAGGCGATCCGCGAGCAGGCGGCCGCCGACCAGGTCGAGCTGCAGCGACGTGAGGCCGAGGCGGCCCGTCTCGACGCCCAGGCTCGGCTCGCGCAGGCCGAGGCCGACGCCCGGGCCGCGGATGCCGCGGCGCTCCAGAACGAGGCTCGCTCCCACGCCCAGGAGGCCAGCGGTGCACGCACCGAGCTCGACGAGCGACTGAGCGCGGCCGACCGGATCGACCCTGACGTCGTCGTGGACGAGGCGCCTCCGGAGCAGCGCGTCTGAGGCCTGCCGGGTCAGGCGTCAGGGTCCTCGCCCTCGGCGGGTTCGCTCGCGTGCTCGCGAGCGTCCCCGCCGGCGGCGTCCGGGGCACCGTCGGCGCCCTCCGCCGGATCGGTCGCGTGCGCGCGGGTCTCGTCGTCGGGGACCGGGGTCTCGGTGCTCATCTGGCTGCTTCCTGTCCGGGCGTGCGCCGGTCGGCGGACGCGTCCTTTCGACCGTACGCCCGGGGGCGCCGATCCGTCGGGCGAGCGAGGGGCCACGCCGTCAGCCGGTCGTCACGGTGGGACGCAGGTCGCGCTCGAGGACTCCCGCGAGCTGCGCCACCCCCTCGTCGAGGGCACTCGGCGCGGGGGTCGTCGTCGCCTCGAACAGCGTCACGTCGAGCGCGTCGTCGCGCACCGACCACGTCCCGGCGACGACCCCTGCGGCCACCACCACGTTCGCGCCGCGAGTGACGAGCGCGCGGCGGGCGGGCGGCACGACGTCGGGGTCTGCGGTCCCCGGCCCGAGCACCCACTGGTCGTACCCGGGCAGCAGCCGGACGACGTCCGTCGGCGGTGTCGCGACGAGCTCGTCGACGTCCTCCCGGAGCACGAACGCCGTCGTGCCGTCCGCGTCGACGGGTGCGAGCTCGTCGGCCAGGTCGTCGACCCACGCCGCGATCCGCCGGCGGCCGGCGCTGAGCCCGGCGCCGAGCCAGTACTGCAGGTGGTCCGGGGTCGTCGGCCCGTAGGCGCGCGCATACGCGGTGACCGCGTGCCGGCCCGCGTCGGCGAGGTCCGGCCAGCTCGTCCACCGAGGGTTCTGGTCGAGCCGCTGGAAGGTCGCCCGGCCGTCTCGCGACGGGCCGAACGTCAGATCGCCCTGCCACGCCAGCGCCTTGAGCAGCGTCCACGGATCGGTTGCGAAGATCGACCGCAGGTGCGCGTACCCGTGGTGCTCGGCGAGGGCGTCGCCGMGCTCGGCCGGGGTCAGGGGGCGGTCGTCGAGGGCGTCCCGCACCGCGGACCGGAACGCGGGCCAGGCCTCGGGCGCGATGCCGTAGTGCTGCTGCCAGCTGGGAAGCTCCCACTGCCGGCCGGCCGCACGCAGCGCGAGGTACGCCCCGCCCTCCTCGGGCGTGAGGAGGTGGACGGCGCCGCGGAACGCGAACGTCCGCAGCAGCCGGCCGTCGCGCACCGCCGCCTCGACCTCCCCCGCCCGGGAGGCCCGCTGCCGGGTCCGGACCGCGAGGTCGACGTCGGACTGCGCGGGGATCGCGGTCAGCCGCCGCACGACGTCCTCGGCGCTGACGGTGCCGACCGGCTCCAGCAGGTGTCGACGCATCCGCCAGGCGAGCGCCTGGGGTCGGGTCACGCGCACCGGTCCCGGGCGCGTCACGCCTGCGACTCGCTCCACCCGGGCATGCCCGGCCAGTGCGCCCACTCCTCGAAGTGCCGCACCCGGCCGTCGGGGGCGAACCGCAGGATCCACAGGTCGCGGTACTCGTGGGGCTCGTCGCCGAGGTAGTGCACCTCCGCCCGGACCACGGCCGTGTCGCCGTCGACCGCGAGCACGGCCGAGGTCATGGTGAACGGCGTGTCGTCGTCCCAGAAACCGCGGATCTCGTCGATGCCGGACAGGCCGTCGTCGTAGGCGGATCGCAGGTAGCGCGCGTCGTCCGTGAACAGGCGGTCGATCCCGGCTGCGTCACGGTCGCGCCACGCGCGCTCGTACTCGAAGACCCAGGCGGTGACGTCCATGCGTCGAGTCTGCCGTCCGACGCAGGTCAGGGCGCGCTGAAGCCGATCGCCTTGTGCGACCCGTCGCAGAAGGGCTTGATCGCCGACGACCCACAGCGGCACAGGGCCACCGTCGCCCGTCGTCTCGGCACGGGCGCACCCGAGCCGTCGACGATGGCGACGTCGCCCCGGACCAGGATCGGCCCGTCCGGGCAGGCGACGATGCTCGGCTCGGTCGGCCGCGCGCGCGGCGGGCGCTCGCTCATGGCGTGCGCAGCGAGGACTCGCCCGCCTGCCACGCCTCCAGCACGTGGCCCGCGACGAGGTCGTCGAGGTACAGGCAGACCGCGGCGCCGAAGAAGAGGTCGTCGACGAGCTCGGGCTCCTGCTCGGCCAGACCGCCCGCCAGGTCGCGGCCGGCGATCTGCTCGTGCACGGCGTCCGCCTCGACGTGCTCGTCGAAGTACCCGGTGGTGTCCGCGTCGAACCCGTGCCGCCGGAAGCCGTCGCCGTACAGGCGGTTGGGCAGCGACGACGTCATCTCGAACGCCGCCAGGTGCCCGGCGGTGGCACCTCGCCAACGACGGTGCAGCCCGAACAGCGACATGACGTTGACGTGCGCGAGCGTCACCGCCGGGACCTGCTCCACGTAGGCGCCGTAGTGCGGGTCGAGCCCGGCGCCGCGCATCGTCCGCGCGAACAGCTCGGCGTGCATGCGCTCGAGCGCACCGCCGCCGTACTCGTCGGCCTGGATCTCGACCAACGCCGCCTTGGGCCGCCCCTCCAGCCGCGGGATCGCCCAGGTGTGCGGGTCGGCCTCCTTGAGCTGGTAGAGCGACCGGTGCACGAGGAGCTCGCGCAGCTGTTCGACCGTCGCGCTCTTGGCGACGTAGCGCGACAGGCTCGGACCCGGGCTCGGCGCAGTCATGGCGAAGAGCGCCCCGGCGACGGCTCCGCGCTCCGGGGGCACTCCGCGGGGGACGTCCACCGCCTCCGTCAGCGCCGACTCGACGGCGAGCTCCAGCGTCGCGCGGACCCGGAGCAGGTCCGGGTCCCACTCCCACTCCTCCTCCACGCCGGCGAACCCGCGGTAGAAGAGCTCGTAGAGCACGTAGAGGCTGAGCTGGACATCGTCGTCCGTGAGCAGGTCGTCGGCACCAGCGATCGCCCGGTCCACCAGGTCTCCGGAGACGCGGGCCTTGTCGGCCGAGGCGCCGAGCACGTCGACGAGAGCCTCGCTCAGAGCGCCGCGTGGATGGGGAAGCTTCATGGAGAGGTCCTTGCGCGTTCGGTGGCGAACCACACCACCCCGACGCTGGAGCCGGTCGCCGCTGCCAGCCTCACACGTCCTCGGCGAGGCGCAAGCCGACGACCTCGGTGCATCCCGACCGGGTCCGGCGAGCGAAGAAGGTGCGCGGGTGCATCAGCCGCCCGCCGACCTCCCACCCACGCAAGGAGCCCACCATGAGGATCCGTCGCACGATCACGACCTTGGTCGTCGCAGGTCTGGCCGCCGGGACCGGCGTCGCGCTCGCGCCCGCCGCCACTGCCGCGCCACCCTCCGGCACGTCGAGCCTGGCCGCCCTGCTCGCGTCCGACGGGGACACGTTCGACCGCAGCTGGCGGGACTTCGACATCCTGGACCAGGCGATCGGCGCGGTGCTGGCCGCGAAGCCCTCCAGCCCGGTCGCCGTCCTCGCGGACGGCTCGGTCCCGCTCACCGCGTTCCTGCCCACCGACCGCGCGTTCCAGCTCCTGGCCAAGGACCTGACCCACCGCTGGTACGGCTCGGAGGAGCAGGTGTTCACGGCGCTCGCGGGCGCCGTCGGCATCGACGCCCTCGAGCAGGTCCTGCTCTACCACGTGGTCCCCGGCGCCACGATCGACTCCGGCACCGCGCTGGCCAGTGACGACGCGGTCCTGACCACCGCGCAGGGCGGCACGTTCACCGTGGACGTGATCTCGAAGCGGTGGGGGATCGTGCAGCTGCGCGACCAGGACCGCAACGACCTCAACCCGTTCCTGATCCCGGGTCGCCTCGACCTCAACGCGGGCAACGTCCAGATCGCGCACGCGATCACCTTCGTGCTGCGGCCCGTCGACCTCTAGGTCGCCGACCCTGCATCCGGGGACGGCCCGACGGGCGAAGGAGGGGTGTCAGCACATCGGCCGCCCCGCTCGTCGGGCCAGTCCTCGAAGGACGCACCATGCGCGCACGACTGCTCGCCGGCATCGCCGCCGGAACCCTCGCCCTCCTCACGCTCGCCGCGGTGCCCGCGTCGGCCGCGGACCCCGCCAAGCTCTCCGTGTTCCACGGCGTGCCCGGGCTCACCGTCGACGTGTGGGTCAACGGCGAGCGGACGCTCGACGACTTCACACCCGGGTCGATGGCGGGTCCCCTGGACCTTCCGGCCGGGACGTACACCGTCGCCATCACGGCCGCGGACGCCGCCGACGCCTCGGCACCGGCGATCGGGCCGGTCGATCTCGCGCTCGAGGCCGGCAAGAACTACACCGCCGTGGCCCACCTCGACGCGGCCGGCACCCCGACCGCCACGCTGTTCACGAACGACATCTCCACCACGGCCGCCGGGCAGGGGCGGCTGACGGTGCGGCACGTCGCCGCGGCACCCGGGGTCGACGTCCTCGCGGGCGGGACCGCGGTGATCACGAACCTCACCAACCCGAACGAGAAGGTGCTGAACCTGCCGGCCGGGACGGTCTCGGCGAGCGTCACCGCGGCCGGGACGACGACACCAGCGCTCCTGGGCCCGGCCGACGTGCCGGTCACCGAGGGCACGAACACGATCGTCTACGCATGGGGCAGCGCGACGGCCACGCCCGCCACGCTCGCGCTCGCCACGCAGACGATCACCGGCCTGCACGGCTCCCCCTCCGGTGTGAACGCGGGCGAGGTCGGCCTCGTCAGCGACTCCGGCACACCCGCCTGGCCGTACGCGCTCGGAGCGCTGGCCGTCGCAGGCCTGGCCGGTCTGGGGATCGCCCGCCGCTCGTCGACCCGGTCGAGCTGACCCTGTCGCGGACCGGTTCACCGATGCCCGGGCAGGCCGCCGCGCCTGCCCGGGCCTCGGTGCGCCCTGCGCTCGTCGTCCTGGTCGCCGCGATCGGCCTCGTCACCGCCTGCAGCGGCCCGGACCCCGCGGTCCCGTCGCCCTCCACGGCGGGACCGCGGCCGAGCCTCTCGCCACCCGAGCCGTCGGCGCCCGTGCCGTCGGTCCCCGTGCACGACGCCGCGCTCGGCGCGACACCCCCGGCCGCGGCGACGCCGGCGCCCGTACGGCTCGTCGTGCCGGACGTCTCGATCGACATGGCGGTGGACCCGGTGGGCGTCCAGGACGACGGCGAGATGCAGATCCCCCCGGACGCGAACCGCGCCGGCTGGTACCGGTTCGGGCCGGCGCCCTCCGACGTCCAGGGCGCCACCGTGCTGGCCGCCCACGTCGACAGCCGGCTCACCGGCGTCGGACAGTTCGCGCGGCTGCGCGACGTCGCCCCGGGAGCGACGCTCACGCTCACGACCGCGGACGGCGTCGAGCACGCGTACACGGTCGTCGACCGCCAGGAGGTCGCCAAGGACGTGGCGCCCGTCGCGCAGTGGTTCGACCGGACGGGCGCGCCGCGACTGGTGCTCGTGACCTGCGGCGGGACATTCCGACGGGACATCGGGCACTATGAGGACAACGTCGTCGTCACGGCCGAGCCGGTCGATGGATAGCGACATGACACTGGCGCACACGAGTGAGGAGCCGTCCGTGACCGTACCCGGACCGGGCTCCAGGGACGAGGCGCGCCTGCACGCCGTCCACGGCCGGGATCCGGACGGTGACGGCGTCGAAGAGCTGGGTCTGGCCTTCGCCGGCGGGGACGAGTCCGCCCTCGCCGAGGCGTACCGGCGCTGGGCGACGCTCGTGCACTCGATCGCGGTCCGTTCGCTCGGCAGCGTCCCCGACGCCGAGGACGTCACCCAGCTGGTCTTCGTCCAGGCCTGGCGCAGCCGTGAACGGTTCGACCCCACCCGGTCGCGGCTGCCCGCCTGGCTGCTCGGCATCACGCGCCACGTCGTCGCCGACGCGCACGAGCGGCGCTCCCGGGACCGACGGCTGCGCGACAGGTCGGCGGAGTCCCTGCACGAGGTGCCGTCGGTCGTCGACGACCGCGTGGTGGACCGCGTGGTGATCGCCGACGAGCTGGACCGGCTCGGCGACCCGCAGCGCACGATCCTGCGGCTCGCCTTCTACGACGACCTCACCCACGACCAGATCGCGAACCGGCTCGACCTGCCGCTCGGCACGGTCAAGAGTCACGTCCGGCGCAGCCTCGCCCGACTACGGACCAGATGGGAGGCCGACGGTGTCGTTCGATGAGTCGCACGTGGACGACGACGTGCTCGCCCTCCTCGCGCTCGGCGAGGACGTCGGGTCCGCAGCGGACCTCGCCCACCTCGAGCGCTGCGAGCGCTGCACCGGCGAGCTGTCGACCCTGCGCGAGGTCGTCGGGATCGCCCGCTCCGGGAACGGCGACCTGCCGATCGTCGCGCCCGCGCCCGCCGTCTGGGAGCGCGTCGCCGACGAGCTGGGCCTCGCCCCGCAGACCCGCGCGGCCGTCGCGCCCCCGGAACCACCACCCGCTCAGGTCGTCCCACTGAGCTCGCGCCGTCGGCAGCGCCCGTGGCCGTGGTTGGCCGGCGCCGCGGCCGTCGGGCTCGTCATCGGTGGCGGCGGTGCGTGGTGGATCTCGAACCGCACCGAGCCGGTCACCGTGCTGGCCACGGCGACGCTCGAACCGCTCCCGGGGTGGAGCGCGACCGGCTCGGCCGTCGTCGAGACCGCACCCGACGGTGGCCGGGTCCTGGTGGTCGACCTGTCCACCGCCGTGCCGTCCGACGACGCCTTCCAGGAGGTCTGGCTGCTGACGCCCGACGTCACCGGCCTGGTCAGCCTCGGCACGCTCGAGGGGACGTCGGGCCGGTTCGACCTGCCGGCGGGGCTCGACCTGGCCCAGTACTCCGTGGTCGACGTGTCGCAGGAGAGCCTCGACGGGAACCCGGCGCACTCCGGCGACTCGATCGTGCGCGGCCCGCTCCGGGCATAGGCGCGCGGGGCCGTGCCGGACGACGACCCGGGGGTGTCGCCGACGCGGCTGCGCGTCGGCATCTTCCTCGTCTTCCTGTGGTGGATCCCGGTCTGGCTCGCCGCGCCCGTGCTCGCCGACGTCCTCGGCATCCCGGCCGACGACGCGCTCATCTGGCTCATCGTCGTCCAGTCCGTCGTCGGCGTCGCCGGTGTGCTCGTCGTCGGCCGACAGGTCGCGAGGATCATGAAGGGCATCCCGGCCCGCAGGATGCTCCCGACCGTGTGGCAGGTCCTGCGGCACGGCTCGCTCGACACGTCGGGAGGGTGACCGGAGCCCGCAGGTATCTGCCCACGGCGATCTCACCCTTTCTCAGTGATCGACGAGGAGGGGCCTCATGTCCGTGGACACCGAGCGACGCGAGCAGGCAGCACCCGAGATGGCGCCCGCAGCAGTGCCGGCACCGGCACCGCCCACGAGCCAGCCCGTCGACCCGAGCGACGGCACGCTGCCGATCCTGATCTTCGCGCCGGCGTTCGCCCGCTCGTCGTCGAACAGCGGCACCCGCGTGGCCGAGCTGATCGCGAAGAAGGCGAGCATCCTGCCCGGCACCTACAAGGTGGTCGACAGGAGCGAGCAGGGCACCGGCCTTCGGGTCTGCAAGACGATCGTGGGACCCGACGGCTCGCCCGTCCTGGACGTCCTCGAGCTGGACTACCTGAGCCGGCTCGAGGATGCCGACCTGATCGGGAGGGGCGCGTCGGCACCGGGATTCGTCCGGAGCGGGTTCCTCGCGATCCGCGGGATGCTGATGCTCGTTCCCGCGATCCGCCGGGCCGGCAAGTCGGCCCGCGCTCGGATGCAGCTCCTGTGGGGGTTCGGCTCCCTGGTGGTGCTGCTCCTGCTGGCCGTCGTCGCGATCGTGACGTCGCTGCACGCCATGGGGATCGGGGACGGGTTCATCGGGGACGACAACGCCGCCGTGATCTCGATCGGCTCCGGTGTGGCCGTCGCGGGGATCTGGGCCCGGTACCGCCCGCAGTTCACGGCCGGCGCCGAGCGCATCGAACGGATGATGAACTTCGCCGACGATCCCCGCTACCGGGCGGCCGTCGTGCGCACCGTCTGGGAGGCCCTCGACGGCCTGCGCGACCGGACGTGGAGGGGGCCGATCCACCTCGTCGGCTTCAGCTTCGGGTCCTTGGTGCTGCTGGACGCCCTCTTCCCGCAGCGAAGCCGGGACGGCGAGACGCTCGTCGACCCGAACCTTCGCGACCTGGCGTCGATGGTGACGTCGTTGACGACCATCGGGTGCCCCGCCGACTTCGCGCGGCTCTACTGGCCGCGGTGGTTCGAGGACCGCTGGCCCTACCCCTCGAACCTCGAGTGGATCAACGTCCTGAACGCGTCCGACGTCTTCGGCTCCAACTTCCGCGACGACGACGACACGACGACCCAGACGACGCCCGCGACGCCCGGCGCGGCACTGCAGCCCACTCGACAGGTGACCTACCTGCCGGCGCAGCCGTGGTGGCAGATCTTCCTGATGGGCGACTTCTCCATCCACGGCGCCTACTGGGGCGGCCCGAAGGCGGACAGCTGCTTCGAGCGGGAGCCCCTGGTCAGCACATGGCTCGGGCGTGTGGCCGACCCGGTCCGACCCCGCTAGACGGGCGGGGCGGGTTCGGGATCGGGCCGGCGCCGGAATGCCGAGCGACCAGGTACCTGTTTCGCCTGCGACGAGCAGTGCGCGAGAGAGGGCTCCCCGATGACCGTGAACGAGATGACGCTGGCGGAGGCCGTCGCGGCCGTCGAGGCCACGCTCGACTCCCCCCACCTGCACGTGGACCGTCGGCGGGCGCGCCAGGACGAGGCGTCGTTCCTGCTGGTCGTCCTCGACACCAGCGGCGGACGCGGCGACGGACCGGTCGCCAACGGGCCGCGCCTGGTCGACCGGCACAGCGGCGCGGTGACCCGGCTGACCATCCCCGACGCGGTCGCCCGCGCCGAGCGCATGGCGCCCGTCGGGGCGAGCTAGTCCCCCGAACGGTCGACTCCATACCTAGAGCCGCTAGGGTTTAATACCTAGCACATCAAGGTAGAGGAGCTGTCGTGCGCATCGACAAGGACCTGGTCGCCGCCTCGGCGACCCCGCTCGTGCTCGGGATCCTCGTGGACGGCGACCTCTACGGCTACGCGATCCTCAAACGCGTCGGCGAGCTCTCCGGGGGACGCATGCAGTGGACCGACGGCATGCTCTACCCGCTCCTGCACCGGCTCGAACGGCTGGGCCACGTCTCGTCGTCCTGGGGCACGTCCGAGTCCGGCCGGCGTCGCAAGCACTACGCGATCACCCCGACCGGGCGCGCGGCGCTCGCCGAGCGGCAGGCGCAGTGGACCGTCGTCGCGGACGCGCTCCGGCAGGTCTGGGAGTCGGCGCCGCGGCCCGCCACCGTCGTCGAGGGGTGGGCGTGATGGCGCACGACGACGAGCTCGAGGCCCAGGTCGACAGGTGGCGCGGGTACGTGCACCGGCGTCAGGTCATCTCGTCGGCGGACGTCGACGAGCTCGAGGACCACCTGCGCGGACAGGTGACGGACCTGCGCGCGATCGGGCTCGACGACGACGAGGCGTTCCTCGTCGCGATCAAGCGCCTCGGCAACCTGGACGCGGTCTCCCGCGAGTACGCCCGTGAGCACTCGGACCGGCTGTGGAAACAGCTCGCGCTCGTCCCCGACGAGTCCCCCGGCTCGCCCTCGCCGCGCTGGCGCGAGCTCACCGTGGTGCTCGCACTCGCCGTCGGCGCGGGCGTCGCGGTGCGAGCCGGGATCGCCTGGTTCGACGACGAGATCACCTTCGCGCTCAACGCGGGCCTGCTCGTCGTGCCGTTCCTTGCCGCGTACCTCGGGTGGAAGCGGCAGGCAGGCCCGCGGACCGTGGCGGCGATCGCCGTGCCGTTCGTCGTGCTGGCCGTCGTGCTCAACGCGTACCCGTTCGTCCCCGAGGGGTCGACCGAGGTGCTCGCGGTGCTGCACACACCCGTCGTCCTGTGGCTGCTGGTGGGGCTCGCGTACGTCGCCGGCTCCTGGCGCTCGGACGGCCGGCGCATGGACTTCGTGCGGTTCACGGGCGAGCTCGCGATCTACTTCACGCTGCTCGCGCTGGGCGGCGGGGTCCTGCTCGGGCTCACCGCCGGGGTGCTGCAGCTCGTCGGCATCGACCCCGAACCGGTGATCGCGGGCTGGGTGATGCCGTTCGCCGTCCCCGGCGCCCTCATCGTCGCCGCCTGGCTCGTCGAGGCCAAGCAGGACGTCGTCGAGAACATCGCGCCCGTGCTGACCCGGATCTTCACGCCGCTGACCATCGTCATGCTGGTGGCCGTCCTCGTGGCCCTGATCGCGTCGGGAGGCCTCGTCGAGGTGGACCGCGACCTGCTCATCCTGATGGACGCGATCCTCGTGCTCGTCCTGGCGCTGCTCCTCTACTCGATCTCGGCCCGCGACCCGCTCGCACCCCCCGCGCTCTCCGACTGGCTCCAGCTCGTCCTGGTGGGGACGGCCCTCGCGGTCGACGCCGTCATGCTGACCGCGATGCTCACGCGGATCGCGCAGTTCGGGACCAGCCCCAACAAGATCGCCGCGCTCGGGCTCAACCTCCTGCTGCTCGTCCACCTCGGGGTCTCCGCGTGGCGGAGCGCCCGGTTCCTGCGTGGTCGCGGCACGTTCGCGGAGCTCGAGCGCTGGCAGACGCGGTACCTGCCGGTCTACGCGGCCTGGGCGGCGGTCGTCGTGATCGTCTTCCCGCCGCTGTTCTCCTTCGCCTGAGGTCAGTCGGTCTGGCGCGAGAACAGGCCGGCGATCCAGCTCTGCCAGCCCACCAGCACCCGCGGCGGGCGATCGTGCGCGGGAGCCGGGCCGGCGTCGCGACCCTGGAGCGAGCGCGCGTGCACAGACCCACCGTGATGGCCGGGGCCTCGATGGCCGTCGGGGTTCTCCTGGTGCTCGGGAACCCCCGGCACGTGGTGCGTCGCCTCGTGCAGCACGTCTCGCACGACGTGTTCCTTCGACATGGCTTCCCCTCTCGTCGTCGAGCGGTGGCGGGACGCGATCCTCCCTACCACCGATAGGGAGAATCTATCACTGATAGAGTCGGAGTACAGGCTTTCGCGGAAGGGGTCGGACGATGGCGTTGGACCGCGCGCAGGTCGTCTCCGAGGCGGTCGCGCTCCTGGACGCCGACGGGCTCGACGGAGTCACGACGCGCAAGCTCGCCACCCGCCTCGGCGTGCAGTCCCCCTCGCTCTACTGGCACGTGCCCAACAAGGCCGCCCTCGTCACCGCGATCGCCGACGCGATCCTCGCCGACCTGGTGCAGCACCTGTCGGCCCCCAAGGACGACGAGGCCTGGGAGGACTGGCTGACGGGGCTCGCCCGAGGGCTGCGCCGAGCGTTGCTCGCCCACCCCGACGGAGCGCGCGTGGTCTCCGCCGCGCAGCTGTCCGCCGCGATGAACACCATCTCCGAGCGCGCCATGAGCGCTCTCGTCGACGCGGGCGTCCCGCTCCGCCAGGCGCGCGTGATCACCCTGGCCACCGAGCGCTTCACCGTCGGCTACGTGCTCGAGGAGCAAGCACCCCGCCCCGACCAGGTCGCGCTCGAGAGCTGGGACCTGGCCGAGTTCGCCGCGGCTCACCCCACCGTGATCGCGGGGATCACCGACTACTTGCAGGACGGGCGCACGCCCGACGACCTGTTCGACGACTGCCTCCACGTCGTCATCGCGGGCGCCGCAGCCACCACCTGAGGCCTCTGGTCAGGGAACGAGGACGATGCGCTCGTCCGCTGCGAGGACCTGCGTCCCGGCCCGTTCGACCTCCCGGAGAGGCACGACGGACCTCGGTCTCCTGGCCCCGTGACGGGTCGCGTCCCGCTCTCAGCGCTCGTGCTCGACCAGGAGACGGTCGTCGACACCGCCGAGCAGTCGCCGGTCGTCCAGCCCGTCGTAGACCGTGTCCACGACCGGGGTGAGCTCGACGAGGGTCACCTCGTGCTGCGACAGCGACAGGCGCAGGGTGACGCGTCCGCGCTCCACGGTCAGTCGGGAGTGCTCCAGGGCGGGGCTCGCGCACGCCTGCAGGTCGTCGAGCTGCCGCGCGGTGGGTGTCGCCGGTCGGCCGAGCTCGCGCCACGCCGTGAACGCGTTCCCGGCGGTCTCGTTGACCCTCTCGCGCCGGACGAACACGCCGGTACCGTCCGGCAGTGGAGAACCCGAGGAGCTGCAGGGCACCGACAGGGACAGCTCGTGGCGGTCGGGCGCCGGTCCGTCGCCGGAGCCGACGGGTTGCCAGGCCAGGACCGTCACGCGGCCGTCCGGGTCCGCGCACACCAGGTGGTCCTCGCCGCGGGCGAGCACCTGGGAGGCGAGCCGAGCCATGAAGGCGTAGAGGTGGAACGTCGGCTTCGCCACCTGCCGGTGCGTGAGCAGGCCGAAGCCCCCGTGGAAGAACGAGGTCGGGATGTTCAGCTCCTCGAAGACGTCGCAGAACGTCCAGTAGGAGAACGAGTCGACCAGATCGCCTCCCGACGCGAGGACCGGTGCCAGGTAGGCCGCGTTGTACGCGGTGTCGTGGATCGGGTTGTCGGGCCGGTACGAGGTGTTGAACTCCGTGATGTGCACCGGCAGGTCGGCGAGGCGGGTGCCGGCGAGGTGCAGCCGAGGCTCCGCGAACTGCTCCAGCAGGGCCGACGGCGGCATGAGCCTCTGGTAGGTGCCGAAGGGGATCTCGGCAGGCTCGTACGAGGAGTAGGCGTGCCTGCTCACGAAGTCGACCGGCACGGCATGGCGTTCGACGAAGTCGGCGAACGGTGGCCACCACGCATCACACCCAGGCGCCAGAGCTGGTCCCCCGACCTGCAACGACGCGTCCACCTCCTTGATCGCCCGTGCGGTCGCCGCGTACAGCCGGAAGTAGGCGTCCTGGTCGGCGTCCTTCCAGAAGATGTCGAGGTTGGGCTCGTTCCACACCTCGATCGGCCAGTGCCGGACCTCGTCGATGCCGTAGCGCTCGATCAGGTGGCGGAGCAGGGCCTGCACGAGGTCGACCCACGCGTCCATGTCGGCCGGCGGTGTGATGTTGCCCTTCCACCAGAAGACGGTCTCGGGCCCGGACGCGAGCGCCGACGGCATGAACCCGAGCTCGAGGAACGGTCGGATGCCGAGCGACAGGAAGAAGTCGTGCACCTGGTCGACGTAGGTGAACGAGTACCGACGGTGCGACCGACCGCCGACGTCCTCCGTCCGCAGGAGTCCCATGTCGTCGCTGAGCAGCCCGTGCCCGCGGATGTGCGTGAACCCGATCTCTCGTTGCACCCGCGCGAGCGAGGCCTGGTAGTCGGCCCGCAGGGCGAGGTTCATCCGACCTGTTCCGATGCACGTCCGCCAGGCGTCGGGCAGCGGTCCGAGCGGTGCCGCGGGGACGACCACGGGCTCCGTCATGCCGACCCCGTGCCACGACGAGGCCTCGGCTCGGTACCGGGCTCCGACGGTCCGACGCGGTCGAGCGCCCAGACGAGCTTGCGCTCCTCGTGGTCGAGCTGGCCACCCTCGTGCTGGTTCCACGGGTACTCGACGATCTCCTTGGCCGCGCCGGCGTAGGCGTTGAACGCCGCGTAGACGGTCGACGGCGGGCACACGGGATCCATCAACGCGACCGAGAAGAGCGCAGGGGCCTGAGCCCGACGAGCCATCGTGACGCCGTCGATGTACGACAACGTCCGCAGCACGGCGTCGGCGTCGTCGCGTCGGATGCGCAGGTAGCGCACGACCTCCGCGTACGGGTCCTCGTCGGTGATCGTCAGGGCGCGGGCGATGTCGCTCAGGAACGGGACGTCGATCATCGCCCCGGCCACGTCCGGCACCAGGGCTGCCGCAGCCAGCGCGATCGCGCCGCCCTGGCTCCCCCCGGCGACGAGCACGCGTGCCGGGTCGATCTGCGGGATCGCTCGCGCGGCGTCGACAGCACGGGCCGCGTCGGCGAACAGCCGCCGGTAGTAGTAGGTGGAGGGGTCGAGCACCCCGCGGGTCATGAAACCCGGATGCTCGGGCCCCGTCCCCGGGTACGGGTCCGGTGTGGCGCCGACCTGCCAGCTCGCGCCCTGCCCACGGTTGTCGACCGACAGGTGCGCGAAGCCCGCGAGCGTCCACGAGATCGGCTCGACGACGTGCCCTCGTCCGCCCTGGTAGCCGTGGAACTGCACCACCACGGGCAGCGGCTCGAGGCGGCCCGCGGGCAGTCGCAGCCACGCGCGGATCGGGTCTCCCCCGAAGCCCCGGAACGTCACGTCGTACGTCTCGACACCCACGTACACGGTCTCGACCCGCCGGCAGACGACGTCCACGTCGGGCCGCCGGGTCTCCTCGAGCGTGTCCGCCCAGAACCGGTCCCAGTCAGCGGGCTCGTCGAGGCGTGCGGCATAGGCGCGCAGCTCGTCCAACGGCATGTCGACGTACAACGGTGGTCCCTCCGGGTCAGCGCTCGAGCGTGAGCACGGTCCAGCTGACGGGCGGCAGCTCGAGTGTCACGATGCCGCCCTCGAGGCGCGCCGTCGAGTTCACGGTCGGCCCGACGCGGGTCGGGTCCTGCAGATCGTTGGCCGCACTCACGTCGGCGTCGTGCACACCGTGGCACTCGTCGACCACGAGGTGCCCGAAGCCCGAGACGTCGATGGTCACGGTCGTCGGCGCGTCCTGTGCGCGGTTGACGAGGAAGACCGACACGCGCCCCGTGTCCGCGTCGTGGGTCGCGGTCGCGTCGAGCAGCGGGGCGCTGCCGTGCCGGGCCGTCGGGTAGGAGCCGACCTCGATCGTGGTGGCGAGCGTGACCCCGTGGGCGAGGCGCGAGGTCAGCGCGAACGGGAAGAACGTCGTCTGACGCCACGACGGGCCACCCGGCTCCGTCATGATCGGGGCGATCACGTTGACCAGCTGCGCCAGGCTCGCCGCGGTGACCCGGTCGGCGTGCTTGAGCAGGGAGATCAGCAGGCTCCCGAGCACCACCGCGTCGGCCACCGTGTACCGGTCCTCGAGGAGCCGAGGGGCGACCTGCCACCGTTCGGTCCGGTCCTTCTCGGCCGCCTGGTGCTCCTCCATATACCAGATGTTCCACTCGTCGAACGAGATCTGGATCGTCTTGTCGCTCTTGAGCTCGGCCTTCACGGCGTCCGCGGTGGCGACGACCGACTCGATGAAGAAGTCCATGTCGACCGCGGAGGCGAGGAAGGACCCCAGGTCGTCGCCGTGCAGCTGGTAGTAGGCGTGGCACGAGATGTGGGAGACGTCGTCGTACGTGTGCCGCAGCACCGTGCGCTCCCAAGACCCGAACGTCGGCATGGCGGAGCCCGACGAGCCGCAGACGACGAGCTCCAGGTCCGGGTCGAGCTGCCGCATCCCCTTGGCGGTCCGGGCGGCCAGCGAGCCGTAGTCGTCGGCGGTGCGGTAGCCGAGCTGCCAGTCACCGTCCATCTCGTTGCCCAGGCACCACATGCGGACGTCGTGCGGCTCGGGCGACCCGTTCGCCACCCGGCGGTCCGAGAGGGTGGTGCCGGACGTGACGTTGGCGTACTCCAGGACGTCGAGCGCCTCCTCGATGCCGCGGGTACCGAGGTTGACCGCGTACATGAGCTCCACGTCGGCCTTGCGGCACCAGCGCGCGAACTCGTCGAGCCCGACCTCGTTGGTCTCGAGCGAGTGCCAGGCGAGGTCGAGCCGGCGCGGACGGTCCTCCCGGGGGCCGACCCCGTCCTCCCACCGGTAGCCCGAGACGAAGTTCCCACCGGGGTACCGGACGGTCGTCACCCCCAGCTCGTGGACCAGGGCGAGCACGTCGGCGCGGAAGCCGTCCTCGTCGGCCAGCGGGTGCGTCGGCTCGTACAGGCCGTCGTAGACGCACCGTCCGAGGTGCTCGACGAAGGACCCGAAGAGCCTGCGGTTGACCGGTCCGACGGTGAACCGGGCGTCGATGACGACGTGGGCGTTGCTCATGCACTTCCTTCGGCGGTCAGCGGACCTCGGTCGTCGTCCAGCGTGCCGACGCCCCGGTCACCAGGTGGACGTCACCGACGAGCGTCGTGCGGGCGACGGTATCGCGATGCTGGCTCGTGCCGACCCACAGGTCGACGTCACCGGGCTCGACGATCCGGCGCATCGTCCGGTCCGCGAACGCGAGGCGCGTCGTCGGGACGGCGAACGTCACCGTCGCGGACTCGCCCGGATCGAGCCGGACACGTCGGTAGCCGAGCAGCTGCGCCACGGGCCGCGTCACGGATCCGACGAGGTCGCGCCCGTAGAGCTGCACCACGTCGTCGCCCGCGGACGCACCGGTGTTGGTCACGCGCACCTCGGCCACGATCGAGTCGTCCGTCGCCACCGTGGCCGCCACCGTCAGGTCCTCGTGCGAGAACGTGGTGTACGAGAGGCCGTGCCCGAACGGGGCCGCCGGTGTCGAAGCCAGGTTGGTGACCTCGCGACCCTCGCCGAGGGGTGGGTGCAGGTAGGAGTACGGCTGCGCCCCGGCCGAGCGCGGAAGGCTCACCGGAAGCTTGCCCGAGGGGTTGACGCGCCCGGACAGCACACCCGCGATCGCACCGGCCCCCTCCTCTCCGGGGAAGAAGGCCTGGACCACGGCGGCGCACTGCTCGATCGCCCAGTCGATCGCGTACGGGCGGCCCGTCACGAGCACCAGGACCACGGGGGTCCCGGTCGCCACGACGGCCTCGACGAGCTGGCGCTGGACGCCGGGCAGCTCGAGGTCGTCACGGTCGCAGCCCTCGCCGGACGTGCCCCGGCCGAACAGGCCGGCGTGGTCGCCGACCACCAGGACGGCGAGGTCGGCCTCCCTGGCAGCCTCGACGGCGGCCGCGAAGCCGGAACGGTCGTCGTCGTCCACGGCGCAGCCGACCACCGACCGGACCGCAGCACCGGGGAGCTCGACGCCGATCGCCTCGACGACGGTCAGTGCGTCGAGCTCGGCCTCGAAGCCGGGGTGCTGCGCGAGGACGTGGTTGACGAACGAGTAGCAGCCGTAGAGCGCGTCGGTGCGGTCGGCGTTCGGGCCGATCACCGCGAGCCGAGACACGCCACGCACGGGCAGCGTGCCGTCGTTCGACACGAGCACGACCGACTCCTCGGCCAGGCGCCGGGCGAGCTCGCGCTGCTCGGCGGTGTCGAGGTCGATGTCGGTCGGCGGCGCGTCGTCGAACGTGGCGTCGAGCAGACCGAGCTCGTCCTTCTGCCGGAGCACCCGCAGCACCGCGCGATCGACGAGGGCCTCGTCGACCTCCCCGGCCCGGACCCGGTCCGCCAGCGGCCGCCCGTAGGCGTCACCGGTGGGCAGCTCGATGTCGACCCCGGCCGCGAGCGCCTGCCCGGCGGCGTCGCCGAGGTCGACGGCGACGTGGTGCAGGAGGTGCAGGAAGGCGATGCCGAAGTAGTCGGCCACGACCGTGCCGTCGAACCCCCACAGGTCGCGCAGGATCCCGGTGAGGATCGTCGGGTCGGACGCCACCGGCACGCCGTCGATCTCCGTGTACGCGTGCATCACCGAGCGCGCGTCGCCGTCGAGGATGGCCATCTCGAACGGGACGAGCAGCACGTCGGCGATCTCCCGCGGGCCCGCGTGCACCGGCGCGAAGTTGCGGCCGGACTGGGAGCCCGAGTAGCCGACGAAGTGCTTGAGCGTCGCGTGCACGCCGCGTGACTGCATCCCCCGCACGTAGGACGTGCCGAGCGTGCCGACGAGGTACGGGTCCTCGCCGATGCACTCCTCGACCCGGCCCCAGCGCGGGTCCCGCACGACGTCGAGCACGGGTGCCAGGCCCTGGTGCACCCCGAGGGTCCGCATCGAGTCCCCGATCGCCGCGCCGATCTCCTCGACGAGCTCGGGGTCGAACGCGGCGCCCCACGCCAGCGGCGTCGGGTACGTCGTGGCGCCCCACGCGGACAGGCCGGTGAGCACCTCCTCGTGCACGATCGCCGGGATGCCGAGGCGGGTGCCGGTGACCAGTCCGCGCTGGAACTCCCGCAGCCAGGCCGCGCGCTCGGCGGCCCGCACCGGGCGCGTGCCGTAGGGGCGCGTCAGGTGTCCGAGCCCGTGGCGCACGAACTCGTCGAGGGCCGTCGGCGCGGCGAACTCGCCCTGCAGCGGCGCGACCGACTCGCCGTCGGCCTTCTCCCAGAAGCCCACCATCTGGGCGAGCTTCTCGTCGAGGGTCATCCGCCCGAGCAGGTCGAGCAGTCGCACCTCGTCCACGTCTCGGGCGGCTCGGGAGGTGCCCGCAGGCGCGTGTGTACGAATCTCCGTCATGTCGGGGTTCCCTCAGCCCTTGACCGCGCCCTGGAGTCCGCCGACGATCCGTCGCTCGAAGAGCGAGAAGAAGACGAGGGCCGGGATCATGGACAGCGAAGTGAACGCGAGCACCTTGGCGGTGTCCTGCGAGTACTGCGACGAGAAGGCTTGGACACCGAGCGGCAAGGTGAACGTTCCCTGGTCGTTGAGGATGAACAACGGCAGGAGGTACGCGTTCCAGCTGCCGACGAACGCAAGGATGCCCGTGGTGATGACGCCCGGCAGCGACAGCGGAAGCACCATCCGGAAGAAGAACCCGAGCTTGCCCGCACCGTCGATCGCCGCGGCCTCCTCGATCTCGTCCGGGATCGCCCGCAGGAACGGGACGAGGATGATGATCGTCACCGGAAGCCCGAAGCCGATCTGCGGCAGGATCACGCCGCCGAGGTTGTTGATGAGCCCGAAGTTGCGGACCAGGATGTAGAGCGGCGTGATCGCGACGGTGATCGGGAACATGAGTCCGGCGGCGAACAGCGCGTAGAGCGCACCGCGCCCCCTGAACTGGTATCGCGCCAGCACGTAGCTCGCCATGAGCCCGAGCGCGACGACCGCAGCAGCCGTGAACAGGGCAACGATCGTCGAGTTGCCCACCTCGCGCCAGAACGTCGAGTTGGTCAGGACGTCGACGTAGTTGGAGATCTTCCACGGGGACGGGAGTCCTGCGGGGTCCGTCGTGATCTGCGAGTTCGTCCTGAAGCCACCGAGGATGATGTACAGGATCGGGGCGAGCATGATCGAGACGAGCAGCAGTGCGATGAAGTAGGTCGCCGGGCCGGCGCCGCCTCGGGCCCGGGAGTTCACGCCCGGCCGCTTGGCGGGCGGCTTCGATGCCGGCAGCTGGATCGTCGAGGCAGTCATCGGGTGGCCTTGTCCGTGAGGGCGCCTGCGGTGTCGCGGCGCAGCACGTAGCGCTGGTAGACGAGCGCGATGATCAGGGAGATGACGAACAGGACCACCGCGACGGCGCTGCCGTACCCGAAGTTCCCTGCGGTACGGCCGTACTGGACCATGTAGGTCGCCATCGTCGAGACGCCGGCGGTGCCGGCGACGTACTGGCCCCAGATGATGTAGACGAGGTCGAACAGCTGCAGTGAGCCGATGATCGACAGGAACGCCCATATGCGCAGGGTCGGGCCGAGGAGCGGCAGCGTGATGGTGCGCTGGATCTGCCAGTAGCTGGCGCCGTCGATCGAGGCCGCCTCGAACAGCTCCTGCGGGATGTTCTGCAGCGCGGCCATGAACAGGATCACCGCGAACCCGATGTACTTCCACGAGATGATGACCATCAGGGTCCAGATCGCGATGTCCGGGTTCGACAGCCACTCGCTGGCCAGCGCGCCGAGGCCGACCTTGTTGAGCAGGCCGTTGGCCGCGCCGTTGCTCTGGAGCATCAAGCTCCAGCCCGTCCCGACGATGACCTCGGAGACCACGTACGGGACGAAGATCAGAACGCGGATCAACGAGCGCCCGCGCATGCGCCGGTTGAGCAGCAGCGCCAGCCCGATCGCGATCGGGCCCTGGATCACCAGCGACGCGATGACGATGAACAGGTTGTGCGACAGCGCCGCGTGGAACTCCGGGTCCGTCAGGATGATCTTGTAGTTGTTCAGTCCGACGAAGTCGGTCGGCTTGCCGTAGCCCTTCCAGCGGAAGAAGCCGTAGTACGCGGCGAGGAAGACCGGAAAGATGACGAAGCCGACGAACACGATGACGGCTGGCCCGGAAAGAATCGCGATCTCGAAGCGCTGGCGCCACCCCACGCCACGTCGGCGCGGGCGGGCGGCGGTCGATCTGCGAGTTCTTCACGGCCAACGGGTTGACCGGTGAATCGCTCATGACGTCCTAGCTATCCCTTGGCCGACGAGGTGTTGACGGCGTTGATGATGTCCTCGACCGAGCCCTGGCCGGCGAGGAGGTTCACCACGGCACCGTTCAGCGCGTTGCCGACGTTCTGGCCGTACAGGGTGTCGAGCCACTGCGACGCGTAGGGCGCGTCGTTGAACGCGGCGATGACGTCCTTCAGGTACGGCTCGGTGACCACGGCCTGCGCGTCCTTGTTGACGGGGGGCGCGTTGAAGGCCTTGTAGTAGGCCTCCTGGACGTCCTTGGTCGCGAGGTAGTTCAGGAAGTCCGTGCACGCCTTCTTCGGGGCATCGGCCGAGCACGAGTAGCCGTCGACGCCACCCATGATCGCCTTGGGGTCGCCCTTGCCGCCCGGAACCGAGACGAACGGGTAGAAGCCCAGGTCAGGCAGCGGCTTCTCGTCAGGCGTCAGCGAGGCGATCACGCCCGGGTCCCAGGCGCCCATGAGCTCGGCGCCGGCCTGGTGGTTGGCGATGAGGCCCGCCGAGGAACCGGCACCCTGCTGCGCAGAGGTCGAGAGGAAGCCCTCGTTGAAGTTGCCGCCCTTGGCGAACTCGTCGAGGTCGTTGCCGGCCTTGGTCCAGCACTCGTCGTCGAACTGCAGCGTCTTGGCGGTCTCGTTCAGGACGTCCTCGCTGCACTCGCGCAGCGCGAACCAGTAGTACCAGTGCGCGGCCGGCCAGGCGTCCTTGCCACCGAGCGCGATCGGCGAGACGCCGTTCGCCTTGAGGGCCTTGTTCGCCGCGACCAGGTCGTCGAGGGTCTTCGGCGGCGTGGTGATGCCGGCGGCCTTGTAGAGGTCCTGGCTGTAGAAGAAGCCACCGGGCAGCGTCGCGACCGGCATGGCGTACGTCTTGCCGTCGATCGACTCGGCCTTGAACGCACCCTCGCCGATGCCGGCCTTGGTCTCGTCGGAGATCGAGTCCGTGATGTCCATGAGCTGGCCCGCGTCGACCATCGCGGCCATCTTGCCGCCACCGCGCTGCAGGAAGATGTCGGGCGCGTCGCCCGCGTTGAGCGCGGTCTGCAGCTTGCCGTCGAGGTCCTCGTTCTGGACCGTCTGGATCTTGATCGTGACGCCCGGGTTGGCGGCCTCGAAGCTCTTGACCGTCTCCTTGAAGAACTCGGCGCCGGGGCCGGTGGTGGCGTTGTTCCAGAACGTCATCTCCACCGGGTTGGAGGCGTCCGCGGTGCTGTCGTCACCGCCGCCATTGTCGGAGCTGGAACATCCGGCGACCGCGAGCGCGATGCCCGCACCGAGTGCGACCAGGGCCGCACCTCGCATCTTCCTTGCCATGAAGGGAACTCCTCTGTCGTCGTTGACGGGTAGGTCGAAGCCTGGCGATGGAGATTCTGCGACGGCGGCCGCGTCGTCGTCAATCGTTATCGATAACGGTTTCGAAACAATTGGCGCCCGTCTATGATCGCCCGGTGGAGTTCCTGCCGCGCGTGAAGATGGCCGACGTCGCCCGCACCGCGGGAGTCTCCGTCGCGACCGTCTCCAAGGTCGTCAACGGCCGGTACGGGGTAGCCCAGAGCACCGTCGACCGCGTCCAGGAAGTCATCGAGCAGCTCGGCTACTCCGCGAGCCTCGGAGCGCAGAGCCTGCGCAGCCATCGCACCAACGTGCTCGGCATCCTCGTCGCCGAGTTCGAACCCTTCTCGACGGAGCTGCTCAAGGGAGCGTCCGCCGCTGTCGCCTCGACCGGGTACGAGCTGCTGGCCTACTCCGGCGGCGGCCGCGGTGGCGACGTCGGCTGGGAGCGCCGCTACCTGTCACGGCTCTCCGGCACGCTCATCGACGGCGCGGTCATCGTCACGCCGACCGTCGTGGTGACCAACCACGGCGTCCCCGTCGTCGCCGTCGACCCGCACACCGGGCCGTCGGAGCTGCCGACGGTCGACTCCGACAACTTCGGCGGCGCGGTGCTGGCCACCAACTACCTGCTGTCCCTCGGGCACCGCAGGATCGGGTTCCTCGGCGGCCGTAGCGACCTCGAGTCGGCCCGGTTGCGCGAGTCCGGGTTCCGGCAGGCGATGGCCGACGCGGGCGTCACCGTCGACGACGCCTCCGTTCGCGTGGGCGGCTACAAGACCGAGACGGCGAGGGAACCGGCGCGCCAGCTCCTGACGCAGGAGCTCCGTCCGACGGCGGTCTTCGCCGCGAACGACCTGTCCGCCATCGCCACGCTCGAGGTCGCACGCAGCCTCGACCTCCGGGTGCCGGACGACGTCTCGGTCATCGGCTTCGACAACGTGCCTGAGTCGGCACTCACCACTCCCCCGCTGACCACCATCAACCAGCCGCTCCAGCGCCTCGGCGCGGAGGCCCTGACGCTGCTCGTGGACCTCCTCGACGGCGTCGAGCGGGACACGCACGTGCGGCTGCCCACCGAGCTGGTCGAGCGGGCGAGCTGCCGCACGCTCTGACGTCAGCCGCGTCGGCCGGGGGGCGGCGCCGCCTACGGGCACTGCCACCTGGTGGGCACGCTCGTCGAGAGGCGCGCGCACGGCCGGCCCCTCCACGTCGATCTCGTAGTCCCCGGCGAACCCTTCGACTCGGGTCGGCAGCCGTCGAGATCGTCAGGTGAGCTGGTGCGTCAGCGTCTCGGGGTCCGTCGTGGGCCGATCGCACACGAATCCCCGACAGACGTACGCGGTGGGCACGCCCGCCACAAGCGGTCGGTCCAGCAGGAGCTCGCGAGGTTCGCCCGGTGCGCCGGGCTCCCCGACGGCGACGACCAGACCCGGCGCCGTGGACCGCATCGCGACCGCGTGCAGGGCCGCTGTTCGGCGGTCGTCGCGGGGTCCGACGATCGCCACCTCCCGCGGCCCGTCGAGGATCGCCTCGACCGTGGCCAGCGCGGCACCGGCCGCGCGAGGGAACCTCGTGGCGAGGGAGAGCGCACCCCGCAGCGCACCTTCGGCGGCCTCGCGGTGACGTAGCGAGCCCGTCACGGCGGCGTAGGTCAGGAGGGCGCCGGCGGCCGCGGACTGGCCGGCGGGCGTGGGTCCGTCGGCGGGGTCGCGCGGTCTGCCCACACGGGCGACGACGGCGTCCGTCTCGTCGTCGGCGGTGTCGTGAAAGCCGCCGTCGGCGGCGGCGAAATGGTCGAGGACCGTCTCGAGGAGTCGGCCCGCGATGGTGAACCACCGGGCGTCGCCGGTGACCGCCGACAGCGCGAGCAGACCGTCCGCGAGGTTGGCGTAGTCCTCGAGCACACCGGGCGCACTCCCGGGAACGCCGCGGCGCGACGACCGCAGGAGCCGCGTCGACCCGTCTCCGTGCTGCCGCAGGTGGGTCCCGACGAGCGCCTCGGCGGCCCTCACCGCCGCGCCCACCAGGTCCGGCCGATCGAGGAGCGCTCCGGCCTCGGCCAGGGCGGCGACAGCCAGGCCGTTCCACCCGGACACCACCTTGTCGTCCAGGTCCGGTCGCGGCCGGTGCGACCGCGCCGCGCGAAGGCGCCCGCGCACGTCCTCGAAGCGGTGCTGGTCGGGCGGGTCGCCCCGACGCTGGAGCACCGACGAACCGCGCTCGAACGTCCCCTCGGCGGTCACCCCGAGGACGTCGGCCGCCCAGCTGCCCTCGTCATCGCCGAGGATCTCGCGCAGCTCGGCCCGGCTCCAGACGTAGAAGGCACCCTCCCGGCCCTCGCTGTCGGCGTCCAACGACGAGGCGAGACCGCCCTCGGCGGTCCGGAGCTCCGCGAGCATCCACTCGGCGGTCTCGAGGGCGACGCGACGGTAGAGCGTCGTGCCGGTGGTGCGCCAGGCGTGCACGTACACCCGCAGGAGGATCGCGTTGTCGTAGAGCATCTTCTCGAAGTGCGGCACGGTCCACGACCCGTCGACGGCGTACCGGGCAAAGCCGCCCGCGAGCTGGTCGTACATCCCGCCGCGCGCCATCGCGTCGAGCGTGCGCCGTGCCATCTCCAGCGCGTCGGGGTCGCCCGTGCGCGCGTGGTGACGGAGCAACCACTCCAGCACCATCGACGGCGGGAACTTCGGGGCGCCGCCGAACCCGCCGTCGACGGTGTCGAACGTCGAGGCGAGTCGGAGCACAGCCTCCTCGACCACGTCGGCGTGGCCCAGATCGGAAGCCGGGCTCGCACCTCGGCCCTGCCCGAGCGCCGCCGTGATCGTGCCGGCGCTCGAGACGACCTCCTCGCGACGCGTCGTCCAGGCGGCGGCGACCGCGGCGAGAACCTCCGAGAACGACGCCATCTGGTTCACCCGGCGTGGGGGGAAGTACGTCCCGCAGTAGAACGGCTCCCCCGTCGGCGTGGTGAAGACCGTCATGGGCCAGCCGCCCGCCCCGGTCATCGCCTGCGTCGCCGCCATGTAGACCGCGTCGACATCGGGACGCTCCTCGCGATCCACCTTGATGCAGACGAAGTGGTCGTTGAGGAACGCCGCGACGCCCGCGTCCTCGAACGACTCGTGGGCCATCACGTGGCACCAGTGGCATGCGGCGTAGCCCACGGAGACGAGGACGGGCACGTCGCGGGACACAGCCTCGGCGAACGCGGCGTCACCCCACTCCTGCCAGTCCACGGGGTTCTCGGCATGCTGCAGCAGGTACGGGCTGGTGGCCTGCGCCAGTCGGTTGCTCACGATGCACCGCCCGCGCTCCAGGGTCTGTGCTGACCGCGGCTGCACCCCGGACGACGTCGGCCGGCACAGGGCGACGGCCATGCGACTGCTGTCACCGCTGGTCTCACCCCCGTCCCACGACTCACCACCACAACACCACGATGGCGGAGCATCTTCGACCCGGCCCGACGAGCGACGGACGCCGAGGTCCCGCAACCCCTCGTCGCGAAGCGCGCCGTGCGGTTGCGGTTCGTCGGGCGGTCCTGGAACGTTCGTCGGATGGACCGCTTCCCCCGCGCCGTGCGCGGCATCACCTCGTGGCGGTCGGCGTGAGCTCCGTGGTCGTCGTCGTGCCGTGGCGCCCTCAACCGTCCCGACTCGACGCGTTCGACCGGCTGGTCACCTGGTACCAGCAGAACCTGCCGGACGTGGAGCTGCGCACGATCGACTCCGGTGAGACGGTCTTCAACGTCGCGCGGTGCCGCAACAGAGCGGTCGACACCGGGGCCGACGACGACGTCGTGGTGCTCAACGACGCGGACACCGTCCCGGAACGGGACCCGCTGCTGCGCGCGATCGACGAGGCGGCCACGACGCGGGCGGTGCACCTGCCGTACACGGAGTACCGGTGGTTCGGCGCCGCCGGCACCGCGCAGTACGCCGCGGGGGTGCCTGCCGAGGACTGCGACTTCGATCTCGTGCGGGGCGCGTGCTCGGGCGTCACCGTCACGACGCCCCGTACGTGGTTCGCTCACGGCGGCCAGGACGAGCGGTTCCGGGGGTGGGGATTCGAGGATGCCGCGTGGTACCTCGCTCACGAGACGATGCTCGGGCGCCCGCCCGTGCGAGTCGATGGGCGCGTCTACGCGCTGCACCACGTCCAGGCGGCACGACGCGGCGCCCAGTACGAGGCGAACGCCGCCCTGATGGCACGCTACGAGGCGGTCGCGGGCGACCGTGCGGGCATGGCTCAGCTGATCGCCGAGGCGCCGAGTGCGCGCAACGCCCTGGCCGGGCCAGGGTCGTGAGCGAGGGAGTCGGCCGCCGTGTCCAGGAGGGTCGTGTCGGAGCGGCTCAGCAGCCGGCCGACCGCCTCGCGCAGCTCGCTCACGGAGGCGCGGTTGGGGTCGAGCACCTCGCCGACGCCGACGCGCTCGATGGCAGCGGCACCGGCGAACTGGTCCGTCGAGAACGGCAGGACCAGCATGGGCGTGGCCGTGCCGACGGCCTCGGTGACGGAGTTGTTGCCGCCGTGCGTCACGAGCAGCGCCGCCTCGCGGAGCAGGCGCACCTGCGGGAGATACTCGCGGACGAGCCAGCCCGCCGGTAGATCACCCAGCTCGGCGGTGGGCGTGGAGCCGCTGGCGACCGCAGCCCGCACCCCGGCTTCGCGCAGTGCGCCCACCACGGTGCGCAGCACGTCGGCTCGGACGGACAGGAAGGTGCCGAAGCTGACGTACACGAACGGTTCCGCGGAGGCGAGCCACGCGTCGACGTCGGGGTCCGCGGGCTCGGTCCGGAGGCTGCCGCCCAGGTACCGGTGCGGCGGGAGGGCGGGGGCGCGCTCGGGCGCGGCCAGCTGCTCCGGGTAGTGGTACAGCACGAGAGGACCGTGCAGGGCGAACGCGTCGTCGGCGGGTGCGATCCCCGGCGCCAGCTCGGTGGCGGCCGCGTTCCACTCGGCGGTGAACCCGGCGGACACCCGACGGCACAGGGCGTCGAGATCGGCGAGGCCGCCCGGGTCGGGTCGGAACGCTCGCGACCAGACCGGAGGGCATCCGTAGACCTCGTCGCCCACGGGCAGCGCGGTCGGGTGGCCCAGCACCACGTCGCCGTACGGCACCGCCTCGGCCCACAGTGCGAGCCGCGCGCTGTACGCGAGGTGGTCGACGAGGAGGGCGTCGGGCCGCACCGCGTCCACGACGGCCAGGGTTGCGCGGGCCTTCTCCACCGGCTGCCACATGAGGTCGACCAGCCGCTCGCGGGCCTGGTAAGCCAGGGTCGGCACCATCCCCTGGCGCGTCGCGTCGAAGAACCCGCGCAGCGAGTCCGCCTCCTCGTCCGCCTGCTGCTCCGCCCGGATGATGCCGGGGTTCGACCCTCGGCCGAGCTGGAGGGGGACGCGCTCGTAGCCGAACGAGTCGACGATGCCCGCGGTCGCGTCACCGCCGGCGACGACCACCCGCTCACCCGCGTCGCGCCACGCCGTTCCCAGGGTCGCCAGAGGGATCAGGTGCGAGGCGTAGTCCGGGCAGATGATCATCAGGGTCATCCGTGACCGACCAGGGACGAGCGGTCCGCCAGCTCGTCGGCCGCGACGCGTCGGTACAGGTCACCGAGGGTGCCCGCCATGCGCTGGATCGTGAAGCTCTCGGCGACGGTCGCGTGCGACAGGGCCGCCCGTCGACCGTCCGTCTCGGCGAGCGACGCGTCGAGCGCGGACCCGATGGCGGCGGTGAGCCGGTCGGCGTGCCAGGTGGCGGTCATGAACCCGGTGACGCCTTGATCGACGTAGGTGGCCGGCCCACCGCCGTCGGGGGCCACGACGACCAGGCCGGACGCCATCGCCTCGAGCAGCGCGATGCCGAACTCCTCCTTGAGGCTCGCGCACACGTAGACGCCGCGTGGTGCGGTCAGCCCGGGCAGGCCGGTGCGCGTGGCAGCGACCCAGCGGGCGACCACGTCGTTGGGTCGATGACCGGGAAGGAGCAGGCCTGCGGCGGCGCGCTGGGCGGCGGGCACGACAGCCTCGATGAGGTCCAGCTGCTCGCACTCGTCGGCGGACGGGTGCTCGAGGTCACCCCCCACGACGAGGAGGTTCGCACGGTCGCGCAGCGCGCCGTCGGCCCATGCCTCGACGAGCGTGGCGACGCCCTTGACCCGGTGGAGCCGCCCCACGCTGACGATGAGCGGGAGCGATCGTCGCTCGCCGGGCAGGGCCGCGACCAGATCACGCAGCTCACGCAGCGCCTCCGTCGGCTGACCGCCTGCGGCGTGCGCCTCCGCCTCGGCCACGGCACGGTCGACGACGACGAGGTCCACGCCCTCGGGCACGATCGTGTGCCGCTCGGGGTGCGCCGTGATGTCGATGCCGACCAGCTCGCGCATGTCGCGTGGCAACGCGGGGCGCGGGAACAGCACGGTGTGCGCGGCATTGGCGGCCAGGCGCTGCACCAGCCGCGCCCGGAACCAGAAGTGCTCCGCCTCGTCGACCGTGCCGAAGTTCTCCCGGGTCAGGCGACCCGCGACGTCGAGCGACCGGATGACTGCATGCGGGTCCGGAGCCACCGTGAAGACCACAGGGAGGTCGAGCTCGCTCGCGACGTCGGCCGCCGCCAGGCTGCCCACGTCGGCCATGCGCAGGTGGATCAGGTCGACACCACCGGCGCTCCGCAGGATCCGTCGGATGCCGCGGCGCGCCGCGACCCGCAGCTCCCACGCCGCCGCCATGGGCACCGGCTCGTGCCGCAGAGGGACGCGGCCGTACTGGTGGCCGGTGCCGCTCAGCGCGCCCAGGTCGGCCGCGGCCTCCGCCACGGAACCGCGGGAGATGGTCAGCACCCGGTCCACCTTCCGCGTCCCGCGAGGCCCGGCGACGAGCGCGTCGCCGAGGCGCACCAGCAGGGTCGCGATCCCCCCGTTGTCGCCCGCGCCCGCGGAGCTCAGCCCCGCGTCGATGTCCGCGTGCAGGAAGAGCTGGGCGATGCTCAGGCCGTCGTGCGCGGTGTCGCGCCGCCACGATGCGGATGCGCCGATGTCCACGAGCGACAACCGTGCGACGTCCGCCAGCTCGTCGGCACCCGCGGCCAGTCTGTCGAGCAGGCCGATGACGGAGGTGTCGCCTGGCCGCTGGCCGAGGGCGGCGACCGCCGCGCCGCGCACCCGCGCGTCCTCGGTTCCGTCCCCGGCGAGCGCCAGCAGGGGCCGGACGGCGACGGCATGCCTGACCAGCCCCAGGGTCTCCGTGATCCGGGCTCGCGCCTCGGGTTCGGTCACCCCGAGCAGGGCGACCTCCAGACCGACCGCCACGGGTTCCGGTGCGCCGGCGGACCACTGCTCCAGCGTCCGCTGGGCGAGCATCGCGCCGAACCCGCCGACGTCGATCATGGCGATGAGCCGCGCGACCGCGTCGGCGCGCGGCAGCCCGGAGCCCAGCACCCACGCGGCGTGCTCGCGGATGAACTGTCGGGGATCGGACAGGAGCCCCGTCACGGCACGCGATGCCTCGTCGTCGCCGATCCTGCCCAGAGCGTGCACCGCGGCGATCGCCACCAGCTGGTCGGAGTCCTGCAGCGCCCCCGTGAGCACGCGGATCGTCCGGACGCCGGGATCCCGGGTGCTCTCGAACGCCAGCTCGTCGGCGAGGCGCATGCCGTCGACGATGCGGTCGGCCGCACGGAGCGCGTCGAGCGACGTCTGGATACCCACGTGCGTCCTCCGCTCGACGGCGCCGAGCGACGCCGGTCCGATGCTAGGTCGCCCCCCGGGACCCGGCTCGTCGAGTTCCTGGGAGAGCTCTCAGGATCGGTTCGACGCGGTGTGCCGCCGAGGACGGATGGGAATACGTCGCCCGAGCAGGCGGTTGCCCGGAAAGATAGTTGAGCGTTCAATCATCGTCTCCCAGATCCTCCAGAAGGGGCGTCATGTCTGAGATCCAGTTCGGCGTCGACACGTTCGGCGACCTCCCGCGCGACGGTGACGGGAAGTTGGTCTCGCACGCTCAGGCGATCCGAGCGACCCTCGATGAAGCAGTCCTCGCCGACCAGGTGGGCGTCGACGTCATCGCCCTCGGTGAGCACCACCGGCCGGAGTACGCGATCTCCACACCGGAGACGGTCCTCGCCGGGATCGCCACGGCGACCTCCCGCATCCACCTCGCCTCCGGGGTCACGGTGCTGTCGTCCGACGACCCCGTGCGCGTCTTCCAGCGATTCGCCACCGTCGACGCCCTCTCGAACGGGCGTGCCGAGGTGATCCTCGGACGGGGGTCCTTCACCGAGTCCTTCCCCCTCTTCGGCTACGACCTGGCCGACTACGACGTGCTCTTCGACGAGAAGATCGACCTGTTTCATCGGCTGCTCGACGAGTCGCCCGTCACCTGGGAGGGCACCAAGCGGGCGCCGCTCTTCGAGGCGGACGTGTTCCCGAAGACCGAGTCCGGACGCCTGACGACGTGGGTCGGGGTCGGCGGCTCCCCTCAGTCCGTCGTGCGCACGGCGCGCTACGGGTTCCGGCTGATGCTCGCCATCATCGGCGGCGCACCCGACCGGTTCGCTCCCTACGTGGAGCTGTACCGGCGTGCCACCGAGCAGCTCGGCACGACCGCCTACCCCGTCGGGATGCACTCTCCCGGCTTCGTCGCCGCGACCGACGACGAGGCCCGAGCCCTCTTCTACCCCGGCTACAAGCAGATGCGTGATCGCATCGGGGCACTGCGCGGCTGGCCGCCCCTGCGCCGCGAGGAGTTCGAGGCGGACATCGCCCAGGGCTCCCTGTACGTGGGCTCACCGGAGACCGTCGCACGCAAGATGGCCCACGCCATCCGCGCCCTGGACGTCGGGCGCTTCGACCTCATCTACTCCGCGGCAGGGGCCGTCTCTGCCTCCGCGCGGCTGGACGCGGTCGAGCTCTACGGCAGCAAGGTGATCCCGATGGTGCGCGAGCTGCTCGCCGACGAACCGGCCGTGGCGGCCACCCGATGAGCAGCACGCACCCCCGCACGATCGGCATCCTGGGCGCCGGCAAGCTGGGCACGGTCCTCGCACGTCTCGCCGTCGCCGCCGGCTATCGGGTGCTGATCGCCGGGTCCGGGGATCCGGACAGGATCGCCCTGACGACGGAGGTCCTCACGCCCGGTGCCGTCCCCGCCTGGCCCGCCCACGTGGCTCGCGACGCCGACCTGGTCATCCTCGCCCTCCCGCTCGGCAAGCTCGGCAAGCTGCCGGTCCCCGAGCTGCAGGACAAGGTCGTCGTCGACGCCATGAACTACTGGTGGGAGACCGACGGAGTCCGCGACGACCTCGCCGATCCTCGCACCACGACCAGCGAGCTCGTCCAGGAGCACCTCGGCCGCTCGCGCGTGGTGAAGGCGTTCAACCACATGGGCTACCACGACCTCCAGGACGAGACCCGGTCCGGCTCGTCCGGGCGCAAGGCCATCGCCATCGCGGGGGACGACGAGACCGATGTCGCCGCCGTCGCCGCCCTCGTGGACGGCCTCGGCTTCGAGCCCCTGCCGATCGGACCGCTCTCCGCCGGGGCACTGCTGCAGCCCGGCACACCGGCGTTCGGGGCCAACGTCACTGCCGACGAGCTGCGCACCCTCGTCGCACCCGCGGTCGGCGAGCACGAGCAGTACCTCCGACTCGACGAGGTCCCCTGAGCAGCCGGACCGGTCAGCTGGCCGCGTCGCGGACGAGGGCGGTGTCGACGAACTGCTCGAACCTGACGATGAGCCCGCCACGAACGACGAAGTGGTGGGCGACGCGCACCGCCAGCTGCTTGCCGGTCACTCGGTGGCGAGCGGTGTAGCGGGCCAGGACGACGACGTGCTCGCCCTCGGCGACATAGGTGTCGTCGTGGGCGGTCCAGTCCTCCCACTCCGCCCCCAGCCGCTCCATCACGTTGCTCGTCACGCCGTCGGGCGTGCGGTAGGTGCCCGCCAGCGGAAAGCCGGCCATCTCGGTCCACTCCACGTCGGGGGCGAGAGTCGCGCGTAGGCCTTCGAGGTCTCCTTGCGCCGACGCGATGTACTGGCGCCGGACGACCTGGGCCGGAGCGTCCTCGGGGTTCAGCCCCATGACATCTCCCCCTTGGCGACCTTGGTGCCGAGCTGTGCGGCGATCGTCAGGCCGGCGTCCGGGTAGGCGTTCGTCAGGCTGGCCTCGGCCTCGGCGCCATCCGCGGACGCGGCGATGACCTTCTCGAAGTTCTCGAGGTAGCCCCGGGTGTGGGCGATCGCGGTGAGGTCCGTCGCGGCCCCCGCCACCCTGTGCCCGGCGACGACGAAGGAGGGTGCGAGCGCCTCGAGGTGGTCCAGGACCCGGATCCACTCGGCTCGCAGCTCAGGCGTCGGGGAGTCGGCGGTCCACACGTGCAGCCCCTCGAACAGGAGCACCCCGCCGAACAGTGCCCGCGACTCCGGCTCGAAGAGGTACCACGCCCGGTCGCCGAGCAGGTCGCTGCCTCGGCGTACCTCGATGGTGACGCCGTCGACGGTCAGCGTCGGCTCGGCGAGCGAGGCCATGGCGACCAGGCGGGTGGGCAGGTTGGCGCCGAGGTGCGCCCAGGCCTGCAGCTTGCCCTGGTAGCTGTGCTGGATGTGCTCGATCACGTCGGCCGGAGCGAGGAAGCGGGCCTCGGGGAACGCGTCGGCGATGACTTCCGCGCCGAAGTAGAAGTCGGGATCGCCCGCGGTGACGACGACCGTCGTGAGCTCCTTGCCGGAGTCGAGCACCGCGGCGACGATCCGGTGCCCGTCCGCGCGCGTGAAGCCCGCGTCGACGACGACGGCCTCGGTCTGGCCGGCGACCAGGACGCTGGTCTTGTTCAGCGACGCGTCGGTCGCGTCCAGGATCGTGTACGTGAGCTTTGCCATAATGGTGAGCCTAGGATCCACGCCAGGACACCACACGGTCAGAACGGGGATGCCGATGGTTAACACTGGACACGGCGAGATCCGTCGGGTGCACTTCACACCCCCCGCGGCGAGCGT
Source organism: Cellulomonas sp. P4_A2 (assembly GCF_056402515.1). Lineage (NCBI taxonomy): Bacteria > Bacillati > Actinomycetota > Actinomycetes > Micrococcales > Cellulomonadaceae > Cellulomonas > Cellulomonas sp. P4_A2. The sequence continues at coordinate 167,842 of NZ_JBFUHG010000002.1, forward strand.
CGGCGACATCGAGGTGAACACCGTGCGGGGCATCCGTGACCGCGGCGGACGGCACGAGTTCCTCACCTCGCAACGCCTCGACTTCGACCTGCTCATGCACATCGAGAGCGGCACCACCGTGCACACGGTGGACTTCCGCGAACACACGCTGCACCCCGGGGACGTCTTGTGGGTACGCGCAGGACAGGTCCACCGCTGGGGGACGATCGCCGACATCGAGGGACCGGTGGTGATGTTCGGTCCGCGCGGCGCCACCGACGGCACCCGCTCCCTGGTCCGGCCGGACCTCGTGCGCTCGCAGAGCCTCTGGCCCGCGTCAGACCTGGCGGGCACGCCGACGATCGATGCGCTCGGCCTTCTGAACCGGATCGCCGCGACGGGACCGCGCGGGCGCAACGACCTGCACCAGGTCGCACTCGCCCACTCCCTCGGCACCCTCCTGGTCGAGCTCGAGCGAGCCAAGGACTCCGGTGGCACACCGGTGCCCGCGGCCACCCACGAGGCATACGGCTGGTTCCGCGACGAGGTCGAAGAGCACTTCCGGAGCTGGCACAAGGTCGGCCAGTACGCCGACCGCCTGGGCTACTCAGCACGCACCCTGACCCGGTTGGCGCGCCAGCACACCGGTCTCTCAGCGAAAGAGCTCATCGACGAGCGCATCCTGCTGGAGGCCCGACGGCAGCTGAGCCACGCCGACACCTCCGTCCTGCAGATCGCCGAGGAGCTGGGATTCGACGACCCCTCGAACTTCTCCGCCTACTTCCTGAGGCAGGCGGGCATGACGCCGGGCGCCTTTCGCCGGTGGAGCCGAGGATTCGGCGACGAGCACGCCGCCTCGCCGCGTCCCTCGCGCCTCTAGGATGTCTCGACACACGCCGGACCGAGGGGGATCGATGGGGACGCTTCGAGACATCGCCTCTCTCGCGGGCGTGTCGATCAAGACGGTCTCGAACGTCGTCAACGGCTCGGTACCTGTGAAGCCGGCGACCCGGAAGAGGGTCGAGGACGCGATCGCCCAGATCGGCTACGTGCCGAACCTCGCGGCACGAAACCTCCGCGCCGGCCGTACGGGAGTGATCGGCCTGGCGGTGCCGGAGCTGCGGTTCAGCTACTTCGCCGAGCTCGCGGACGCGGTCCTGGCGGCGGCACAGCGGCACGGGTACGTCGTGCTCATCGAGCAGACCGGGGGCGACCGCTCGACGGAGATCGAGCTGCTCCGTGGACCGCGGGTCGCGATGATGGACGGCCTGCTCTTCTCCCCGCTCGGTCTCTCGCCCGACGATGCCGACGTGCTCGACGTGCCCTACCCGTTGGTGCTGCTCGGTGAGCGGATCTTCAACGGCCCGACGGATCACGTCACCATGCAGAACGTGGACGGCGCCGCTGCGGCGACCCGCCACCTGCTCGAGCTCGGCCGCCGCCGCATCGCGGTGCTCGGAGCCCATGAGGGCGAGCAGATGGGTTCGGCCTCGCTGCGGCTCGAGGGCTATGCGACGGCGCTGCGCGAGGCCGGTCTCGAGGTCGATCCGGACCTGGTGGTGTTCCACGAGGGATGGCACCGCACCGATGGCGCCGACGCCGCACGCGAGCTGCTGGCTCGCCGCGTCCCGTTCGACGCCATCTTCGCGCTGAACGACGAGCTCGCCCTGGGCGCCTTGCGGGTGCTCGTTCGTGACGGGCTGCGCGTGCCCGACGAGGTGGCCGTCGTCGGCTTCGACGATGTCGCGGAGGCGCAGTTCGCGCTGCCGAGCCTGACGACGATCGACCCGCACCGCGCACTCATCGCGCAGGCGGCGGTCGACGCCGTCATCCGGCGGATCGCCGAAGGGACACCGAGACGTCAAGCGCCACAGATGGTGGCCGTGCCCGCGACGTTGGTCATCCGGGAGTCCGCCCCGGCGCTCGTTCCCAGTCCCGCCCTCTGATCCGTCTTGACGCCTCTGATCCTCGCGCTTAGACTCCGTTTCAACGTTGGAATTGCAACGTTGAAACCGAAGATCGACGACGTAGTCGATCCCCAGAGAGGCCATTCAATGAAGAAGATGGTTGCGGCGCTCGCGGCGCTCGCTGCGGGCTCGGCTCTTGCGCTGGCCGGGTGCTCGGACTCGACCGGCTCGTCGGGCTCCTCCCCCTCCGGTCCTGTCACGCTGACCTTCTGGCACGGCTACACGGAGGCAGACGGCAAGGTCCTGGACCAGATCGTCCAGGACTTCAACGCGTCTCAGAAGGACGTCACGATCGAGACGACCACGAAGACCTGGGCGGTCATCGGCGACACGCTCCTGACCGCCCTCTCGGCCAACCAGGGCCCCGACATCGTCGCCCTGCCTGCAGAGAACCTGCCCGTCTACGCCTCCAAGGGCGCGTTCGCGACGCTGGACGACTTCTACGCCAGCGACGCCACGAAGGCCGCCTCGCTCAACCCGAACGCCGTCGACATGGTGAAGGTAGACGGCTCCTCCTACGGCGTCCCCACCGGCTTCGTCCCGTTGTCCGTGATCTACAACAAGGCGCTGTTCGCCGCCGCCGGCATCACCGAGTTCCCGACCACCTGGGACGACTGGGTCGCCGACTCCAAGAAGCTCACCATCGACGAGAACGGTGACGGCACCCCGGAGCAGTACGGGCTTGCCCTGCCCGACCACGCGACGGTGGGCAACGGTGTGTGGGCGAGCCTGCTCTACGGCAACGGCGGCGACCTCGTGGACGGGTCGAAGTCCGTCCTCGACTCCAAGGCGAACGTCGAGACACTGACCTACTGGGCCGACGCCGTGACGAACGACAAGATCAGCCCGACGGGTCTGGACGGCGTCGCCTCCGACAAGCTCTTCTCCTCCGGCAAGGCCGCCATGGAGGTCGGCGGTCCCTGGATGGCCGGCGTCGCCACCGAGAACAACATCGACTACGGCATCGCGGCGATCCCCGCGGGTCCCGAGGAGCAGGCCTCCTCGGCGATCGGGATCTCTGCGGCCGTCACGGCGAAGGCCGGGGAGGCCAAGAAGGCCGCCGCGGAGAAGTTCTTCGACTACTTCTACACCAAGGACGTGGCCACGCAGTGGTCGCTCGGCTCCGGCTGGCCCCCGTTGCGCACCGACATCCCGGCCGCAGACGTCGCCTCGAACCCGATCGTCGCCGCGCTGACGGCGATGTCCGGGACGGCACGTCCACTCCTGCCCGGCGTCGCCAACAGCACCGATGTGCTCAAGGCGGTCGACGAGGCGACGCAGAAGGCGCTCGCCGGCGGTGACCCGGCGGATCTGCTCAAGACAGCGTCGGCCTCTGCCCAGCAGTCGCTGGACGACTGAGCCCACCGGACCGACGACCGGCCGCCGGCGCACACGCCTGCAGCGGCGGCCGGTCGTCTCGACGAAGGAACCTGATGGCCACGACCTTGCGCGCACCTCGTGCGAAGAAGCCCTATCGGGCACCGGCGCCTCTGGGCGGCCGGCCGGTAGCGGCCCGCCAGCAGGCACGGATCGCTGCCCTCTTCATGGCACCGGCGCTGCTCATCCTGCTCGCCTTCGTCGCCTGGCCGATGATCTCGGCACTGCGGCTCTCCTTCACGGACGCCAGCGGGTTCGGCGTCCCCAGCTGGGTGGGCCTGGACAACTACGTTCAGGTCTTCACCGACCCGAAGATCCGCACCACGCTCGGCAACACTGCGCTGTACACCGCGCTGTTCACCCCGACCGCACTGCTCGTGGCGCTCGGTCTGGCCGTGCTGCTGACCAATCGCGCGCTGCTCGGGCGCGACGTGTTCCGTACCGCGCTCTTCGTCCCGTTCATCGTCTCGCTGGCCGTCGCGGCCTTCGCCTGGAGCTATCTGCTCGATCCCCAGATCGGCCTGCTCACCTACTGGCTGCGCGCGCTCGGCATCCACGTCGGCAACGTCCTGCAGGACCCCACCTGGGCCATGCCGACCGTCGTGCTCGTCGCGATCTGGAAGAGCCTCGGCTTCTACATGGTCATCTTCATCGCCGGGCTGCAGCAGATCCCCGCCTCGCTGTACGAGGCGGCCAAGCTCGACGGTGCCGGCGCGTGGCGGCGCTTCGTGCACGTCACCGTTCCTCAGCTGTCCAGCACGCTGACCTTCGTGGTGATCTTCGCGATGATCGCGGCTCTGCAGGCGTTCGACCAGATCTACGTGATGACCGGCGGCGGCCCCTACCGGACCACCCAGACCGTGGTGATGGAGATCTACGAAGAGGGCTTCAAGAAGCTCGACCTCGGCCTCGCAGCGGCGCTGTCCTACGTGCTCCTGCTGGCCACCCTGGTGCTCTCCCTGATCCAGTTCCGATTCTTCGGCAAGCGTGAGAAGGACACCGCCGCATGAGCACCATCGCCGTCCCCCGAGCCCGATCCGGACCGCTGGTCTCGCGCTGGCTGTTGGTGGTCGTGGTCACCGTGCTGACCCTGATCATGCTGCTGCCGGTGCTCGTCATCGTCTTCACCGCGTTCAAACCGACCGCGGAGGTCAACGCCTTCCCGCCGACCCTGGTGCCCAGCTCCTGGACGTTCGCGAACTTCAGCCGCATCTTCACCGACCTGCCGTTCGCCCGGCTGCTGCTGAACAGCTTTGTCTTCGCCGGTGGCGTCACGGCGTTCGCCCTGTTGTTCGACTCCCTGGCCGCCTACGCGTTGGCCCGGCTCGACTTCCGCGGCAACCGGCTGCTGCTCACGGCGATCGTCGCGAGCCTGATGATCCCGTTCCAGGCCACCCTGATCCCCGTCTACCAGCTCGTCGCCCACCTGGGCCTCGTCAACACCTTTCCCGGCATGATCGCGCCCCGGGCGGCCGACGCCTTCGGCATCTTCTTCCTGCGGCAGTTCTTCATCTCGCTGCCACGGGACCTGGACAACGCCGCCCGGATCGACGGCGCCAGCGAGCTGCGCATCTTCCGGTCGATCGTGCTGCCGAACGCCGTCCCGGCGCTCATGACGCTCGCGATATTCACCTTCGTCAACAACTGGAACGACCTGCTGTGGCCGTTGGTGTTCACGACGACGCCCGACATGGGCACGATCACCTCGGGCCTGACCCTGCTCACCGGGCCGAGCGGCATCGTGCCCTACGGCACGATGATGGCCGGCTCCCTGATCGCGGTGCTGCCCCTGGCGATCCTCTTCCTGCTGATGCAGCGCCGGTTCATCGAGTCGGTCGCGACGACGGGGCTCAAGTGACCGCGCCCCGCTGGTTCGCCGACGGGCGACTGCACTTCGCCCTGGGTATCGAGGACACGTTCGTCCCCCAGTCGCGGACCGGAGAACGTGCGATCGACGAGTACGACCTCACCGAGCACACGACGCGCTATGCGGCGGACTTCGCGCTGGCCGCAGGGGTCGGCGCCGAGCTCATCCGCTGGGGAGTCCCCTGGTACCGCGTCAGCCCGGAACAGGGCCGTTGGGACTGGTCGTGGACCGACCGCGCCGTCGACGCGCTGCTCGAGCAAGGACTCCGCCCGATCATCGACGTGCTGCACTACGGCACACCGCTGTGGCTCGAGGACCAGTTCGCCCACCCCGACTACCCGCAGCACGTGGCCGAGTACGCCCACCGTCTCGCCGAGCGGTTCGCCGACCGGGTCAGCGACTACACCCCGGTCAACGAGCCGGTCGTGCACGCCCTGTTCTGCGGCGAGTACGGGTACTGGCCCCCCTACCTGCAGGGAGCCGACGGGTTCACGCGGATCGCGATCAACCTCGCGCAAGGTTTCGTGAGCACCCAGCGGGCGATCCTCGACGCCGTCGGCGCCGCCGCCACGTTCGTGCACGTCGACGCCGCCATGGGCTTCGTCGGGGACGACACGGCACCGGAGCACCGGGTCGAGGCGACCCGTCTGCGCCACCAGGTCCACCTCATCGAAGACCTGGTCACGGGCCGCGTCGATCGTGACCACCCCCTGCGCGAAGTCATCGCCGAGGCGGCCGGGGACGACACCCTGGCCTGGTTCGCCGCTCACGCGGTGCAACCCGACGTCATGGGCGTGAACTACTACCCCCGGCACTCCACGGAGCTGTTCGAGCCGGGCGTGCAGCACGCCGGCGGATTCGTCGACCCGCGCCCGAGCGTCGACCGCGGCACGGACGGGCTCCGAGAGGCGATCACCACGTTCGCGTCCCGGTACGGCGCGCCGGTCATGATCACCGAGACCTGCGTGACCGGCACCGTGGCCGAGCGCCTGCGCTGGCTCGACGACTCCGTCGCTCTCGCCCACGCCATGCGGGCCGAAGGTGCCGACCTCGTCGGCTACACGTGGTGGCCGCTCTTCGACATGTACGAGTGGACCTGGCGGCACAGCGACCGGCCCCGGGCCGACCACCTCCTGCCCATGGGGCTGCACGACCTCGTCGAGAGCCCCGACGGGCTGCTGCGGGTCGCCAACCCCGTCGCCTCCCGCTACCGCCAGCACGCCTCCCAGAACCGCACGACGACCCGACCGAGGGAATAGCCCCATGCACATCGCTCACCTCACCCTCAGGCCCGACGCCACGATCGGCCGCATCAACCCCCGGCTCTACGGCTCGTTCGTCGAGCACCTGGGCCGCGCCGTCTACAACGGCATCTACGAGCCCGGCCACCCCCTGGCGGACCAGGACGGGTTCCGCAAGGACGTGATCGAGCTGGTCCGCGAGCTCGGCGTGTCCGCGATCCGCTACCCGGGCGGCAACTTCGTCTCGGCGTTCCGATGGGAGGACAGCGTCGGACCTCGCGAGCAGCGCCCGCGCCGCCTCGACCTGGCCTGGCACTCCACCGAGACCAACGAGATCGGCCTGCACGAGTTCGCTGCCTGGCTGGACGCGGTCGGCAGCGAGCTGATGCTCGCGGTCAACCTCGGCACGCGCGGCACCGCCGAGGCCCTGCAGCTGCTCGAGTACGCCAACCTGAGAAAGGGCAGCGCGCTCGCCGACCAACGGATCGCGAACGGACGCTCCGAGCCGTTCGACGTGCGGATCTGGTGCCTGGGCAACGAGATGGACGGACCCTGGCAGATCGGGCACCGCTCCGCCGACGACTACGGAAAGCTTGCCGCGCAGACAGCCCAGGCGATGAAGCAGTTCGACCCGGACCTGGAGCTGGTCGTCTGCGGATCGTCCAGCTCCTCGATGCCCACGTTCGGGGAGTGGGAGCGGGTCGTTCTCGGCCACGCGTACGACGCGGTCGACTACATCTCCTGCCACGCGTACTACGAGGACAAGGGGGACCGCGCCGCCTTCCTTGCCTCGGGCGTCGACATGGACCGCTTCATCCGCACGGTCGTCGCGACAGCCGACCACGTCAAGGAGGTGCGCGGCAGCGACCGGACGATCAACATCTCCTTCGACGAGTGGAACATCTGGTACAACAGCCGCTTCGAGAACGTCGACCGCATCGAAGGCGTCGACAACTGGCCCCAGGCGCCCCGCCTGCTCGAAGACGTCTACACCGTCACCGATGCCGTCGTCTTCGGCAGCCTGCTCATCACGTTGCTCCGGCACGCCGATCGCGTCACGAGCGCGTCGCTGGCACAGCTCGTCAACGTCATCGCCCCGATCATGACCGAGCCCGGCGGCCCCGCCTGGCGCCAGACCACGTTCTTCCCGTTCGCGGCAACCTCCGCGCACGCGCGCGGCACCGCCCTCGACCTCGCCGTGCGGTCCCCCACCTACCCGTCGCCCGGCCTCGGCGACGTGCCGGTCGTCGACGGCGTCGGCTCGTACGACGAGACCGCCGGGCGCTACACGGTCCACGCTGTCAACCGCTCTGTCGACCAGGCCACCCAGATCCGGATCGACGTCAGCGCGATCGGCGACGCGCTCGAGACCGCGACGATCCGGGCGCAGGTGCTCACCGACGACGACCCTCTCGCCGCGAACACCCTCGCAGACCCCGACCGGGTACGGCTCCACGACCTCGACGTCGTGCGAGAGGGCCGCACCCTCGTGATGACCGTCCCGCCCATCGCCTGGGTGGAGCTGCGCATCGAGGCGTGATGCTGGTCAGGAATCCGTCGGGGGGACCGGTCCGGTGCTGGCGCGCACGACGAGCGAGGTCGGCAGCGTGACGGCCGCGGGCTCCCCGCCCTCGACCAGCTCGATGAGCAGTCGCACCATCTCGCCGGCGATGCGCTCGAGCGGCTGCCGCATCGTGGTCAGCGGCGGGTCGAGCGTGGCGGCCAGCCCGGAGTCGTCGAACCCTCCGACGGCGACGTCCTGCGGGACGCGTCTGCCGGCCTCGCGGAGCACCTGCAGGGCGCCGGCGGCCATCAGGTCGGAGCCCACGAACACCGCATCCAGGTCCGGTCGCCGCTCCAGGAGCGTGCGCATGCCGACGGCACCGCCGTCGCGCGTGTAGTCACCGTGGACCACCAGCGCCTCGTCGTAGAGCGGACCGAGCTCCTCCCGGTACCCCTCGAGCCTCAGGCGGCCCCCGGGGGTGTCCAGCGGTCCGGTGATCGTCGCGATCCTGGTGCGCCCGAGGTCCAGCAGGTGCCGGGTCATGCGCCGCCCGCCGCCCACGTCGTCGGCGGCCACGTAGCCGAGGCTGCCCTCGAAGCCGAGCGGGATGCCGCAGGCGATCATCGGGATGCCCTGCTGCACGAGCGCGTCGAGCAGCTGGTTGCCGCTGTGCGAGGAGATCGCGAGCACCCCGTCGACGTGCCCGGCGCCGACGTAGGACGACACCTGCTTCTGCTCCTCGGGGGTGCCCGCGACCATGAGCAGGAGCGGCATGCTGCGGGCGGCCAGCGCCTGGGCGGCCCCCCGCAGCAGGATCGAGAACGTGGGGTCCTCGAACAGCAGGTGCTGCGGCTCCGTGAGCAGGAACGCCACCGAGTTCGACCGTCCGGTGACCAGGCTCCGCGCGTGCTGGTTGGCCGAGTACCCCGTGGTGCGGATCGCCTCCTGGACGGCCGCGAGCGAGTCCGGGGACACCCAGTGCCCCCCGTTGATGACGCGCGAGACCGTCCCCCGGGACACGCCCGCCGCAGCCGCCACGTCGCGGATCGTCGGGCGTCTGCGCGGCGCGGTCGTCGGTCCCATCGCACGAGACTCTAGGGGAACGGGATCACCGACAGCGCCTGATCGCGGACGTACCGTCGCGGACGTCCTCGAGCGTGCTCAATCTTCTCGGACGACGACGACGCCCAGCGCTGGGACGCCCTCCCCAGACTCGTGACGTCGGTCAGCCACGAGGTCGTGCCCGGAGGCGTGCAGAGGCATGACCGTGCTGGTGTGGTTGAGCGCGAACAGCCAGCTGCCGGAAGCGCTCGTCCGACGGACGACCTCCAGGCCATCCGGCGACGGGACGAGGGACGAGACGCCGGAGGCCGCGAGCACGCGTCCGAGCAGATCGGCGAGGGACCGGTCGTCGAGGCGGGTCGACAGGTACCACGCGGCACCGCCCGACCGCGTGCTCCGGCGCGTGACCGCAGGACCGCCCGCCGACGGTCCGTCGACGTAGCTCGCCAGGGCCTCGGCGCCCGTCAACGTCATGCGCTCGGTCCAGACCTCTCCGGTGCTCCCGTCGCTCAACGTCGTGGTCCCCTCGGCCGCCAGCGGCGCGAACTCCTCCACACGCACCCCCAGCAGGTCCCGGAACGCCCCGGGGTACCCGCCCAGGATGACCCGGTCCGAGGCGTCGACGATGCCCGAGAAGTACGAGACGAGCACCTGCCCGCCCCGAGCCACGACCTCGGTCAGCCGGTCCGAGAGGTCCTCCGGTGCGAGATACAGCGTGGGCACCAGGACGACGTCGTAGGCGTCGAGCGTCGACCCGGCCGGCAGGACGTCCACCGCGACGCCCGCGTCGAGCAGCGCGCCGTGCATGCGCCGGGCCAGGTCGAGGTAGCGAAGGTCGACGGTGGGGTGAGCCTCGAGCTCGGCCGCCCACCACGCCTGCGTGTCCCACAGGAGCGCCACGCGGGCCCGCTCGACCTCGCTCCCCCGCACCTCGGCGAGCCGGCCCAGGGTGGCCCCCAGCTCGACGACGTCCCGGAACAGCGCAGAGTCGCGTCCGGCGTGCGGCACCAGCCCGGAGTGGTACTTCTCCGCACCGGCGCGCGACTGCCGCCACTGGAAGAAGAGCACCCCGTCCGAGCCGCGGGCGACATGCTGCAGCGCGTTGCGCAGCATCTGCCCGGGCTCCTTGGCGATGTTGCGCGGCTGCCAGTTGACGGCGCTCGTGGAGTGCTCCATGAGGATCCAGGGGTGGCCCCCGTCCAGCCCGCGCGTCCGGTCGGCGCTGAAGGCGAGCTCCGCCCACCCACGCGGGTCCTCGCCCCAGAGGTAGTGGTCGTTGGACACGATGTCGACCAACGGCGTGGTCTGCGTGTAGTCGATCTGGTGGAAGTCGCCCATGACCATGTAGTTGGTGGTGACCGGCAGGTGCGGTGTCACCTCGCGCAGCACCGCCGCCTCGGCCTCGAGGTGCGCGACGAACGCGTCGGAGGAGAACCGCTCGAACGCGAGCCGGTGCCCGGGGTTCGGGATCGTGGTGGTGCGTCGGGGCGGCAGGATCTGCTCGAAGGACGAGTAGCGCTGCCCCCAGAACGTAGTCCCCCACGCCAGGTTGAGCGCGTCGACGTCCGCATACTCCTTGCCCAGCCAGTCGCGGAACGCGGCTGCGGACACGTCGCAGTAGCAGCGCCCGTTGTGGCAGGCGAGCTCGTTGGAGACGTGCCACATCTTCACCGCGGGATGGTGGCCGTACCGCTCGGCGACCACCCGGGCGATCCGCGTGGCGTGGTGCCGGATGACCGGCGAGCTCACGCACCACGACTCGCGGCTGCCGTGCGTGAACCGCAGGCCGTCGGCGTCCACCGGCAGCATCTCCGGGTGCATGAGGTGCAGCCACACCGGCGGCGCCGCGCTCGGCGTCGCCAGGTCCACCCCGATCCCGGCCTCGTGCAGCAGGTCCAGGACCCGGTCCAGCCAGCCGAACTCGAACCGACCCTCCTCGGGCTCGAGCTCGCCCCAGGAGAAGATGCCGACGCTCACCAGGTTCACGCCCGCCTCGCGCATGAGCGCGATGTCCTCCGCCCAGACCTCCTCGGGCCACTGCTCCGGGTTGTAGTCCGCCCCGAACGCGATGCCCTCGGTGGGCCAGGGGCCGGTCCAGCGCGCGCTCACCGGGTCACCGCCACGAGCACGTCCCACGCGCCGAGCGTGACGGTGTCGCCCGCGGCGAACCGGGTCGGGGTCGGGGAGGACCCGTGCGGCGCCGCGATGACGTCCAGGTCGGTCGGAACGGTTACCACGGTGGCCTCCCAGGACCAGTTGTGGACGACGTGCACGCGCGCGTCGTCGGAACGGGACGAGCTGTGGACGGTGACGCTCGGTGGCAGGTCGGACCAGCCCGCGAGCGGTGTCGGGACCAGCCAGTGCGCGAGGCTGCGGGCAAGGGTCAGGTCCGGCACCGTGCCGACGACCGTCACCCGGCCGGCGCCGTACGCCCGCGTGGTGACCGCGGCCCAGGTGCCCAGGTGCGGGTGGTCGTAGGTGGCCAGGACGTCCGCGCCGTCCGGCACGAGGCACTCCGCCCAGGCCGTCGCCGCCGCGCCCTCGGCGAGCGGGAAGGCGGCGGACCCACGCACCGGGACCGGCTCGTCGAGGTTGCAGAACTCGTCGTACCAGGCCCCGGCGGGCTCGGACAGGCGAGCGGGCTGGGTCTCGGCCCGCGCGCGTGCCTCACCGTCCGCATACCCCGTCCGTGGCCCGACGACGAGGTGCCCGCCTGCCTCGGCGTACCGGCGCAGCCAGTCGAGGTCGCGGTCGGAGGCCGGGTAGTAGCCCGCCGCCACCAGGACCGGGTGCGCGCGGGCCGCCTCCGCCGGCTCGTCGTCGAAGAGGTAGCGCGGGCGCACCACGCGCACCTGCAGCCCGGCGTCGAACGCGCCCCGGTAGAACGCCGCGACGATCCGCGGGTAGCTGTTGGCGTCCTCGGTGCCGTCGCCGAGCTGCAGCGGCGGCTGCGCCGCCAGCGCGAACCGCGCCTTCGTCGAGCTCAGGATCGCGATGTCGGCGTCGGGCGTCGCATCGGCGATCGCGCCACCCGCGCGGGCGAGCTCAGCACCCAGCCGGGCGATCTCGTCGTAGGCCCGACCCGGGCGCCCGCTGTGCGGCAGGATCCCGCCCCAGTACGTCTCCGTGCCGTAGTGCAGCGTGTGCCAGTGCCAGTACTCGACCATCCGCGCACCCCGCGCGACGAGCGCCCAGGCTGCCTGGCGCCACTGGCCCGGGTAGGCCGGGTAGTTGGTGCTCGGTCCACCGATCGCCTGGGCATCCGTCTCGGTCACCAGGAACGGCTCGCCGCGACTCGAGAACATCGCGTCGCCCGACTGGAACAGGGTCCAGGTGCCGTTGGTCGTCCAGTACTGCGGCACGACCGCTGCGCTGGGGTGCGCGAGCCCGTCAGCCATGCGGTAGTAGGGGTTCCCACTGGTGACGTCGAGGACGGAGGCGAGATCCGCGTCCTCCAGGGCCGGGCGGTCGTAGGAGATGCAGGTGGTGACGAACTGGTCGGAGCGGGCGAGCTCGCGGACCGCTCGGGCCTGCCAGTCGATCATCTCGGTGGTCAACCTCGCCTGGAACTCGCGCCAGGCGAGGTCGTACTGCGGCTGGGCGTTGCCGTCCGGGGTCCACAGGTCCGCCCACGACGACAGCCGGTGCGACCAATACACCAGCCCCCACTCCCGGTTCAGGGTCTCGACGTCGCCGTACGTGTGCCGTAGGTGGTCGACGAACCGCTGGAACACCCCGTGGTTGTGCAGGAGGTGTCCCCCGGGCTCGTTGTCCACCTGGAAGCCGATCACGGCCGGGTGGTCCCGGTAGCGCTCGACGATCTTGCGCAGGATCCGCATCGCGTAGAGCCGGAACACCGGGTGCGTGAAGTCCGCCTCCTGCCGCGCTCCCCAGCCCATCGGGCTGCCCGTGCGGTCCTCGCCGGCGACCTCGGGGTAGCGCCGGACCATCCACATGGGCAGCGCGTACGTCGGCGTGCCGATGACCACGTCGATCCCCCGGGCCAGTGCTGCGTCGAGGACGGGCTCGAGCCAGTCCAGCTCGAACCTGCCCTCGTCGGGCTCCCACGTGGACCAGACCGACTCCCCCACCCGGATCACCGAGAAGGCCGCGTCCTTCATCAGGTCGAGGTCCCGCTCCAGCGTCTCCGGCTTCGGGTCCTGCCCCGGACCCGCGTACTCGTAGTAGTACGCCGCGCCGAAGCGCACTCGGTCGTGCTGCACAGCATGCTCTCTCTCCGTGGTGGTGGAATCTGCGCCTGTCCTCCTCCCCCGCTCGCCGGGCGGGTCCGCCCCGAGGTCAGGGGAGGTGGCGTGGCTACGGTCGCCGGCGGCGGTGTACCGGTTGCCGACGGGAGTGCATGCACCCCCGTCGGCAACGTCCCGGTCCAGGCCTAGAGGAGCCCGCGGAACGCAAACCGGAACGTCAGCTCGGTCTCCGTAGGAAGTCGGTACTCGGCATGGGTCTGCGCTCCCCAGGAGTCGTCGCCACCGACCCCACGCCGCTGGAGCGCTGGACGCAGCACCGTCTGATAGATCGGCGGCAGCTCCGTGTGGTGCGCGGCGTTCTCGATCTCGAACGGCGTCCACGGCAGGGCCGACAGCTCCATGCCCTGGTCCGACTCCAGCCGCAGGCCCGCACCTTGCTCGTCCGTCACGGTCGCCCAGCGCACGCCGGTCCGGCTGCCCGCCTCCTGCGGACGCAGGTAGGGCGTGAGCGAGGTACGGACGTCGGCCTCCCAGACACCCAGGCGTGCGCCCGCTCGACGGTCGACGTAGGACTCTTCGGGCCCGTCCCCGTACCAGCGCAGGTTGCGGAACGCGGGGTCGGTCACCAGGAGGAGCCCGAGCTCCGGCATGTCTGACAGACCCGCGCCAGGTCGCACCGTGAGGGTCACCTCGACGCGCCCGTCACCGTCCACGAGGTAGGAGAGCTCGCACTCCCCCGCAGGCGAGGTGGGCAGCTCGTACCGGAAGCGGACGCGGACCCCGGCGTCCGTCTGCTCGACGACGGGCTGGTCGGGACCGCGAACGGCCTTGGCATACCGGCTGGCGAGAAGCCACGCGCCGTCCTGCGCCGGTGCGCCCCATCCGCTCTCGTTGGACGTGGGCGCGTGCCAGAAGCACGGCTGGGGAACGGAGCGCAGCAGCTCACGGCCACCGTCCGGGGTCAGCCCGTAGCGGTACGAGAGCAGCCCACCGTGCAGCCGGGAGAACAAGGCGGTGAAGTGCCGCCCCCGCACGCCCACGTTGTGGATGCCGTACACGACCTCCGGCGCGGCGGCGCGGCGGGTCGGCGTGGAACCGGGCACGACCACGACCGCCTGCTCGTGCGCCACCTCGTGCCCGGCCGGGGCCCAGCGGGTGGTGCGTCGCAGTCGGAAGGACACGTCGACGGTGTACTCCCCGGGTGCGGTCGGCACGGTGACGGGGAGCGCGTAGATCTGCGAGGTCCCCGGGACGACGGCCGTCTCGAGCACCTCCTCCTGCAGCACCCGCCCCTCCCGGGCGAGGGTCACCACGCACTCGTGCGCCGACGACGGGGTGGCGAGGTGACGGTTCTCGACCGTGACCTTGTCGCCGTCCACCGAGAGCCGGTAGCCCTGGTAGAGGTAGCGCACCTCCTGCGCGAGCGGCTTGAGGGTGCGATCGGCGAAGACGATGCCGTTGCCGCTGAAGTCGGAGTCGTGCGGCGCGTCACCGAAGTCCCCGCCGTATCCGAAATACTCACGGCCGCTCGGGTCGGTACGCCGGAGCGCCTGGTCCGCGAAGTCCCAGATGAACCCGCCCTGGAACAGCGGCTCACGGTAGGCGAGGTCGACGTACTTGTGGACCGCCCCGAACGAGTTGCCCATCGCGTGGGCGTACTCGCACAGCAGGTAGGGCTTGTCACGGTGCGTCGCGAGGAACTCCTCGATCTCGGCGGCCGGCGCGTACATCCGCGACACGACGTCGGTCGTCTGCGGGTACCGGGGGTCCCAGTGGACGCCTTCGTAGTGCACCGGCCGGGAGTCTGCGCCACGGAAGTACTCCGCGACCTTCAGGATGCCCGTCCCGCCGAACGACTCGTTCCCGCACGACCACATGACGATGCTCGCGTGGTTCTTGTCCCGCTCCAGCATGCTCGCGGCGCGGTCGAGAAGAGTCGGCAGCCACTCCGGGCGGTCCCCGGGCAACGCCTCCTCGATCCCCACCCCGCCTCTGGCGACGCGGTCCCACATGCCGTGCGACTCGAGATTCATCTCGTCGATGACGTACAGGCCGTACTCGTCGCACAGCTCGTAGAAGAACGAGTTGTTCGGGTAGTGGCTGGTCCGCACCGCGTTGATGTTCAGCCGCTTCATGAGCCGGATGTCGGCCTCGGTCTGCTCACGGGTCATCACGCGACCCTGGAGGCCGAAGTCGTGCCTGTTCACCCCGTTGAAGACCACGCGGGACCCGTTGACCTTCAGCAGGCCGTCCTCGATGCCGAACCGGCGCACCCCCACCCGCACGGGGACGTGCTCCGTCAGGCGGCCCGACCCGTCGTACACGTCGAGCGTGAGGTCGTACAGGTGCGGGTCCTCGGCGCTCCACAGTCGCGGGCTCTCGATGCGGACCACGAGCTCGTCGTCGCCACCGAGCTGTCCGGCACCGGCGATCCTGGCGTCCACGCTGCCTTCGCCGGCGAGCACGACGCGCACCCGCACCGTCGCCTCGGAGAGGTCGTCGGCGACGTCGGTCACCACGGTGACGTCTTCGACGTGCACGGTGGGCCGGCGGTACAGGACGACGTCCCGGAACAGGCCCGAGAACCTGAAGAAGTCCTGGTCCTCGATCCATGAGCCGGCGCTCCACCGGACCACCTGCGCCACGATGACGTTCTCACCGTCGACCAGTGCGTCGGTGAGGTCGAACTCCGACGGGGTGAACGAGTCCGTCCCGTAGCCCACGTAGGAGCCGTTCAGCCACACGGCGACGGCGCTCTCGGCGCCGTGGAAGCTGACGCTCAGCCGCTCTCCGGGCTCGAGCGGGTGCTCGAGCGTGAAGGTCCGGCGGTAGGTCGCCACGGGGTTGTACCGCTGCGGTACCTCCCCCGGCTCGAGCTGCTCGTAGCCGTCCCACGGGTACTGCACGTTGGTGTACTGCGGGCGGTCGTAGCCGAGCAGCTGCACGTGGGCGGGCACCGGCACGTCGTCCCAGCCGGAGTCGTCGACGTCCACCCGCTCGAAGCCGGGAACGACGAGGGCAGGGCTCTTCGCGTAGTGCAGCTTCCACAGCCCGTTGAGCGACTGCTCGAACGAACTCGTCCCGGTGACCGCCTCGTGCGAGGAGGCGAACCACCGGTGGTCGGAGTGCGGGTCGAGCCGGTTCTCCTTGACGTATTCGGGGTCGGCGATGCGGGCGAGATCGAAGGTCACTTGATGGCCCCCGTGACGCCCTCGGCGAAGTGGCGCTGCAGCGCGAGGAAGACGACCATCGTCGGCACCGAGACGATGAGCACGGCGAGCATGAGGCTCCCGTAGTCGGTGACGTACCCGGCGCGCATGTTCGACAGGAGCATGGGCAAGGTCTGGTAGGCGTTGTCGACGAGGATCACCTTCGGCCACAGGAAGTTGTTCCACGAGAACAGGAACGTGATGACGCCCGCGGCAGCGAGGGTGGGCTTCATCGTCGGCAGGTAGATGCGCGCGAAGATGCTCACCTCGCCCAGCCCGTCGAGGCGCGCGGCCTCGATGATCTCGTGCGGGAACGTCCGCGAGGCCTGCCGGAACAGCAGGATCAGGAAGGGCGTCGCGATCAGGGGCAGGACGACCGCGGTCGTCGAGTTGACCAGGCCCACCTGCGCGAAGAGGCGGAACAACGGGATCATCGTGGCCGCGAACGGGATCATGATCGCCAGGAGCAGGATCGCCATGACGGCGTCCTTGGCTCGCGAGTGGTAGATCTCGAACGCGTACCCGGCGATCGAGCACAGGACCAGGGCGAGCACGGTGGTCACGATGGCGTTGAGCGACGAGTGGTACGCCGCCGTCCACAGAGGCTGGGAGTCGACGAGCGACTGGAAGTTCTCGACGAGGTTGCTGCCCGGCAGCAGCTTGGACGCCACGACCTCGTTGCTCGTGTTCGTCGCCGAGACCGTCATGAAGTAGAGCGGGAAGACCGACAGGATGACGGCGACCGACAGGAATGCGTACGCGGGAATCCGGCGCAGGGTTGTCTTAGTCACGCTTGTCGCCCACCTTCAGCTGAATGGCGGCCAGGACGGCCACGATGATGAGGATCGCGTAGGAGATGGCGGCCGCGTACCCGAAGTTCGGGCTGTTGCGGAACGACACGTTGTACAGGTACATCGACACCGACATCGTCGTGTTGCCGGGGCCGCCGTTGGTCAGGTTGTACGACTCGTCGAACATCTGCAGCGTGCCGTTGGTCGACAGGATCGCGCAGAGCAGGATGATCGGCTTGAGCTGCGGCATCGTCACGTACCAGAAGGTCTTGAACCCGCTCGCACCGTCGACGCGGGCGGCCTCCAGGGTGGACCGGTCGATGTTCTGCAGGGCGGCCAGGAAGAAGATCATGTTGTAGCCGGTCCAGCGCCACAGCAGCCCGAGGATGATCACCAGCCGCGCGGTGCCCGTCTGGCCGAGCCAGTTGACGGGATCGTCGAGTATCCCGGTGTTGATGAGCAGGTCGTTGACGAGTCCGTCCGTCGCGAACATCTGCCGAAACACCAGCGAGTACGACACCAGGCCCACCGCGCACGGCAGGAAGATCGCCGTGCGCCAGAATGCCTTGTACTTCAGCCACGGCGCATTGAGCAGGTTTGCCAGCACCATGGCGATGCCAAGCATGATCGGCACCTGGACGATCAGGAAGATGAAGGTCGTGCTCAGCGTCAGCCGGAAGTTGTCGTCCTGGAACAGGCGCTGGTAGTTCAGCCAGAGCGGGTCTGCCCAGGTGAGCCTCGTCCCGCGTCCCGTCTTCAGCGACAGGAAGAACGCGTTGATCATGGGCCAGAAGTTGACCAGCACGATGATGGCTGCGGCCGGCAGGATGAACGCCCAGCCCGTCAGGCTGCGGCGGCGCGCTATCGCCGACAGGGGCGGCGCCTTGGGCGGCTTGGACGGCCGGGACTTCTTCGTCCCGACGGGCGGCGCGCTCGGCGCGCGACCTTCGGTCGGTGCGGTGGGAGCGGACATGAGCAGCTCACCTCTTCTTCGCAGGTGACGAACAGGGCGGAAAAGCGGGCGGCGGAGCCCTGGAAGTGGCATCCGCCGCCCGCCCTGAGGTCACCCCATGGCGAACTCGACGGTCGACTGCGCCTCCGCGAGCGCGGTCTTCGGGTCGGCCCCGTTCATGATGTTGGTGATGGCGACGCTCACGGCGTCGCGACCCTCGTAGTAGTAGGCGCCCGTGTTGTTGCTGGGAACCTTCGCTGCGAACTTGAGGACGTCGGCGTAGATCGGCTGCCCGCCGAAGAACTCCTGCGGCTGGCTGTAGACGTCCGAGTCACCAGCCGGGAGCCAGTTGGCGAGCGCTCCGGAGGCCGGGAGGATCGTGTCGTAGAAGGCGGTCGAGCCGGCGAACGTCGCGGCGAGGAAGTCGTCCGCGCACTGGCTGTTGGGGCCTGCGCTGGTGGCCCAGGACGAGCCGCCGTTCGCCGTGTAGTTGGTCGCGCCCTTGACACCCTCGAGCTTCGGGACGTTGGTGACGGCCCACTTGCCGGACTGGTCCGCGGCGGACTGGATCGAGCCGGAGATCCACACGCCGTTGATGACGCTGGCCGTGTTCGAGTTCACGATCGTGTTGATGTACTCGTCCCAGGAGTTGACCTCGACATAGACACCGGACTTGACCAGCTTCTGGTACATGTCGATGGCGGCCAGCAGGGCCTCGTTGTCGGTGATGGTCGGGTTGCCCTCGTCGTCGAACATGCTGGCGCCCGCACTCTGCAGCATCATCATGATCGTGTCGGAGGAGCCGGCCTGACCCGTGAGCATCGGCTTGCCGGTCTTGGCCAGCACGTCCTCGCCGATCGTGAGGAACTCGTCCCACGTGATGTCGGTGAAGTCGTCGACCGTGTAGCCGGCCTGCTCCAGGATGTCGGTCCGGTACGCGCCGATCGCGGTGCCGTTGTCGAACGGCACGCCGTAGTTGGTGTCGTCGACCGTGGAGTACGACACGACGGACTCGGGGAACTCGCTGAAGTCGACCGTGGAGTCGGCGAAGTCGGCGAAGATGTCCGGGTAGTTGATGACGTTCTTCTGGAACGCGTTGTTCTGCATCAGGAAGATGTCCGGCAGCTGGTCCGTCTCGCCCGACTGGGCCAGCGTGGTCAGCTTCGTCTGCAGGTCGTCCCAGGGCGTCTCGACGATGTTGAGCTTGAAGTCCGGGTGATCGGCCTGGTAGACCTTCTCGGCCTCCTGGAGGGCGTAGATGTTGAACGCCGGGTCCCAGGCCCACACCGTCAGTTCGTCGCAGGTACCACCGCTCGCGGCAGCCGTCTCGTCCCCGCCGGAGCCGCCGTCCCCGCCGCTGCAAGCGGCAAGGGCAAGGCTCAGCGACAAGACGGCGCCCAGCGCGCCGAGCGTGCGTGTCTTCTTCATCGGGTAGTCCCTTCGTGCTGTTGGTCGTCCCGTGGACCGCCGCCGGCTCGCGCCGAGCCGCCGGCTCCCGCTGCCCCGCCGCGACATCGCGGCGAGTGACCGGGAAAGGTCGACTGTGCTGTTGGAGGTCGTGCACCGTGCTCTGGGTGAGGCGGTTATCAGCTCCACGCCCGAGGGGTCCGGTCCACACCGACCATGAGCGACAACCGCGTCACTCGACCCTCTCTGGCGTTTGGTGACGTCACCATAGCAGCGGTTGGCGCCTCGTTCGGCGACGCTTTGGTAACGGAAAGGCATGCATTTTCCGGCGTGGTGGGCAATATGGTGACGTCACCATCGCTCCGTACCACTAGCATCGCGCCATGACAACTGCGCCTGCGCCCGGCCGTCGCCGCTCGGGCCCCTCGATCGGCGACGTCGCCCGTCTTGCCGGTGTCTCGCCGCAGACGGTGTCGCGCGTCTCGACCGGCGCCGACTCGGTCCGACCGAGTACCCGCGCGAAAGTCGTGCACGCGATGGACCAGCTCGGGTACTCGCCGAACCGGGCGGCACAGGCGCTGCGGAACGGCACGTTCGGGGCCATCGGAGTGCTCTCGACCGGCTTCCAGCGCACCGGCGAGGCCCTCACCGTCGAGGCCCTGGTCGAAGCCGCCGCGCTCGAGGACTACTCCGTCACGCTCCTGCACGTGCGCAACCCCGCTCGGGAGAGCTGGGACAGCGCGGCGCACCGCATCTCGCACCAGGCCATCGACGGGCTCGTCATCATGCGGGCCGAGCAGGCGTCGCCGGCGACGCTGGCGCTCCCCGCGGGCATGCCCGTTGCGGTGTCCTTCTCCAAGTTCGCGGGCCACTACCCCACCGTCACCGCCGACCAGGTCCAGGGCAGCGAGGACGCGATGCGACACCTGCTCGGCCTGGGACACCGCACCGTGCACCACCTCGCTGGGCCGCGGGACTCGGAGCACGCCCTGGTGCGCAGCGGCACGTGGCGCCGATGCCTCCTGGAAGCCGGGATCCGTCCGCCCGAGCCGGTGTACGGAGACTGGAGCGCGCACGACGGCTACGAGGCGGGACTGCGGCTCGCGGCCGACCCCGACGTCACCGCCGTGTTCTGCGCCAACGACGAGATGGCGCTCGGCCTGGTGCGGGCGCTGAACGAGGCCGGTCGCCGCGTGCCCGACGACGTGTCCGTGGTGGGCTTCGACGACATCGCCGTCGCCGGCTGGACGTCACCGCCTCTGACGACGGTCCGGCAGGACTTCCACGCCATCGGCCGCGCACTCATCACCCTCGTCCTCGGTCAGCTCCGGTTGCGGTCCGTGCCCCCGCCGGCCCTGACCGTCGTGCCCACGGAGCTCATCGTCCGGGCGAGCACCGGACCGCCACCTCCACGCTGAACCTCGACGTCGAGGTCGCCCCAGGACCACGCACGCCGCCGCACGACGATGAGGACTCGATGGAGAGCATCACGAAGAACCGCCAGACGCCCGCGACCCTGAGCGCGATGGTCGAGCGTGCCTACGGCGCCGAGCAGGTGCCCACCGGCGAGCCGGACGCCTGGCTCGAGGAGCTGGGGCACGGCTGGTTCAACGTCGCGTACCGGATCGTGCTGCGCGACGGCCGGAACGTGGCCCTGAAGATCGCACCGCCGCGTGACGTGCCGGTGATGACCGCCGAGCGCGGCGCGATGCGCATCGAGCTCGCCTCGCTGGCGCTGATCGCGGAACGCACCGACGTCCCGGTCCCGCAGGTCGACCACGCCGACCTGAGCCACGAGCTCGTCGACGCCGACTACTTCTTCATGCCGTTCGTCGACGCGGAGAACTTCGGCGTCATCGTCGAGGACCTGAGCACCGAGCAGCGCGACGCGTACAACGAGGCGCTCGGCGCTGCCAACCGTGAGTTGAACTCGATCCGAGGGAACCGGTTCGGGCCCCTCGCCGGGCCGGGTGACCCGTCGTGGCGGGTCGTGTTCACCGGCCTCGTCGAGGATGTCCTGGCCGACGGAGAGGCCCGCAACGTCGACATCGGCCGGGACTACGACGAGATCCGCAAGGTCGTCGCTCTGCACGCCGACGTCCTCGACGACGTCGTCGAGCCGAGGTTCGTCGAGTGGGACCTCTGGGACTCCAACGTCATGGTCCGCGACGGCAGGATCGTCATGATCATCGACCACGAGCGCGCCCTGTACGGGGACCCGCTGATGGAGGCCGGCTTCGCCGGCACCCAGCTGTCCTACTTCGGCGACTCCACGGCGTTCATGCGCGGCTACGGCCATGACCAGCTGACCCCGAGAGAGCAGGTTCGCCGGCGGCTGTACTGCCTGCACCTGGTCGTGATCATGGCGATCGAGACCGTCTACCGCGGACACACCACCACCACCCAGTACGACCAGGCACGCGAGAACATCGACCTGATGATGCGGCAGCTCACCGAACCGTGAGCCCCCGGGACCCCGGCGCCCCGACGCGGCGCACGCTCGACGCCGCCGCCCTGGGCGAACGGCCCGTCGGGCGGCTGCTGTGGCACGCCTGCACCCAGACCACCATCGCGGTCGGGGTCTACGGGATCTACGCACTGACCAACGCCTGGTTCGTCGCCCGCGGCGTCGGGACGACCGCGATGGCGGCGGTCAACCTCGTCGCCCCGTTGCTCCTGGCCCTGGGCGCGGTCTCGACCGCCCTCGGGGTGGGTGCAGCGTCGGTGGTCTCCCGGCACCTTGGCGCCGGCGACACGAGCACGGCCGCACGCGCGGCCGGGAACGCCTTCATCGTGTTCTGGGCCGCCGCCGTCACGATCACCGTGATCGGGCTGACCGGGCTCGAGCCGCTCCTGCGCCTGCTCGGCGCCCACGGCCCCACACTCGACTACGCACGCGACTACGCCGTGGTCATCCTGGCCGGCGCGATCGTCTCGACCGGGTTCTCCAGCCTGGTGCGCGCCGAGGGCCGGATGCGGTTCGCCACGATGCTGTGGGTCGTCCCGGTCGCGGTCCAGATCACCCTCGATCCGCTGCTCATCTTCGGCCTGGACCTCGGCGTCCGTGGTGCAGCCCTGGGGACGGTCGGCGGCCAGGCGGTCTCCGCCGCGATGAGCCTGTGGTTCTTCTTCGTCCAGAAGCATCGCCCCTACCGCATCCGCAGGGCCGACCTCCGTCCGCGCCTCACCACGGTCCGCACCCTCGTGGGCATCGGTGCCCCCTCGTTCCTCGCCGGCTTCGGAGCCACCCTGCTCGTCGTCGTCGTCAACACCACCCTGTCCCGGGTGGCCGCCGCCACCGCAGCGCTGACCGCGTTCGCGATCTGCTCCCGCATCCAGACGTTCGTCGCGATGCCTCAGCTCGGCATCAGCCAGGGGATGCAGCCGATCGTCGGGTACAACGTCGGTCTCGGGCTCGCCGCACGCGTCCGACGCGCCCGGACCCTGTCGCTGCGCGCCACCCTGGTCTACAGCACCGTCGCCGCAGGATCGGTCGCGCTCCTCGCCGAGCCCGTCATCGCCGCCTTCGTCGACGACGCCGCCGTCCGCTCCGAGTCCGTCGACGCCCTGCGCATCCTGGCGATCGGGTTCGCCGCCGCCGGCGTCACACCCCTGGTCTCCGCGTACTTCCAGGCCCGGGGCAGACCACGACCGTCCTACGTCATCTCCGTCGGAACCCTCCTGCTCGTCAAGGTCCCTCTCGTGCTCGTGCTGGGCCCTACCGGGCCCACCGGCACCTGGATCGGCCTGGCCGCCGGCGAGCTCCTGTCCGCAGGCATCGCCCTGCTGGTGCTGCGCCGCCTCGACGTCCCTGCGCCGCGCGGCACCAGAGAAACCTCGGCGACGGTGGACCGGCCCCTCGTGCAGTGAGGTCGAGCTGGGGCGACGGCCCGGCCGCGAGCGCTAGGTAGGTTGCGCCAGCCCCCGGCGGACCGCGATCCGGACGGCTGCGGCCATGCCGCCGTCGCCGTACTCGACGTCTCCGACCGGCAGCGACCGGTCCGCGGCCACCAGGTCCTCCCACCGTCCGGCGGCGTCCATCGCGCGAGCCTCGAGCGCCAGCAGCACCTCCCGCAGGTGCCGCTCGAAGACGGCGCGGTGCTTGTCGACGAGCCGGCCGTAGAGCTCGAGCCGTGAGTCCATCGAGCGGAGGTTCGCGGAGGCGGGCGCCGTCCGGTACTCGATGAGCGGCTCCGGCACGACGGCGACGTGCCCCCCATCGGCGACGAGCGACAGGAAGAAGTCCCAGTCCTCGAACCCGCTGCGCATGTCCTCGTCGTACCCGCCGCACGCACGCCAGGCGTCGCGGCGGACGACCGCGGTCGCGGGGCAGGCGTTGCGGTGCAGGAAGTCGACCGCCGACCCTCCGCCGGGCCGCACGACGGCATCGATCACGCCGTGCGCACGCAGCCACGACGATGCTGCACGCGCGCCGGGGTCGCCCTCCAGGACCGCGGCCGTCCGCTCGAGGAACGTCGGCGCGAGGCGGTCGTCGCCGTCCAGCACGGCCACGAGGTCGGTCCCAGCGGCCGCGATCCCCGCGTTCCGGGCCGCGCTGACGCCGCGGTTGGACTGACGCAGCACCCGGACACGTGCGTCCGCCTGGAGCCGCTCGATGACCTCGACCGACTCGTCGTCGGTCGAGCCGTCGTCGACCACGATGACGTCGTCCGGGACGCGGGTCTGGCGCAGGACCGAGTCGACCGCTTCGGCCACCAGTCCACCCTGGTCGAATGCGGTGACGACCACGCTCACGCTCAGCACGCCTCATGCTGGCACGAGCGGACCGCCGTCGGGCCCCCGACGTGCTCGGGGCCGGCCGCGACGTGCTGGGGTGGCCTGGATCGCCGGACCACCCCAGCGCGTGTGATCAGCGCACAGTCAGCCGCAGCGGCGCCGCGGCACCACTGCCGACCCTGCCGTCGTTGCTCACGTAGACGACCTGCACGGTGTACGTGCCCTTGGGCAGCTTCGCGAGCGTGACCGCCACGCTCCCGTCGTCGGTCGCCCGCAGAGGCACGGACGTCGACCTCGACCCGTACGTGACCAGGACCGTGCCCGTCGGCGACGTGAAGTCCGCCGCCTGCACCGTGACGTCGACCTTCGCGGCCTGCGACCCGGTGACGCTCGCACTCGCGAGCTGCGCCTTCACGACCGGGGGTGTCCGCACGACCACGACGAGACCCGCCGCGGCCGAGGATCCCGCGACGACCGCGTCGCCGGAGTAGGCCACCTTGACCGGATAGAGGCCGATCGCCAGACGCGGCAGCTCGACCGCGAGCCGACCTCCGTCCGCCTGCGTCAGAGCGACCTCCTTCGTGGCACTGCCGTAGGTGACCTTGACCGTCCCCGTCGGGAGCGTGCCCGCCGGCACGGAGGTGACCGTCACGTCGACGACAGCCGTGGTGCTCGTCGTGACGAGGGCCTTGCGCACGTGCGCCTTGACCGTCGACGCGAGCTTGACCACGGTGAGCGTGCCGGCAGAAGCAGTCCCGGGCGCGACGACCGCGTCACCGGCGTAGTCCACCGAGACGGCATAGGTTCCGGCGGCCAGGACGGGCAGCGGCACCGTGAGCCGACCCGCGTCCGCCGCCGTGAGCGTCGCCACGACGGACTGCGAGCCGTAGTGGACGGTGACCTGGCCGGTCGGTGCGTCCGACGCCCCCGCGCCCACCGTCACCCGGACCGACGCAGCCGTCACGGTGCTCACGGTGGGCGCTGCCAGCGTGGCCGTCACGGTCGGGACTGCGAGATCGCTGACCTCGAGCCCCGCGATGGCGCCGTTCACCAGCGCCGTCGCGGCTGCGACGTCGTCGTCGTCGGCGAAGCTACCGGCGAGCACGACGTGCCCGACCTCCACCGCGTGGTCGAGCGCCGCCAGCGACGCGTCCGTGTACCAGGCCCGGTTGACGGCACCCGCAGCCGCGAGCGCGGCGTCGAGCGCGGAGGTGTCGGGTGCGACGGCACCGGTGCTCGGGGTCAGCACGACGTCGTCGAACCACCCCCAGCCGTTCGCAGGGACGGATCCGCCGACCGCGACGGTCACGACACCGTCGGCCCCGACGACCACGCCGTCGACCGTCGGGTTCGCCCAGAGTGACCAGCCGGTCTGCGGCATCGGCACGGACCAGGAACCCGCCGACGTCGCGGCCGAGAGGCTGACCCCGGCGACCTCCGGCGCGCCGTGGTTCCACACCGAGAGCGTGTAGGCGCCCGGCGCGACCCCGGTGACCTGACGGCTCACGGAGAAGGTCGCATCCGTGGCGCTCCAGAAGTTCACGGCCATCGCGCCGCTGCGCACGTTCGCCGCCTCCTCCTTGACGTTCGCGACGTTCCAGTCGAGCGACCAGCCGGCGCCCCAGTTCTCGAAGCTGCCGTTGGGCACGACGTTGACCGCCAGCACCGTCACGGTCGCACTCACCGCGTCGCCGTCGGCGGTGACGCCGGCGATCGTGTACTCGCCCGGTCCGCGGATCCACGAGACGGCGTCGCTCCACGTCACGGCGACGTCGACGGCGCTCAGGTCGTTGTACGTGACCGAGACCGTGCCGGGGAGAACCACGGCGTCACCGTCGGTGACCGTCACGCTGGGCGACTCGATCGAGTAGACCGCCCGCGGGGCGACCGCACCGGTGAGCACGTACCGGAACACCTGCAGCGACTCGAGCGGGTTCCCCGCGAAGTCGAACAGGGCCTGGTTGTCCCACTCGGAACCGCCGTAGCGGGCACCGGCGTCGACCGGGTCGTACTCCCCGACGTAGCTCGTCGCCCAGCCGGAGCCGTCCCGCTCCCACAGCACCTTGTTCGCCTCGAGCGCGCTCGGGGGGCCGACAGGGAGCCAGGCGGGCTCCCAGTAGAAGACGCCGATCCCGGCGTCGCCCGGCACGTCCGCGACGGCCTGCATCACGTCCCGCACCTCGTTCGCCTGGCCCTGCACCGAGTACGGGTAGGCCGGGTTGCTGACCGAGCCCTCGCGGATCACGTTGGGCTGTCCGTCACCGTCCTCGAGGGTCCGAGCCCACGACGTCTCGGCGACCATGACCTTCTTGCCATAGGTCGTCGCGACGTCGCCCAGCACCGTCGTCAGGTTGTCCAGCGTGCCGTGCCAGAACGGGTAGTACGACGACGCGAAGACGTCGTAGTCCACGTTCCGCGCGTCGAGCTCGGCCGCGTACCCGGCATACCGGCCCGCCGACTCCGGGTTGGTGAAGTGCAGGGCGACGAGCGCGTCCGGGAGCACGTCCCGGACAGCGGCGCTGCCGGCGGAGAAGATCTGCGCCATGTCGTCCCAGCCGGTCACGCCCGCGACGCCGTTGTTCGTCTCGTTGCCGACCTGCACCATCGTCACGTCGACCCCGGCGTCCTCGAACGCCTGCAGGCTCTGAGCCGTGTAGGTCTCGACAGCAGCTGCCTTCTCGGCGACCCCGAGGTCGGCCCACGCCTTGGGGGCCTGCTGCTTGCTCGGGTCCGCCCAGAAGTCGGAGTAGTGGAAGTCGACGAGCACGCCGAGGCCTGCAGCAGTCGCCCGCTCGCCGATCTCCACAGCCCGCTCGACGTCGACGTTCCCGGCGCCGTACCCGTGGCCCTGCGCGTCCCACGGGTCGTTCCACACGCGCACCCGCACGTCGGTGACACCGGACTCCGCCAGCACGTCGAACAGGTCCGCGACCTGGCCGTCCGTGTCCCGGAACGTCACGCCGCTCTCCTCCAGGGAGAGGGCGGTGGAGACGTCGACGCCTCGCATGAAGCCCTCGGGCATCCCCTCGACCTTCTGCACGACGATCCCGGCATCGACCGGGCCCTGGTCGTCGGCGGCCGCCGGTAGCACGGCTCCCGGAACCGCCGCGAGGACGAGCGAGCAGGACGCCAGGTAGGCGGCGGCCCTGAGTCGGCGAGGCAATGAAGACACGGCGTTGTCCCTTCGTGTCGAGCGTCATCGGTCGTACGTCGTCGTCGACCGTGGTCGAGCCGGTGCTGCGTGTGCGTCCAGCGGTCCTGTGACGTGACGACGACCGAACGAGATCGCGACACCCGTGGGCCGGCTGGGGTCCAGGACCCTCCGTCGCGCCGGGCCGTGCGACTGTGCACGAGCCAGACTGTGAACGTGCACAGGCTAGGCATCGACGTCGCCGATGCGAAGGCCTGCACACCGGTCGTTACCGGACTGTGACCATGCCGGCTCAGCCCTTGTCGTGCGAGCGGTACTCGGTCGGGCTCATGCCGTGGATGCGCCGGAACTGCCGGGAGAAGTACAGCGGATCGGTGAAGCCGACCTGGGCGGCGACCGACGCGACCGGGCGGTCGGTGGTGTCGAGGAGCTCGCGCGCGGCGCCCATGCGCAGGCGGGTCTGGTACTCCAGGGCGCCGTAGCCCGTGGCCCGCCGGAACAGTGCCGAGTAGTGGGACACGCTCAGCCCGGCCATGCCCGCGAGGTCACCGAGCGAGATGCGGGTCGAGACGTTCGCGCGCAGGTGCTCGATCGTCGCCCCGACCGGGTCTGCCTGCTGCCTGCTGATCGTGCGCCTGTCGGCGGCGAGGAGCGCCATCGCGTGCCATGCGGCGCCGGACGACGCCAGCAATGTGCCCATCGTCTCGTCGCGCTCCATGCGTCGGATGATCGTGTCGATCAGAGAGACGACGCGTGCCGGGTCGCCGACGCCGAAGACCGGCTGGTCCGCAGTGGCGCCGATCATGTCCAGGAGCGGCGGGACCTGCTGGCCGACGAGGTGCAACCACCAGATGGTCCATGGGTCGTCCGCGTCCGCCTCGTACCTGTGCGGCAGGCCCGCCGGGATGGCCAGCGCCTGACCTGCCCGAACCTGGTGCACCCCGGAGGGCAGCGTGCAGGTCCCCCGACCTGCCGCGCAGACGATGACCACGTGCTGCGCGGCACCGTTCTTGCGGGATCGCCCGTGCGACGAGGCACGGGGGAAGTAGCCGGCGTCGGTGACGAGCAGCTGCGACATCGGTGCTGACGACAGCGCCCGGGCGACCAGGGGTCGCGGCAGCACCCGCATCCGCTGACCGGGGAATCCTTCTGGTCGACGGACACGGGGCTCGGGCAACGACTTCATCGATTCGTCCATACCTTCCGGAGGAACTGCCATTCTGCACCGCCGGTGCCGGAACGTAGCGTCCTGCACGTGCTCGAAGAAGAGTCCCGCCTCGTCCTGCCGGCCGTGCCCGGCCACCTCGTGGGCCAGGGCGTCGCAGCCTGGCGGCAGCCGGTCACGATCGACACGTACCTGCCGG
Source organism: Cellulomonas sp. P4_A2 (assembly GCF_056402515.1). Classification (NCBI taxonomy): domain Bacteria; kingdom Bacillati; phylum Actinomycetota; class Actinomycetes; order Micrococcales; family Cellulomonadaceae; genus Cellulomonas; species Cellulomonas sp. P4_A2. Next base: position 196,658 of record NZ_JBFUHG010000002.1, read on the forward strand.
ATCCCGCGGACCGGTACCCGGCGTTCCTGGAGAACCGCGTCTACCAGGGCTCGTCGGGCCGCGTGTACCCGCTGCCGTTCCACGAGCGCATCAGCCCGACCAAGGTGCCCCGCTCGTGGGACGCGATCCACCTGGAGAACCCGTGGATCCGGCTGATGATCCTGCCGGAGCTCGGCGGGCGCATCCACGTGGGCATGGACACGACCAACGGGTACGACTTCTTCTACCGGAACAACGTCATCAAGCCGGCGCTCGTCGGGCTCGCGGGTCCCTGGATCTCGGGCGGTGTCGAGTTCAACTGGCCGCAGCACCACCGCCCTGCGACATTCCTTCCCGTCGAGGCGACGATCGAGCACGAGGCCGACGGTGGCGTCACGGTGTGGTGCTCGGACCACGACCCGTTCGCCCGGATGAAGGGCATGCACGGCATCCGCCTGCGCCCGGACTCCTCGGTGATCGAGCTGCGCGCCCGGCTGTACAACCGCACCGACGAGGTCCAGACCTTCCTGTGGTGGGCGAACGTCGCCGCGGCCGTCAACGACGACTACCAGTCGTTCTTCCCCACAGACGTGCACGCCGTGGCCGACCACGCCAAGCGCGCAGTGACGGCGTTCCCAGCAGCCGACCGCCCGTACTACGGGATCGACTATCCGACCCGCAAGGACACGGTGAACCCCGAAGGCGCCCCGGACGGCGACAGGATCGACTGGTACCGCAACATCCCGGTGCCCACCTCGTACATGGCGCTGGGCACGCAGGCCGACTTCTTCGGGGGCTACGACCACGGCCGCCGCGCGGGCTTCGTGCACTGGGCCGACCACCACGTCGCGCCCGGCAAGAAGCAGTGGACCTGGGGCAACGGCGCGTTCGGCAAGGCCTGGGACGCGAACCTCACGGACACGGACGGGCCCTACGTCGAGCTCATGGCCGGAGTCTTCACCGACAACCAGCCCGACTTCACGTTCCTGGCCCCGGGCGAGACGAAGACCTTCAGCCAGTACTGGTACCCGATCCAGGAGACCGGGCCGGTCCACGAGGCCAACCTCGAGGCCGCCGTGCGACTGGACGTGATCCCGGGCGCGAGGACCACGGCCATCCGGGTCGCTGCCGCGGTGACCCGTGCACGGGCGGCGACGACCGTGCGTGTGGTCGGACCCCGAGGCGACACGCTGTGGCACGTCACGACGGATGCCGCGCCCGATCGTCCGATCGTGCATGCAGTGGACCTGGCCGCCGTGTGGAACCCGGAGGACCTGACCGTCGTCGTGGAGCAGGACGGCGACGAGCTCATCGCCTGGCGGCCCCGTGCGCACCTCACCTCACCCGACCTGCCCGAGCCTGCGCAGGAGCCCGCGGCACCGCAGGACGTGCCCTCCGTCGACGAGCTCTACCTCACGGGCGTCCACCTGGAGCAGTACCGGCACGCGACGAGGTCACCCGAGCCCTACTGGCTCGAGGCGCTGCGGCGCGACGAGGGCGACTACCGCTCGCACGCGGCGTTGGCCGCGCGACGGTACCGGGACGGCCGGTACGCGCAGGCCGAGCACCACCTGCGCGCGGCCCTGGCGCGCCAGACCCGGCTGAACACGAACCCGGCTGACGGCGAGACGGCGTTCCGCCTCGGCCAGGTGCTCGCACGCACCGGCCGTCTCGACGAGGCCTACGAGATGTTCGGCAAGGCGCAGTGGAACCAGGCGTGGCGGGGCGCAGCACACCTGGCGATGGCCCGCCTCGACGCGGCGCGCGGTCGCGACCGATCTGCGCTCGACCACGCCCGCAGTGCTGCCGGCGCCGACCCGGGAAACCTGCAGGCTCAGTGCGCGCTCGCGGTCCTGCTGCGCCGCGTCGGGCGCGATGCCGAGGCCGCCGCGGTGCTTGCGAGCGCTGTCGAGCGAGACCCGTTGGACGTCTGGACCCGCGACCTGGCGGGACTGGGCGTCGCGACCGACGCTCCCACCCTGCTCGACGTCGCCCTGGAGTACGACTCGTTGGGCTCCTGGAGCGACGCCGTCCGGCTCCTCGAGCAGGCCGCCCGGATCGAGCCCGCGCTGGGGCAGGTCGAGGTTCGGCCGCTCGTGCACCTGCACGCCGCCAGGATCCTCGACCGGGCCGGTGAGGGCGATGCTGCCGAGCGGCATCGCGGGCTGGCGCGCACGGTTCCCGCCGTGCACTGCCTGGCCTCGCGCCTCGACGACGTCGACACCCTGCAGGCGCATGTGGCGAACCATCCGCACGACGCTCGGGCGTGGGCGATCCTCGGCCACTGGCTCTACTTCCAGCGCCGCCACGACGACGCGATCGCCGCGTGGCGGACGTCCTGCGAGCTCGACCCGAGCGACCCCGTCGTGTGGCGGAACCGCGCCGTCGCGGCGTTCAACGTCCTCGCGGACCGGGATGCTGCTCGGGAGCACTACGAGCAGGCGCTCGCCGTCGCGCCCGGCGACCCTCGCCTCGTCTACGAGCTCGACCAGCTGGCCAAGCGTTCGGGCGCGACGCCCGAGCAGCGCCTCGCGTTCCTCACCCGAGAGCGTGCCGCCGTGGCCGCCCGCGACGACCTCAGCGTCGAGCTGGCGCAGCTGCACACGGCGACCGGCGGTGCAGACGCCGCTCTCGAGCTCCTCCACTCCAGGTGGTTCCAGCCATGGGAGGGCGGCGAGGGACAAGTGCTCTCCGCCTGGGACGAAGCGCACCTCGCGCTCGCACGCCGGTCGCTCGAGGACGGCGACGCCGAGGTCGCGCTGGAGCATGTGCGCGCGGCGCTCGAGCCCGTCGCGAACCTCGGTGAGGCCAGGCACCCGTTGGCGAACACGGCGCAGCTTCACCTGATGCTCGGGGACGCGCTCGCCGCCACAGGCGACCGCGACGGCGCGATCGCCGCGTGGACGAGCGCCGCCGGCTCGACGGGCGACTTCCGGAGCATGGCGCCGGTGGAGCTCTCCGAGACGACCTGCTACGCCGTGCTCGCGATGCGCCGTCTCGGCGATGCGGTCCGTGCCGACGCTCTGGTCGACGACCTCGCAGAGCACGCGGAGAGGCTGCGCTCGACGCCCGCGACCGTCGACTACTTCGCTACCTCACTGCCGACGCTCCTCCTCTTCCAGGACGACCTGCAGGCGGCCCAGACCACGACAGCGATGCTCCTGGAGGCCCAGGTCGCCGCGCTGCGCGGAGACCGCGGGGTCGCCGCCTCGCACCTCGACGAGGTCCTGGTTCGCGAGCCCGGCCGGCTGCGCGCCCTCGACCTGCGACGCGAGCTGTCCGGACCGACGGAAGCGGAGTCCGCCCGATGACGACCCGCGCGCGCGGCACGCGGGAGGCCGACCGGGCCGGAAGGCTGCACGGCCTGGCCTCATCGGATGGGCGGACGCGCGCCTCCGTCGACCTGCGCGGCGGTGGCCTGCACAGCCTCACGCTCGATGGCGAGCCGATCGTCCACACCTACGACGCCGCGGGACCCGCGCCGTGCTGCTCGGGAGCCCTGTTGTTCCCCTGGCCCAACCGTGTGCGCGGCGGACGCTGGCTGCACGACGGCGTCGAGCACCATCTCGAGGTCGACGAGCCGGAGCTGGGACATGCGATCCATGGCGTCGTCCGGGCGGCCACGTTCCGCATCACGTCGACGAGCGCGGACAGCGTCACGGTGTCGACGGTGGTCGAGCCGAGACCCGGCTACCCGTTCCAGGTCGAGCTCGACACGACCTACACCACCGAGGCGACCGGCCTGCGCGTGGACCACACGATCCGCAACCTGTCGGAGGGACCGGCGCCGGTCGCGCTCGGTGCCCACCCGTACGTTCGCGTCGGCACGGCTCCGGCCGAGGACCTGCAGCTCACCGTGCTCGCTGCGCGCCACCTCCCCGTCGACGCGACGCTGATCCCCGTGGGCGACGACCCGGTCGACGGCGACGTCGACCTGCGGGAGGGTCGGGTCCTTGCCGGGCGGGAGGTCAACACCTGCTACCACGCGCTGAGTCCACAAGGCGACGCGTACCGACACCGGCTGACCGCGGCGGACGGGCGATCGGTCGAGGTCTGGACGGACACGTCGTTCGCGTACCTGCAGGTCTACGTTACGGACAAGTTCCCGGACTCCGACCAGGGGCTGACGTGCGCGATCGCCGTCGAGCCGATGACGGCAGCGCCTGACGCGCTCAACTCCGGCCTCGGCCTGCGCTGGCTCGCCCCCGACGAGACGTGGGACCTCAGCTGGGGCCTGCGGGCACGCGGTTGGTAGGTCCTGCGCCAGCCTTCGCCTGCACCCTTCGCCTCAAGGAGAGACGTGACCGACGACGCTCGCTCGAACGGCCTCGTGGCACCGCACCACGTGAGGGTCACCACGCCGACGGCGCCTCGCCGAGGCCACCTACGCGTGGGTGAGTCCCCGAGCGGCGACGACCGGATCGAGGTGACCAGCACGTGGATCGAGCGCGCCGGCAACCCGTGGTTCCCCGTCACCGGCGAGATCCACTACTCGCGCGTGCCGCGCAACCGGTGGCGTGACGTCCTCGGCCACGCTCGGGCCGGCGGGCTGACGTCGGTCGCGACGTATGTGTTCTGGCAGGCTCACGAGCCAGAGCCCGGGCAGTTCCGCTGGGACGGCCAGCTCGACCTGCGCGCGTTCGTCGACGAGGCGCAGACGCACGGCCTCGACGTCGTCGTGCGGCTGGGACCGTGGGCCCATGGCGAAGCACGGTACGGCGGCTTCCCCGACTGGCTCGTCGAGCGGAAGCTCCCGACCCGCACCAACGACCCCGACTACCTCGCGCTGGTGCACGCCTTCTACGCCGAGACCGTCGCCCAGCTCCGGGATCTCTCGCACGCGGACGGCGGGCCGGTGATCGGCGTCCAGATCGAGAACGAGCTCTACGACCAGCCCCAGCACCTGGCCCGGCTCCGCGAGCTCGCCGAAGGGCTCGGACTTCACGTGCCCATCTGGACGGCCACGGGCTGGGGTGGCGCACAGGTCCCCGAGTCGCTCCTGCCGGTGTACAGCGCGTACGCCGACGGCTTCTGGGACGACGAGTCGACCGAGTGGCCCGAGTTCTCGGCGTTCCACTTCCGCTACAGCCCGGTCCGCGACGACCTCTCGGTCGGGGCCGACCTGCGAGAGGCACTCGACGGGATCACCATCGATCCCGGTGCCGTGCCGCTCACGAACGACGACGCCGTTCCCTTCGCGACGTGCGAGCTGGGTGGCGGTATGCACGTCGCCTACCACCGCAGGCCGCTCGTGACCCCGTCCGACGTCGCCGCGCTCGCCCTGGCCAAGGTCGGCAGCGGTTCGATCTGGCAGGGCTACTACATGTACGCAGGCGGATCTCAGCGAACCGGCGCGCACGGTTCGGAGCAGGAGTCCCACGCCACGGGCTACCCGAACGACGTGCCACGGGTGACCTACGACTTCGCCGCCCCGATCGGCGAGCACGGGCAGGTCCGCGCCCATCACCACTACCTGCGAGCCCAGCACCTGTGGCTCCAGGAGGACGGCCACCGGATCGCCGCGATGGCCACCACCGTCGGAGGCGGCAGTGCCGACCCCGAGGTCCTGCGTTGGGCGGTGCGGTCCGACGGGCACAGCGGCTACCTCTTCGCGTCGACCTACCAGCCCGCGAGGGCAGCCTTGCGCGAGCAGAACGGCGTGCAGCTCACCGTGTCGTTCGACGACGAGGACGTCACGGTCCCCACCCAGCCGCTCACGATCCCCGCCGGTGTCTCGGTGGTGTGGCCGCTCCGGTACCCGCTCGCACCCGGCGTCACGCTCCGCAGTGCGACCGCCCGGGTGATCACCCGCGTGACGGTCGACGACCGCGAGGTGGTCGTGCTCGGCGCCTACGACGACATCCCCGTCGAGCTCGTGCTCGACGGCAGGCACGACGTCGGCGGCACGGGTGTCGCCGTCCACAGCGGCGGCGCGACGATCGTCTCGCTCACCGCACCGGCCGGCCCGACGTGCGTCGTCGAGCTCCAGGAGGCGCGGATCATCGTCCTGGACCGGGCGAGCGTCGACCAGCTCTATGTGCTCGAGGTCGACGGCAGGGAGCGGCTGGTGCTGTCGACGGCGCCCGTCTACGCCCTGGACGGCGGGCTCGTGGTGAAGACGGAGGACCCCCGGCTCAGCATCTCGATCCTCCCGGCACCCCACACCCTCCGGGCCGAGGGTGCGGAGCCGGGCGAGCCGTTCGCCGACGGCCCGTGGCGGACGTGGCGGATGCGCGCGCACCACGCGGGCCGCCGCACGCTCCTCGCCGGGCTCCACCCCGAGGCGAGCGCCCCGCGTCCCGAGCGAGGCGGTCCGTTGAACCGGCTCAGCGCGCCCACGGACTTCGCCGGCGCCGCCGTCGTCCAGGTCGACGTCCCCCCCGAGCTGTTCGACGGCCCCGACCGCACACTGGTCCGGCTGCGATGGACCGGTGACATCGGTCGTGCCTACGTGGGCGACGAGCTGATCAGCGACCACTTCTGGCACGGACGCGACTGGGACGTCGACCTGACGCCCTGGGCGGCCGCAGTCGCTCGTCACGGCGTCCGGTTCGAGCTCCTGCCGTGGAGGCGCAGCACCGGGGTCTGGGTCGACCCGGTCGTGCGCGAGATCCCCGACGGGGTCCACATCGCCACGGTGGACGTCGTACGCGTCGGAGAGGTCCGCCTCACCGGGGCGTGAGCACGGCCACCTCGTGGGCACGCCCGTCGAGCGGGACGGGCACGGTCGCGCCCTCCACGTCGAGCGCGTAGTCCCCCGCGAACCCTTCGACGACGATCCGGCCGTCGCCGTCCGTGGCGACGTCCTGGGGCGCGAGCCACCACTCCTCGCGCACCAGCCTGCGCAGAGCCTCGTAGCCGGGCTTCGGTGTGCCGTCGGCCCGGACGAGGCCCGAGGGCGCGCCCAGCCACGACCCGTCGTCGGTGAACCCCCAGTACGTCGCGGCCTGGACGGCGGGGTGCGCGAGCAGCGTCCGGTAGTGCCGCCCCAGCTCGTCGGCCTGCCGCTCCTCGCCCTCGGGCGTCGTCGGCCACGACGGCACCTGGTAGTCGTTGAGATCGACGATCTCCGGCGGCATGAGGTCGCCGGAGACCAGCGTCGTCTCGGTCAGGTGCAGCGGCAGACCGAACCGCGCGAAGCGGTCCAGCACCTCGAGCGTGCGCTCCTCGCCCCAGTAGCCCTGGTGCATGTGGCTCTGCAGGCCGAGCGCATCGATCCGGATGCCGGCACCGAGGCACTCCTCGACCAGCTGTTCGTAGGCCGTCGACATGTTGAAGTCGTTGAGCAGCAGGGTCAGCCCGGGATCTGCCGCGCGGGCCGTCTCGAACGCGAGCCGGACGGTCTCGACGCGGCCGAGCCGGCGGCAGAGCTCGGTGACCGCGTTCTCCTCCTTGTCGAACACCGGCATGATGACGACCTCGTTGATCGCGTCCCACGTCCGGACGACGTCCGCGAAGTCGCCGACCTCGCGCGTGATCCGGGCCTGGACCACACGCTCGACGTCCCGCTCGTCGAGGTCGAGCAGCCACGACGGCGCGAGGGTGTGCCAGACCAGCGGGTGGCCCTTGACGGCGACGCCCCGGTCGACGAACCACTGCGCGGTCCGGTGCAGCCGCTGCGTGTCGGGACGGCCGCGCTCGGGCTCGAAGCCCGCCCAGTAGAACGGCAGGGTTGCCGTGTTGAACACGTCGAACCACAGCTCGGCGACCCTGCGAGCCGTCGACGGAGACGCACCGCCGAACGCGGCGCGAGGGCCGTCGTCCTCCTCGTCGTTGGCGACCGGCACGAAGTCGAAGCCGATGTTGCCGAACGCGAAGGCGTGCCGCGTCTGGCGCACCGTCACCCGCCGATCCGCCAGCGCCCTCCCGTCCGGGCCGCGCAGGGTCAGGTCGGAACGCAGGACGCGGTGCGCGACGGCGGGATCCGCGGCGAGACGAGCGACGTTCACCGCGCCACCCCTCGCGTTGTCGAGTCCGTCGGTACGCAGACCCCAGCCGCGGCCGCGATCTCCGCGGTGGTGACGCCCCGACCAACCATCCGCGGCACTCCTCTCGTCCCACGCCGTTGACGGCGAGCTGCCGGCATGTCCTTCTTACGCCACGACGAAGGTTGGAGCACCACACTGTCGCAATCTCGAAGGAAGGCGTGGCGCTGAAGGCGTGCCTGGGTTCTCCAGCACGCCACGCACGCTCTCATCCGCGACATTGTCCGCACTGGTGAGGTACGAAAGGGCATCTCCGGAAGGTGTGACTGCGCTTGTTCACCGCGCCGAGTCGAGCACCGGGTCGCGTCATCGAGAATGCCGTTGCGCCCGCTACTCCTCCAGAAGGACGCGGACGTCCCACGGCCCCAGCTCGACCAGCCCGTCGGCCGCCAGGGGCTGGGTCGAGAGCAGATCCGTGACGTCGGTCGGCAACCGCACCGAGCAGGCGTCCCACGACCAGTTGTGCAGGACTCGCAGCCGACGCCCTGCGGCCGTCGTCGCTGAGGTCGCCGTGACCGAACCGGTGTTCAGCGAGCTCCAGACGTCCCGGGCAGCCGGTACCGCCCAGGACACCAGCGCAGCCGACAGCTCGGTGTTGGGCACCGTGCCGACGACGGTGACGCGCCCCAGCCCCGCCTCAGCGGTGGTGATCGCCGGGTACAGGCCGAACGCGGGGTGCTGATATCGGGCGAGGACCTGGACCGAGCTGTCCGAGACCTGCAAGTAGTCGACCCATGCTGCGCCGGCTGCGGTGTCGGGCAGCTCCAGTGCGCCGTCGGAGCCCGTCACGCGCACCGGTGTCGCCAGGTTGCTGAACTCCTGGTAGCTGACGCCAGCGGCGGCGGCGAGCCGCGCCGGCTTGACCTCCGCGCGAGCTCGGGCCTCTCTGTCCGCATATCCGCTGCGCGGTCCGAGCACCAGGTGTCCGCCCGCCTCGGCGTAGTCGCGCAACCAGTCGAGCAGCGCGTCGCTGGCCACGTAGAGCGCAGGCGCCAGCAGGACCGGCAGCTCGGCGGCGACCTCGGCCGGTTCGCGGAGCCGCGTGCCATCGCCCTTGTCGACCAGCTGGACGTCGTGAACGATTCGCGCCGGCGCGCCGGCGTCGAACGCTCCCCGGTAGAAGGCGTGCACGATTCGCTGGTAGCTGTCGGGGTCCGCGGAGCCGTCGTCCCGGGCGAGCGCCGGCTGACCTTCGAGGCCCCACATCGACTCGTTGGACCACAGCAGCCCCACCACGGCGTCCGGGACGAGTCCGCTCAGGTGTTCCTCGGCAGACTTGATCTCTGCACCCAGCGCGGCCAGCTGGTCGTAGACCCGCCCGGGCCGCTGGTCGTGCGGGAGAATTCCGATCCAGTACGTCTCGGCACCGAAATGAAGCGTGTGCCAGTGCCAGTACTCGACCATTCGTGCTCCCCGGACGATCATCGCCCAGGCGGCCTGTCGCCACTGCCCATCGAACGCGGGCGCGTTCATCGCCGGGCCGCCGATGGCCCCGGCATTCGTCTCGGTGACCAAGAACCGCGCCTGCTTCGAGGAGTACATCCGGTCTGCGCTGTGGAATATCGCCCAGGCCCCGTTCACAGTCCAACCCAGCGGGACGTGCCCTGTGGCGGGGAGAGCGAGTCCGTCCTGCATCGCGTAGTAGGGATTGCCCGCGGTCACATCCAGCGCGGCCGTCAGCTCCGGGTCCTGCACTCCAGGCCTGTCGTAGGCGATGCAGGTGGTCACGAACTTCTCGGTGCCGGCGATCTCCCGGACGATCTCGGCCTGCCAACCGATGAACTCGGTGACCATCCGGGCCTGGAACTTCCGCCAGGCGAGGTCGTACTGGGGTTGGGCGTTGCTGTCCGGTCGCCAGAGATCCGCCCAGGTAGTGAGCCGATGCGACCAGTAGACGAGCCCCCACTCCCGGTTCAGGGTCTCGACGTCGCCGTACGTGCGGCGTAGGTCGTCGACGAAGGCCTGGAACACACCCTCGTTGTGCAGCAGCTCGAGACCGGGTTCGTTGTCCACCTGGAACCCGACCACGGCGGGATGGTCGTGGTAGCGCCCGACGACGGCACGGATCACGCGCTCGGCGTGGAAGCGGTAGGCCGCGTGCGTCAGGTCCATCTCCTGACGGGCCCCCCAACCGATGCGCTCTCCCGTGCGTCGCTCTCCGGCGATCTCGGGATACTTGCGCGTCAACCACGGGGGCACGGCGTAGGTGGGCGTACCCAGCACGACGGCGATCCCTCGCGAACGCGCGCCGTCCAGGACTGGCTGCAGCCAGTCAAGGTCGAACACTCCATCCTCTGGCTCCCAGGTGGCCCACGTGGACTCGCCCACCCGGATCACGGTGAAGCCAGCTTCCTGCATGAGGTCGAGGTCCTGGTCGAGCCGGGGGGAGGGTTGGTACTCGTGGTAGTACGCGGCGCCGAAGAGCACGCGGTCGTCCATGTCTGTCAAGGCAACGAGGTCCTCATCTGGAGGGGCAGGCGAGACCGGCGACGTCGCCGATCGTGGTCACTCTTCGCTCCGGGAATCGCCGAAGCGGTTCGAACATGCCACACACGCTACGGGCGCGTGCCCTGGCATCGGGACTCCGCCGGCGGCAAGGCGCCCCCGCGCCAGGTACGTCGCGGGGGCGCCTTGCCAGGCAGGGCCAGCAGCTGCGCTACGGGGTCTCGGTCGCGGCGACGGTCTGGCACCGGGGGTCGATACCGCCGAGGTTGGCGTTGAGCTCCGTGCGGTACTCGGGGGCGACGCCCGCCGCGCAGATGACGTCCCACGCAGCGCTGGGCCAGTTGCTCCCGCTGACCTTCACGTTGTTGATCAGCTGGTTGTTGCGCTGCGCGGCGTTCGGCATCTGGGCACCGCCGGAGTTGTACCAGTTCTCCTGCAGCGTGTTGTCGTTCGTGCCGTTGCCTGCGTCGTACGCGTTGGTGAACACCCACGTGTTCAGGCCACTCAGGACGTTGTGCCGGGAGACCGTGTAGCGGCTGCCCTCGTCCAGATAGATGCCGACGCCGGAGACGTTGTACATGTAGTTGTTCTCGATCACCGTCCCCGGGCTCGCCGAGAGGTTGTAGATGTTGCCGGAGTCGGCGAAGGAGGCCTTGATGTCGTGCACCAGGTTGCCCGCGACCAGGTTGTCCTTGAGCGTCGTCGGCGTCTGGTAGAGCGGGTTGTACTTGTAGTACCCGCGGTTGACGTAGGTCTGGGAGCCGCCGGCGTCGTTGATCCCCCAGCCGTAGCCGGTGTCGATCGCGTAGGCGAGGTTCTCGACCTCGTTGTGGACGATCTGCGCCCTGGTCACGTAGGTGCTGAGGATGCCGGAGTTGTCCTTGTACTCCACGGCGACGTGGCTGATGGTGTTGTTGTCGATGAGGATGTCCTGGTTCGTCATCCGGGGGTCGCTGGGATGATGCGCGTCCGCCCGAACCCCGCCCACGAACAGGGCGTGGCCACCGACCTGGGTGAACACGTTGCCGGTCACGTCGATGTTGCTGGCGCCGAGCCCGACACCCGTGAGCGTCGCGTCGTCGTCGTTGCCGATGCCGAGACCCGACGACCCGAGGTTGCGGAAGGTGTTCCCCGTGAACGTGATGTGGTCGGCGGCGGAAACCTGCACGGCGGAAGGCTCCTGGAACCAGGTGTTGCGCGTCCGCTCGTACTGCTCGCAGCCGCGGCTGCAGCTGGTGAAGGCGTCGGCGGGGCGGTAGTCGTACGTGCCCTTGAGGTAGCCCCCGTTCTGCTGGCTGGCGTAACCGTCGAGCGAGGAGGGGCCGAGCCAGGATGTCCCGGTGAAGGTGAGACCGCTGAACTCCAGGTGGGAGACCGGGGCGTCATAGGTGCCGCCGACGCTGATGAGGGCCTGCACTCGCGGGAGCTCGATGTCGAGGTCCTGTGGGTTCACGCCGTCCGCGGGCTTGTAGTAGAGCTTCCCCGCGTCGGGGTCGACGTACCACTCCCCTGCCTGGTCCAGGAAGCTGAGCGAGTTGTCCAGGTACCAGTGCGGCTTGGCGAGCAGCGAGTACTGCGCCGTGTCCCAGCCCCACGTGTTGTTGTCCCAGGCGGGCTGGGCCATGGTGATCGTGTTGCCCGAGATGCTCTGCACCGGGGAGTAGCGGTCGGTGAAGTCGCCGAGCGACTCGAACTCGATCCGGTTCTGCGTGGGCAGGTTCGCCAGGTAGGCGAGCGCAGGGTTGTTGATCGTCATCCCCGTCGGGGTCAGCGTCAGGTCGCTCAGCGCCACGGGGGTCGAGGCCCGCGGAGCGTTGACGCCGTTGACGTAGAGCTGCCGGGTGTCGAGACCGGCCGGCGTGTTCGTGACGTAGATGTTCTTGGCCTCGTCGTACTGCTGCCAGCCCGAGAGCTGGGTCGAGCCCGAGATCTCGGGGTGCGCGCCCGGAGCAGCCGTCCAGTGCACGGTGTACCCGTTCCGGCCGCCGTCCGGCGCACGGAACTCGAGCGGGTGGTCGATGCGATAGGTGCCGTCGGCGAGCACGACGGTGACGTCGCCCTTCCCCTTGGCGGCCTCGTGTCGCACGACGCCCTGCACCTGCTCCAGCGAGCACGGGTGCTGCTCCTGGCACTGCCCGAGGTCGCGACCGTCGGGTGATGCGTAGTAGACGCTGTCCTTCTGCGGTGGTGCCGCCTGGGCGACCGATGCGCCCAGACCGCTCAGGAGCAGGGTTGCCGCGCCGGCAGCTCCGGCAGTCGCTCGCCACCGGCCCTTCCTTCGAACAGAAACTTCTGGCGTGCGTGACATCAATGTCATGGCTGTTCGCTTCCGTGATGTTGATCGGGGCCGCTTTGCCCTCGATCTACAAAATCATACGTATGACGTATGCGCAAGACCGCGCCTGACGGGGGTCAGGGCTGACACAACAGGCCCACCCCCTGGCGCCCTTGGTCGGCCGGCCTTCGAGCTAGCGGTCCACGCGGGCACCCCCGCCGGCGGCCAGCTTGAGCACCTCGGCCGCGTGGGCCATCGTGGTGTCACCGGGCGTCGTCATCGCGAGCGCGCCGTGAGCCGCTCCGTACTCGACGGCGGTCTCCAGCTCCTCACCTTCGAGCAGACCGTAGATGAGCCCCGACGCGAACGAGTCGCCACCACCGACACGATCCAGGATCTCCAGGCGCTCGCGGTGCGTCGCGCTGACGACGCCGGTGGCTCTCGACCAGGCGATGGCGCCCCAGTCGTTCACGCTGGCCGAGTGCACCGTCCGCAGGGTGGTCGCGATGACGCGAAAGTACGGGTACTGCGCGGCGACGCGGTCGATCATGGCGGCGAACGAGTCGAGGGCGAGCGTGTGGAGATCCTCGTCGACACCGTCGACGTCAAAGCCGAGCGAGGCGGTGAAGTCTTCCTCGTTGCCGATCATGACGTCGATGTGCGGGGCGATCGCACGATTGACTTCTCGTGCACGCTCCTTGCCGCCGACGGCCTTCCACAAGCTCGGGCGGTAGTTCAGGTCATAGCTGACGACGGTGCCGTGCTTGCGCGCCACCGTCACCGCTTCGATCACCGTCTCGGCGGCGCTGTCGGAGAGCGCCGCGAAGATGCCGCCGGTGTGGAACCATCGCACGCCCAGATCCCCGAACAGGTGCTCCCAGTCGACGTCCCCCGGTGCGAGCTGCGCGGCCGCCGTATGCCCACGGTCGCTGACACCGAGAGCACCACGCACTCCGAAGCCTCGTTCCGTAAAGTTCAGTCCGTTTCGCACCGTCCGGCCGACCCCGTCAAAGGGCAGCCATCGCAGGAACGAGGTGTCGACACCACCGGTGAGGATGCAGTCCTCGACGAGCCGACCGATCTCGTTGTCGGCGAGGGCGGTCACGATCGCCGTGCGGAGGCCGAACGCACGACTCAGACCACGCGCCACGTTGTACTCGCCGCCGCCCTCCCACACCCGGAACGAGCGTGCTGTTCGGATGCGCCCCTCGCCCGGATCGAGCCGCAGCATGACCTCACCGAGCGAGATTGCGTCGTACCGCGCTCCACCTGCGTCACGTATCGACAGGTCCGGCATCACGTCACTCCTCCGCACTCGGTCGTCGGTCGTCGATGAGACTGACGGCCCGCGCCGTCATGTCGCGGATGGCGTCGAAGTCACCGTTCCGCACCAGGTCACGAGACACCATCCAGGAACCTCCGACGGCCAGGACCGCTGGGAGCGCGAGGTACTCGACCACGCTTCCTGGGCCGATCCCGCCGGTCGGCACGAATTCGACCCCCGGGAAGGGTGCCGCGAGCGCTGCCACTGCCGCCGCTCCGCCCGAGGTCGCTGCCGGGAAGAACTTCACCGCGCCCAGGCCGAGCTCGAGGGCGGCCTGCACCTCCGTGGCGGTGACGGCGCCCGGCAGGACGGGCACGCCATGCTCGTGGCAACGTTCGACCACCGCTCGACTCGTTCCCGGCGAGACGACGTAGGAAGCCCCGGCCGCGACGGCGACGTCCACCTGAGCGGGCGTGAGGACCGTGCCCGCGCCGACGAGGACGTCGCCCCGCGCCGCGATGGCCCGGATGGCGTCGGCAGCGGCGTCGGTCCTGAAGGTCACCTCGGCCACCGGCAAGCCTCCGCCCACCAGCGCAGCGGCGAGAGCGTCGGCGTCGCGCGCGTCGTCGACGACGACCACGGGAATGATTCCGTGCCACGCGAGACGGTGCAGGATCTCGCTCATTCGTCACTCAGCTCTCTGCGGTTGCCGCTCTGGGGCGCGACCTGGCCCACCGGCTTCACGAGAACGACACGTGGACGTGCGCATCGATGGTCACCTCACGCCTCCCGCGGGGGCTCCTACACTGGCGCGATGTATGACGAATGGAACACCGACGATCGTGAAGGGCTGCTCTCGCACACCGACGTGGTGATCCAGGGCATCAAAGATATGATCATCAGTGGGGAACTGGGACCTGGCGATCGCCTCCCGGTCGAGAAGGACCTGGCGGCAGCCTTCGGGGTCTCCCGGGGGCCCCTCCGAGAAGGAGTTCGAGCACTCGTGCTGCTCGGCGTGCTCGGAACGCGCCGAGGCAGCGGCACCTACGTCACGTCGTTGGACGCCGCTCGGCTGCTGAGCCCGGTCGGGTTCCTCGGAGATCTCTACCAGCCCTCGAGCTCGGCACACCTGTCGGCGGTCCGGCGGGTGCTGGAGGTCGAGGCGGTCGGACATGCCGCCAGGGCGCTCGACGACGAGGACCTGGACAGACTCGCCGCCATCTTGGACGAGTTCGACCGTGCCCTCGCCAACGATGCCGACGCCCAGGTGCTCCAGGCGGCCATCGACGCCGACAGCCGGTTTCACTCGACGATCGCGCGGGCCGGCGGCAACCCGGTCCTCGCCGCGCTGGTGGAGAGCCTGGTGGGACGGACATTTCGGTACCGCCTGTGGAGGGCGATCCACGAGCGGGGCGCCAACCGACAGACGCAGGCTGAGCACCGGGCCATCCTGGAGGCACTGCGACGAGGGGACGCGGACGCGGCCAGGATCCAGATGGCCGCTCATCTTCTCGCGGTGGAGCAGTCGATCGAGCATCAGGAGGCGTCCCCGCCGGCCCAGAC
This sequence comes from Cellulomonas sp. P4_A2, assembly GCF_056402515.1. Lineage (NCBI taxonomy): Bacteria > Bacillati > Actinomycetota > Actinomycetes > Micrococcales > Cellulomonadaceae > Cellulomonas > Cellulomonas sp. P4_A2. The sequence continues at coordinate 212,169 of NZ_JBFUHG010000002.1, forward strand.
GGCACCGCCCGGGTAGGAGTGGGCCGCCACCGACGCCTCGTGCATCTGCGCGGAGTATCCCGGCCTCGACGGCAGGAGATAGTTGCCGCCCCTGACCACGCACGGATCGGTGAAGTGCTCGTGCAGGTGGTCGACGAACTCCGTGACCCGGTTCTCCAGCGTTCCCGACACGGCGACGAAGTCGAATATCGACAGATGCTGCACCAGCTCGCACAGTCCGACACCCCCGGCGTGCGGGCACACCGGGACGTCGAACTTCTTGGCCATCAGGTAGACCGAGAGGATCTCGTTGACGCTCGCAAGCCGTGCGGCGTCGAGCTGACAGAAGTCGATCGCTCCCGCCTGGAACATCTGCTTGAACAGCACACGGTTCATCCCGTGCTCGCCCGTGGCCACACCGATGGGGGCGACTGCCTTGCGGATGGCCGCGTGGCCGAGGACGTCATCCGGGCTCGTCGGCTCCTCGATCCAGTGGGGCGCGAACTCGGCGAGTCGGCCCACCCACTCGATCGCCTCCGGGACGTCCCAGACCTGGTTGGCGTCGATCATGAGCTTCGCCTCCCACCCGATCACCTCGCGAGCGATGCGCAGCCGGCGCACGTCATCGTCGACGTCCGCCCCGACCTTGAGCTTGACGTGCCGGTAGCCCTCGTCGACGGCCTCCTGCAGCAGTCGACGGAGCTTGTCGTCGGAGTACCCCAGCCATCCCGCGGACGTCGTGTAGCAGGGGTAGCCCCCGCGCGACTCGAGCTCCGCGATCCGCTCGAGGCGCGTGGGCTCCATCTCGGCGAAGAGAGCGATCGCCTCGTCGCGGGTGAGCACGTCAGAGAGGTAGCGCAGGTCTGCGGCGTCGACCAGCTCCTCCGGGGTCATCTCGACCAGGAGTCGCCAGAGCGGTTTGCCGGCGCGACGGGCCGCGAGGTCCCACAGCGCGTTCATGACGGCGGCCATCGCCAGGTGGACGACGCCCTTCTCGGGCCCCAGCCACCTCAGCTGGGAATCCGAGCCCAGCTCTCGGTACACCTCGCCGAGGTCGCCGACCAGCACGCTGACGTCCCTGCCGATCAAGGGCTGCGCGCGCTGGCGAGCGGCCTCGACCGCGAGATCGTTCCCGCGCCCGATGGTGAACGTGAACCCGTAGCCGGCCAGGGTCGGGTCGTCGGTCTCCAGGACGACGTAAGCGGCGGAGTAGTCGCCGTCCTTGTTCATCGCGTCCGAACCGTCCTGAGACCGCGACGTCGGGAAGCGGACGTCGTGGACACGAACACCGGTGATCGTCGTCATGCGTGCGGTCCTCGCTCGAAGGTGGTTGTCGGCAGGAGGCCCTCCGCGATGAGGGCGGTCCACAGCTCCTCCGGCACGGTGGTGCCCGCTCGGGCGACAAAGCTCCGGACGTGGGCTGCGGTTCGGGTTCCGACGACCACCGACGCGACGGCGGGGTGTCGGAAGGGAAACTGGACGGCGACATCGGGCAGCGTCACACCGTGCGCCTCGCACACGGCTGCGATCCGGCGGGCCCGCTCGACGAGCGTCACGGGCGCGGCGCCGTAGTCGTACCGAGCTGCGTCGGGAACGGTCGGCGCAGCCAGCAGCCCGGAGTTGTAGACGCCGGCCGCGACCACCCGCACGCCGCGCGCGTGGGCAACGGGGAGGAGGTCGCTCGCTGCTGACTGATCGATGAGGGTCCAACGCCCGGCCACCATGACGACGTCGACGTCGCACCGTCGAACGAGGTCGGCGAGCAGTGCGGACTGGTTCATGCCGGCGCCCACGGCGTGCACGACGCCCTGGTCGCGGAGCTCGATGAGCGTGTTGATACCGGCGGTGCTCGCCTGCGCCCAGTGGTCGTCGGGGTCGTGGAGATAGACGACGTCGATCCGGTCGGTACCCAGACGCTCCAGGCTCTGTTCGAGCGATCGTAGGACGCCGTCACGCGAGAAGTCCCAGACGCGTCGATGGGCCGCGGCGACCACGAACCCGGCATCGTCGACATCTCCAGCCCCCTCGGGGCTCGGCACCAGGAGCCTTCCGACCTTCGTGGACAGCACGTACTCGTCGCGCGGGCGGTCCCGGAGTGCAGCGCCGAGTCGCCGCTCGGACAGGCCGAGTCCGTAGTGAGGTGCGGTGTCGAAGTATCGGACGCCCGCATCCCATGCAGCATCCACCGCCTCTCGGGAGGCGTCGTCGGTGGTGATCCGGTTGAGGTTCCCGAACTGGGCGGCCCCGATGCCCAGGCGAGTCAGCGGCTCCCCGTGCCATGGCCTGCTCGTCGGCACGCTCGAACCTCCATCCTCCTCGTGGCAAGCAGATTGGTAAGATCAATCATGGCACACAGCGCGTTGCACGCGCCTACTTTCCCCTTCAAGTCGCACCGTAGTACTGTCGCAGGTATGACTTATCGACACGGTAGCCCGACCCGGTCAGTGGGGGCCGCCTACGTGGGAAACGCATCCATCGAGATCCTCGACGTCGCGCCTGGCGCGCCCGGTGCCGGGGAGGTCCAGATCCGCGTCGCCTACGTCGGGCTGTGCGGTACCGACCTGCACATCTTTCACGGCGCCATGGACGCACGCGTCAGCACACCGTTGATCTTCGGTCACGAGATGAGCGGCACGATCGAGCAGGTCGGCGAGGGTGTGGACGGCTGGGCGCCCGGTGACCGCGTGACGGTGATGCCGCTCGCCTGGGACGGGACCTGCCCGGCGTGCCTGGCCGGTCACCAGCACGTCTGCCAGAACCTGGACTTCATCGGGATCGACTCCCCCGGCGCCCTGCAGACGCTGTGGAACGTGCCCGCCGACACGGTCGTCACACTGCCTTCGGGCTTGGCCCTGGACGTCGCCGCGCTCGTCGAACCGACGGCCGTCGCCGTGCACGACGTCCGCCGAGGTGAGGTCGTCCCCGGCGACCGCGTCGTCGTGCTCGGTGGTGGCCCGATCGGTGTTCTCATCGCGACGGTCGCCCGGCATGCCGGGGCGACGGTCGCCATCGTCGAACCGGACCCCGGCCGCCGCGCCCAGATAGAACAGCTCGGTCATGTGGCGATCGACCCCCGCACGACTGATCAGGCGGCATGGGTCGCCACCTGGACCGACGGTGCAGGTGCGGATGTCGTCTTCGAGGTTTCCGGTGCGGCGACCGCCGTCGCTGCGTCCACCGGCCTCGCAAAGGTCAGGGGAACGATCGTGGTGGTCGCGATCCACGGAGTCCCCAGAGAGGTCGACCTCAAGCAGGTCTTCTGGCGCGAGCTTCGACTGCTCGGGGCCCGCGTGTACGAGCGGACCGACTTCGACGCCGCGACCGCACTGCTGGCCGACGGCGTCGTGCCCAGCGAGCTGCTGATCTCGCGCGTCGTTCCACTGACCGACGTCCGGGCCGCGTTCGACGACCTGGAACAGGGGCGCGCCATGAAGATCCTCGTGGACGTCGCGGGCGTGGAGGATGCCACGTGAGCCCGTTCGACCTGACGGGACGGCTCGCCGTCGTCACCGGCGCGAAGCGCGGCATCGGCTTCGCCTTCGCGGAGGCGCTCGCCGCCGCAGGTGCCGACGTGATCGGCGTCAGTGCGACCCTCGAGCGCGAAGGCAGCGCGGTGGCGCGGGCGGTCGAGTCGCACGGCCGCACCTTCGAGAGCCACGCCGCGGACTTCGCCGATCGGGATGCCGTCACCAGGCTCGGGGAGCTCCTCGCGAAGCGCGAGCCCGACATCCTCGTGAACAACGCCGGCACGATCGCACGCACGCCGGCCGCGCACCACCCCCTCGACTGGTGGGACCACGTACTCGAGGTCAACCTCACCAGCCACTTCGTGCTGACCCAGCTCATCGCGCGCCCGATGCTCGAGCGCGGCTCGGGCAAGATCATCTTCACGGCAAGCCTGTTGAGCTTTCAGGGTGGGATCAACGTTCCCGGGTACACGGCCTCCAAGTCCGCCGTTGCGGGACTGACGAAGGCGCTCGCCAACGAGTGGGCGCCACGCGGGGTCAACGTCAACGCGATCGCACCCGGCTACATCGCGACCGACAACACCCAAGCCCTCCAGGACGACCCTGCGCGCTCGCGCGCCATCCTCGAACGGATCCCCGCCGGACGTTGGGGCGCGGCCGCGGACCTCGGCGGGGCTGTCGTGTTCCTCGCGTCCTCCGCGTCGGACTACGTCGACGGTGTCACCCTGCCCGTCGACGGTGGATGGCTCGGACGATGACCAGATCCGTCCGTTCCGCGTGCTCCGGCTCCGTTCCACCCCAGCGCGGGTGAGCGCCCGTCGGGCATGAGACACCGGACGATGCCGCGGACGACCTGCGCCCGATGACGCGCGATATGGACGCGTCCTTCGTGTCGTCGGACGGCGTTCGACGCACCCGCCGAGCGATCGCCTCGGGCAGCCTGCCCGAACTGATCGACGCCTCGTCGCTTCGTCGAGGGCAAGATCGAGTGCATCGGCCCCGATCAGCTCGGACGCGCGCAGCACACGTTCGCCCAGGCGTGACGGGGTCCGAGATGGCGGAGCTCACGGGGCTGGTCGCCGCGGTCACCGGCCGAGCGTCGGGCATCGGGCTGGCAACCGCGCGCCGGGCCCGGTATCAGCGTGTCCACCCTCAGGGGTCAAGGCCCTGGGGGCGTACGACGCCACAGGGTTGCTCCCACTGGGTTCAAGCGCGTCGCCGGACCGGGCCGGTCGAACGACGCACGATCAGCTCGGAGTGTCGCGGTGGAAGTGGCGGGGGCGCTACGCCGTCGATGCGCGCGAGCAGCTGCTGCACCGCATCCCTGCCCTGGGCAATGAAATCGAGCCGAAGGGTCGTGAGCGGCGGCGAGAAGTACGCTGCCTCCGGGGTGTCATCGACTCCCGTCACGCTCACGTCGTCCGGTACACGGTAGCCGCGCTCGTTGAGGGCGAGGATGACACCGAGCGCAGTCTGGTCGTTCGCTGCGACGAACGCCGTCGCGGGCAGTTCGCCCGGCCAGGACGCGATTGCCTCATAGCCGGAGCGGGCGGACCAGTCGCCGTGAATGACGCCGCGAGAGCGCAGGCCTAGCTCGACGACCGCGGCCTCGTACTCGCGGATGCGGTTGCGCGCCCCCACCCAATCCTGCGGGCCGGCGATGTGCACGACATCACGGTGACCGAGATCGGCCAGGTGACGCAGCACGGCGAAGAGGCCATTTCCGGCGGGCGTGGAGTCGGTCGGCGTCTTGTCTTTGCCTGTGGCCAGGTGGAGCGGCACCCGGAACGTCGTCGTCTCCACCACGTTCGTCACCTCGTCGGTCGACGAGAGCGCCAGCACGCCGGCGAGGTCGAACTGCGATGCGAGGTCGATGGACTCGCGAATCGCTGCGGGGTTGTGCACATCCAGCGTGATGACGTCCAGCAAGTAGCCGGCATCCCGGGCGGCCATGTTGGCGCCCTCGAGGATCTTGCTCGGACCGACCTGCGTGATCTCATGGGTGAGCGCAGCGATCCTGTGCGAGCGGCCCGTAGTCAGCGAGCGGGCGTTCATGTTGGGCCTGTAGTCGAGTTCACGGATGGCCTTGGCGACGCGGTCGCGCGTGTCGGGGCGGATGCCCACGTAGCCCTTCAGCAACCTGGTCACGGTCGCGTGAGACACGCCGGCAACTCGCGCCACGTCATAGATCGTGGCTGGCCGTTCGACGCTTGGTTGCGCCTCGATCATCTTTCCTCCGCCGCAACTTGGACTCGTAACCATAACGTTACCGGCAGGCCTCGATCTTTCATCGGGTAGAACGCTCGGCCTGGGAGACGCCCGACCCGCCGTCAGCGTCCACGGTCGACCGCGGATCCAACCCGCTCCGCTTCTTTCGCCTGGAACGTGCTCCTCGAGCTGCGACTGCGCGACCTTCGACGAGCCACATCATCCCAGGTCAGGAGCGCTTTTCACGTCGCCGGCACGCCACCGCCGTGAAAGGACGACGCTGGGGCTTGACACCGCAATGTTACCGGCAACATCATGGTGCCCCAGAGAATGTTGCCGATAACATCGGCGCAGCCCAGCCACAATGGAGTGAGCTCTTGGCCGACGCGCACCTGCTACCTGACCGCATCCTCTTCGGGGCAGCCTTCTACGACGAGTACCGCGTCAACGGTGACCTCGAGCGCGACCTTGACCTGATGGCCGAGGCATCGTTCTCGGTCATTCGCGTTGGCGAGTCTGTGTGGGCGACGTGGGAGCCAGAGCCGGGGGTGTATCACCTCGACTGGCTGCAGCCCGTGCTCGACGGTGCGCATGCCCGCGGCATCTCGGTCGTGCTCGGTACGCCAACCTATGCCGTTCCCCCGTGGCTGCGCGCCATGGATCCGGAGCTCGCGGGCGAGGAGGCCACGGGGGTGCGCCATCCCTGGGGGTGGCGCCAGGAGGTCGACATCACGCATCCCCTGTTCCGGCAGCACGCGGAGGGCGTCATCCGGGCGATCGCCGCGAGGTATGCCAGCCACCCCGCGATCATCGGCTACCAGGTCGACAACGAGCCTGGCCCGTTCCTCCTGCACAACCAGCGCGTGTTCGATGGCTTCCTGGGCTGGCTCGAAGGCCGGTACGGGGATGTCGAGACGCTCAACCGCGAATGGGGGCTCACGTTCTGGTCGCAGCGCATCCGCAGCTGGGACGAGCTCTGGCGTCCCGATGGCAACCACTCGCCGCAGTACCAGCTCGAGTGGCGCCGCTACCAGGCCGAGCTCGTCACCGAGTTCATCGCGTGGCAGGCCCGCATCGTGCGCGAGTACGCGGGTCCCGGCCAGTTCGTGACGACCTGCATTTCGTACGAACGCCCGGCGATCGACGACCGCCAGCTCGTGCAGCAGCTCGATGTCACGGCCGGCAATCCCTACTACCTGATGCAGGAGGCTCTCCGCATCGGGGTTGAGGTGCCGCGAACCGCGAAGTGGTGGTCGTCGGGAGTGTGGGCACTCTTTGAGCAGGGTGACCGCATGTTCAGCTCGGCCCAGGCTCCGTTCCTGGTCACCGAGACGAATGCGCAGTCCATCGGGCAGTCCCACTGGCAACACCACACGCCGTACCCGGGCCAGATCGCGCTCGCGGGCCTCGCGCTCGTGGCCCGCGGCGCTCGGATGATCGAGTACTGGCAGTGGCAGACACCCCACTACGGCATCGAGACCTACTGGGGCGGGGTGCTGCCGCACAGTGGCCGACCCGGTCGCATCTACCGCGAGATCGCGGAGCTCGGTCGCCGGTTGCGCGACCTCGGGCCAGTGCTCGAGGGGTTCACGCCCGATGCCGATGTCGCCCTGCTCTACTCGATCGACACCAAGCACAGTTTCGAGTTCTACCCGCCGCTCGCCGACGCCGAGGGCGGCCCGGATCGCATGTCGTACCTGCGGATCTTCGATCGCTACTACCGCGCGGCTTTCGAGGCGGGTATCCAGAGTCGGATCGTGCACGCAGACCAGTTCCGGGAGCGCGCCGCGGAGGACGTCGTGGCCCAGTTCCCCACCCTCGTCGTGCCGACCCTCTACGTCGCCGATGACGGCATGCTCGACGCCCTCGTGCGTTACGCGGAGGCAGGCGGGCACCTCGTGGTCGGCATCCGAACCGGCTACGGGGACCAGCTGGCCAGGGCACGGCCCGAGCGAGCGCCCGGGCGTCTCGCCGCCGCGGCGGGGGTCTGGTACGACGAGTACTCCTCGCTCGACGCTCCGGTCGGCATCGACGGCGCCACCTTCGGCGGCGGCCGAGCCGAGGGTTGGGCCGATGCGCTCGTCGCCGACGGCGCCGATGTTGTGGCCGTGTACTCCTCGGGCATCTACGCGGGCCGACCCGCGGTGACCTCGCGCGAGCACGGTGCAGGGCGCGTCACCTACGTGGGCACGCTGCCCGACCTTGCGCTTGCGACATCCCTTCTTCGCTGGGCCGTACCGATCACGAGCGCGAGCGAATGGCAGCGGGATGCCCCGGTCACGGTCACCTCCGGCAGCAGTGGCGGCGAGCGCGTCTGGTTCATCAGCAACTGGTCACCTGAGCCCGCCACCGCTCACCCGCCGCAGCGGAGCGGCGAGAAACCCATCGTTCTCGAACCGTGGGATGTCACCGTCCTCGTCGAGCAACGCGACCCCGATTCCGGGGCCGTTTACATCCCGGAGCCAGAGAGAGTAGAGCAATCATGAGGCAAGGAGCACGCAAGGCCGCGGTCGCGATCACCTCGATCGCCGCCGTGGCGGCATTGACGCTCACCGGCTGCACGTCCAGCTCAGGTTCGGACGACAACAGCAGCCCAGGCTCGGATGGAACGGGCGGCGCCAGCGGTCCGATCACGGATGCGCAACGCGAGGAAGCGCTGAACACGCCGACCGACCTGACCTTTTGGACCTGGGTACCCGACGTTCAGGACCAGGTCGACATGTTCGAGAAGGAGTACCCGCAGATCCACGTGACGGTCGAGAACGTCGGCCAGGGCTTGGATCACTATTCCAAGGTGCGCACAGCCTCGAAGGCCGGTACCGGCGGCCCCGACGTGGTCCAGCTGGAGTACCAGTTCATCTCCTCGTTCGCGCAGACCGGCGAGCTGCTCGATCTGACGCCGTACGGCGCGGCAGACCTCGCGGACCAGTACGTGCCGTGGGTCTGGAAGCAGGTCGTCTCCAACGACCAGGTGCTCGCGATCCCGCAGGACTCGGGGCCCATGGGCAACCTGTACCGCGAGGACATCATGACGGCGGCGGGTGTCACTGAGCCTCCCGCTACGTGGGCGGACTACAAGACCGCCGCGGAGAAGGTGCGCGCGACCACGGACTCCTACATCTCCAACATGGCGCCGAGCCAGGGCGCAGGCTGGCTCGGGCTGTTGTGGCAGGCGGGTGTCAAGCCGTTCGGCTATGACGGCGGGCAGAATGTCACGATCGACGTGAACAGCCCTGAGGCCAAGAAGGTGATGGCCTACTGGCAGGACATGATCCAGAACGATCTCGTCTCTATCGACCCTGACTTCAACGACGAGTGGTACCAGGGTCTCAACCAGGGCAAGTACGCCGGCTGGCTGACGGCGGCGTGGGCTCCGGTCTTCCTCTCCGGTGCCGCGAAGGACACGTCGGGCCTGTGGCGCGCCGCGCCGCTGCCGCAGTGGGACACGAGCAAGCCGGCCTCGGGCAACCAGGGCGGTTCAGCCGACGCGGTGCTCAAGACCACGAAGAACCCGATCGCGGCCTACGAGCTGGCGAAGTGGATCAACAACGCACACGACCCAGCGTTGCTGTTCACGACCCAGCAGAACTTCTTCCCGACCGAGGTCTCGGTGCTCGAGGACCCGGTCTTCGTCGACCAGAAGTCTGACTTCTACGGTGGACAGCAGGTCAACAAGCTCTTCGCGGAGATCTCCACAACGGTAGACACTGATTGGCAGTGGCTGCCCTTCATGGAGTTCGCCTACTCCAGCTTCAACGAAACGTTCGGGGCCGCCGTCGCGGCCAAGGGCGACCTCGCTGCGGGCCTGGATGCCTGGCAGGACGCGCTCGTCGACTATGCAAAGCAGCAGGGCTTCACGGTCAACGGATAGAAAGCGGGCGGCCCTTCTTTGCCGTGTTCGCGACGATGTTCATCGCACCGCTCGCCTACTCGGGCTACCTGAGCTTTTTCGCGCACAAGCTCGTCGGCGGCGTGAAATTCGTCGGTTTCGGAAACTATGTGCGCGCGTTCCAGGATCCCGCTTTCCTGTACGGACTCGGGCGCACCGCACTCATTCTCCTGATACAGGTGCCCATCATGCTCGGGCTCGCGCTGTTCTTCGCGCTCGCGCTCGACTCCGGTCGAGCGCGCGGCAGCAAGGCGGTGCGGCTGCTCATCTTCTTGCCCTTCGCGGTGCCCGGAGTCGTCGCCGTGCTGATGTGGGGCTACATCTACGGGCAGGACTTCGGACTCACTGGCCAGGTCACGCGCGCACTCGGGTTGCCACCCACGGACTTTCTCTCGGATCAGCTCGTCTTGTTCTCGATCATGAACATCGTGACGTGGGCGTTCGTCGGCTACAACATGATCATCCTGTATGCGGCGCTCAAGTCGATTCCCTCCGAGCTGTACGAGGCCGCCGAGATCGACGGCGCGAGCCAATGGCGACTGGCCCGGAGCGTGAAGATCCCGATGATTCGGCCCGCCATCTTCCTGACCGTCATCTTCTCGGTCATCGGAAGCTTCCAGATCTTCAACGAACCGAAACTGCTGGTGGAGATCGCTCCGACCGCGATCACGCAGGGGTTCACGCCCAACTTCTACGCCTTCAACGTCGCGTTCGTGAACCAGGACATCAATTACGCTGCGGCGATCGCATTCCTGCTCGGCTTCGTCATCATGATCGTCTCGTACGTCGTGCAACTGAGCATGCAGAAGAGGGAGCTCCGGTCGTGACCGCCCAGTTGACTCCCGTGGCAGCGCCACCTGGCAAGTCGTCCAAGAGCGACAAGCGCCGCAAGGCGGGCAATCGCGGAAAGCGCCGCAGCAATCTGCTCACCCTGGTGATGTGGATCAGTGTGCTCTACTTCGTGGTGCCGCTCATCTGGCTCTTCATGTCCGCGACAAAAGACAACAGCGACCTGTTCACCAGCTTCGGGCTGTGGTTCGGCCATGACTTCAACCTGTTCGCGAACCTCAGGGACGTGTTCGCGTACCAGGACGGCATCTACGCGCGTTGGGCGCTGAACACGGCCATCTACTCGACCGTGGCCGCGGTCGGCGCGACCGCGCTCGCGACCATGGCGGGCTATGCGTTCGCAAAGTACAGGTTCCCGGGCGACAAGTTGCTGTTCGCCATCACTTTGGGCGCGATCATGATCCCGCTCACCGCACTGGCGATCCCCACCTATCTGCTGTTTTCGTCCGCGCACCTCACCAACACTCCGTGGGCCGTCATCCTGCCCTCGCTCGTGAGTCCGTTCGGCGTTTTCCTCATGCGCGTGTACGCGGCCGACGCCGTACCCGACTCGCTCATGCAGGCTGCACGAGTGGATGGCGCGGGCGAATACCGGATCTTCTGGACGGTCTCCCTCCGCCTGCTCGCGCCTGGCATGGTCACCGTGATGCTGTTCACATTCGTGGCGACCTGGAACAACTACTTCTTGCCGCTCATCATGCTCAACAGCGGAAAGCTATTGCCCCTGACGGTCGGACTCGCGCAGCAGCAGGCGACCTCGGCGGCTGGCGGTGGCGCACAAGCGCTGTTCTCGACCGTGATCGCCGGCGCGTTCCTGTCGATCATCCCGCTGATCATCGTGTTCTTGTACCTGCAACGTTTCTGGCAGACCGGTCTCGCGACCGGCGGCGTGAAGGGCTGACGTGATCTGGTATGGCGGGGACTACAACCCCGAGCAGTGGCCGGAAGAGGTCTGGGCCGAGGACGCGCGACTCATGCAGGAGGCGGGCGTCACCATGGTGAGCCTGGGCATCTTTTCGTGGGCGATGCTCGAGCCGCGCGAGGGGGAGTTCGAGTTCGGGTGGCTGGACCGCGTCATGGATGGGCTGCACGCGGCAGGCGTCCGCGTCGACCTCGCCACGGCGACCGCCTCACCGCCGCCGTGGCTCACGCATCGCTATGGCGAAGTACTGCCGGTGACCAAGGATGGCGTGCGGCTGTCGGCAGGTAGCCGCCAGCAGTACTGCCCGAGTTCGCCCGTGTACCGCCGGCTCGCGGCGCGGCTCGCGTCGAAGATCGCTCAGCGCTACGCCGACCATCCCGCGCTCGCGATGTGGCACATCAACAACGAGTACGGCTGCCACGTGAGCCACTGCTACTGCGAGACGAGCGCCGAGGCGTTCCGGGCATGGCTCGAGGATCGCCATGGCACGGTCGACGCACTCAACGCGGCGTGGGGCACCGCGTTCTGGTCGCAGCGCTATTCGGAGTTCGCCGAGGTGCAGCCGCCGAGAGCGATGCCGTCGTTCGGCAACCCCGGGCAGTTGCTGGACTTCGACCGATTCAGCGCCGATCAGCTGCTTGAGCTGTATCGGGCCGAAGCGGCGATCCTGCGGGACGCGACGCCATCCATCCCCGTCACGACCAACTTCATGGGCTTCTTCAAGGGTGCCGACTACTGGGCTTGGGCCCAGGAAGTGGATGTCGTCTCCGACGACTCCTACCCCGACCCCGCCGATCCGGTCAGCCCCGCATACGCGGCGATGACCCGCGACCTCATGCGGTCGCTGCGCCACGGCCAGCCGTGGATCCTCATGGAGCAAGCGCCGAGCGCCGTGAACTGGCGGGCGAGGAATGCGCCGAAGGCGCCGGGTCAGATGGCGGCGTGGTCGAAGCAAGCGGTCGCGCGCGGTGCCGACGGCATCTTGTTCTTCCAATGGCGACAGTCGGTGGCCGGCGCTGAGAAGTTCCACTCGGGCATGCTGCCGCACGCGGGCACCGACACGAGGGTGTGGCGCGAGATCACCGAGCTCGGTGCCGACCTCGCCGCCCTCGCGGACCTCGAGGGCAGCCGAGTCGATGCGCGGGTTGCGATCGTCTTCGAGTGGGACAGCTGGCGGAGTCTCGAGCAACAGGCGGTGCCGACGAGGCTGAGCTACGTCGAGCTCGTGTTCGCGTGGTACGCGCTGCTCTTCGAGCGCAACGTGGCCACCGACTTCGTGCGTGCCGATGCCGACCTGTCGGGGTACGACACGGTCATTGTGCCGAGCCTTTTCTGCGCGACTCCGGCAGCGCTCGACAACCTCGCTGCCTACGCGGAAGGCGGTGGCCATCTCGTCGTGACCTTCCAGACCGGCATCGTCGACGAGAGGATGCACATCACCTCTGGCGGCTACCTCGGATCGCTGCAGGCGACCCTTGGCCTTCGCGTCGAGGAGTTCGCGCCGCTCGCGCCACCGGACCCCCGACTGGACGGTCGTGGCACACCGCCGACGATCACGCTCGAGGGTGAGCTCGCGGGCACGGGAGCGTTGTGGAGCGAACACGTGCGGGTCTCGGATGCGGACGTGCTTTCGATGTTCGGTTCTGGCGACCTCGCGGGCGGTGCCGCCATCACGCGGCGGGCGAACTCCTGGTATGTCGCGACCCTGCCCGACGGGGCGCTCGCCGGCGCGTTGCTCGACGACGTCCTCGCGTCCGCAGGCGTAGCGACAGATCCGGCCGGCACGGTGGAGCGCGTGCAACGCGGCCGATACCGCTTCTCGATCGATCATCACTCGCAGGCCGTGCACGTAGAGGTGCGCTGATGAACGCGGCAGCGTCGGATGTCTAGGGGTTGGCACAGGCGGATGGGTCAGACCCCGCTCGTCACGTCGACCATCATCGCTGGCGCGTCGCCTCTGGGCTCGATGCCCCATCTCTACGGCTATGACGTCAGCGAATCCGCGGCCGTGGATTTCGTCCGCGCCCTCCTGCGGAGCCCCATACGCGCTATCGATACGTCGAACAACTACGGAGACGGGACCAGCGAGCGTCGAATCGGAAAGGCGATCTCGTTGGCCGGGGGAGTTCCTGACGACTTCTCGGTCATAACGAAGGTCGACGCCGCAGGGGGAGACTTCTCCGGTGCCCGAGTGCGCGAGTCGTTCCGAGAAAGTACGGAACGGCTAGGGGTTCACAAAGTCCCCTTGCTGTTTCTGCATGATCCCGACGCATTCGACTTCGGGTACATGGCTTCCCCCGGGGGGGCCGTCGACGCACTGGTTCAGATCCGTGACGAAGGGCGTGCCGATGCCATCGGCGTAGCGACCGGCGACACGAGGCTGTTGCACCAGTATCTCGATCTGGGTGTGTTCGACGTGATCCTGAGCCACAACCGGTTCACTCTCGTCGATCGCAGCGCCGATGAGCTGTTTACTCGCGCCGCGGAATCAGGGGTAGGAGTTCTGAATGCGGCGGTCTATGGCGGCGGAATCCTTGCGCGCCCCCGAGAATCGACGACGTACTCGTACAAGACCGCCGGCCGCGAACTTCTCGAGACGATCGCCGCGATGGACGCGGTCTGCACGAGGTCCGGGATCGACTTGGCCACGGCGGCACTCCAGTTCTCACTACGCGACGATCGGATCGACGCAACAGTCGTGGGAATCACGAGTCAGAGCAGAATTTTGAGTCTCATCGCGTCGGCCGGCGCGCACATCCCTGACGCTGTGTGGGAAGAGTTGGAACATCTTGTCCCGGCCGCTTCGACGTGGCTGGATCCCCCTGACCGTGGCGGCGCTTCGTGATGCTCCCTGCCGCGGGCTACCGCACTCTTCGTCTTGGGAGGAGGACTCCTTGACCGCGACCCTACGAAAAACCCGACCACTTGACGCAGGTGTCCTGATGCCCCTCGTCGCGTCCACGAGCAAGCATCACGAAGAGCCTACGGAACGGCCGGCGACGACGCGGCCAAGGGTCGCCGCCGACAGCATCCTCTGGCATTCCGGTAGTGGCAGGACGCCGCGGTTCCCTGCTCCCCGCACACCACGACGATCTACGAGGGGCGACATATGAAGATCACCGGCTACCGCTGCCTGCGGACGTTCCACGACTGGGGCAGGCCCGTCGGAGACGTGAACGGGTTCATCGATCCGGGCATCAGCGAGGTGGCGATCGTCGTCCTCGAGACGGACGAGGGCATCGAAGGCGTCGGCATGGGGTCGCACCAGGACATCGACCGACTCTTCCCTGCTATCGAAGGCGAAGACCCTCGAGCCGTGACCGCCCTCTACGACCGCATGCTCGCCCGGGTGTTCAAGGCCGGGCACTCGGGTGCGACGTTCGGGGGGATCGGCACGCTCGACATGGCGCTCTGGGACCTGAAGGCCAAGCTCGCCGGCGAACCGTTGTGGCGGCTGCTCGGCGCACGCGACCGCTTCGTGAGCGGCTATGCCTCCGGTCTCGACATCGCCCTCGACGACGACCAGCTCGCGACCTGGTACGGCACGATGAACGAACGAGGGTTCTCCAGCGGAAAGCTCAAGGGCGGTCGTGATCTGGGGACCGACATCCGACGCCTGGGGATCGTTGCCGAGGCTCTGAGCGGCAACGCGGTCGCTCCGGCGGTCATGCTCGACGTGAACGAATCGTGGAACTTCAAGCAGGCCGTGCGATATGTCACCGCCATCGAGGAGCATCGCGACCTGACCTGGATCGAGGAGCCGCTGCGGCGATGGGACGCCGCTGGTCACGCGCGCCTCAGCACCGCGGTCCACGCCGCAGTCGCCACGGGCGAGAACCTCACCGGTCTCGAACAGTTCGCCCCGCTCTTCGATCGCGGCGCGGTCGACATCGTGCAGGTCGGATGCGTGTGGGGTGTGACGCACTTCCTGCGAGTGGCCTATGCCGCGCACTCCCGCGACCTCCCCATCAGCCCGGTCGGCCTGACGGCGAACCCTGCCGTCGCGCACGCAGCGGCCGCCGTTCCGAATCACCTCTCATCCGAGGTGCAAGACCTCGGGTCTCCGTTCGGCATCTCGATCGACCAGCAGTTCTTCGACGGCGGGGTCGTGCTCGGCGACCTTCCCGGCAACGGCGTCGCGATCGACGAGGATGCGATCGTCGCCATCCAACGGCCGGGGAGCTGGCCAACGCCACAGGGTCCGCATGTGCGGTCACACCGCACCGGTCTCCGTCTCGTCGCCGATGCGCCCGCGGGTGCGGTCGACCGATGAACCGGGGCGAGCGTACGGCCGTCGACACGCCGACCAGTGCTGTGCGCGTGCCCGCCGGAGCCGCAGACCAGAACGACGGCGCACGCCTCATCGACAGCCATGTGCACATCTGGGATCCGACCGCTCTCGAGTACTCCTGGCTGGACGGTGAGCTCGATCGCCCCTACCTTCCGGCCGAATTCCAGGCGGCGGCGCCGGCCGCAACCGGCGTCATATTCGTCGAGGCGGGCGCAGCGGGCAAGGCGGACGAGGTGGCCTGGGCCGAGTCTCTCGGCTGGCCGGAGTTGCTGGGCGTCGTCGCCCACGCGCCGCTAGAGCAGGGCAGCCGGGTCGTCACTGATCTGGCAGCGCTGCGCGAAGCCGGCCGCACAGTCGGCATCCGCCGGTTGCTCCAGGATGAGCCGCTGTCGTTCTTCGAGGATCCCGGCCTGCTCGAGGGCTTGCGCGCGCTCGCGCGGGCGGGACTGCCGTTCGATGCGTGCATCCGACATCACCAGCTTGCTGCCCTGACCGCGCTCCTTGCGAAGGTTCCGGAGCTGCCCGTCGTGCTCGATCACCTCGCCAAGCCGCCGGTCGCAACCGGTGATGACGGAACCTGGGAGCGAGACCTCCGCGCGCTCGCCGCCCTGCCCCAGGTGAGCGTCAAGCTGTCAGGGATGCCCCCCGAGCTGCGTGACGACCAGGACCTGGTATCCGCAGCACGCCCCTGGCTCGAGGTCGCGCTCGATGCGTTCGGCACGGACCGGGCGATGGTGGGCAGCGACTGGCCGATCTCGGCGATGTCGCCCCGACGGCTGGCCCCGGGCCGATGGCTGTCCATCGTCCTGGACGAGCTGGCCGCCAGCCCCGCGGAGCGCGAACAGCTGTCCTGGCGCACGGCGTCGCGCTTCTATGGCGTCTGAACCGAA
Source organism: Cellulomonas sp. P4_A2 (assembly GCF_056402515.1). Taxonomy (NCBI): domain Bacteria; kingdom Bacillati; phylum Actinomycetota; class Actinomycetes; order Micrococcales; family Cellulomonadaceae; genus Cellulomonas; species Cellulomonas sp. P4_A2. The sequence goes on from NZ_JBFUHG010000002.1 coordinate 228,664, forward strand.
CGCCGCCGCGCCCACGCGAGTCGTGGGAGCGCCGAGGAAGTGCCCGGATGAGCTTCGGGAGCGAGCGATACGGAGGGCGGCCGATCTGCGGCGTGATCCGACCACCCGGCTCGGAGCGTAGGCCAGGAAGGTTCACGCCGAGATGATCCGGGCGGGCCATCTGGTAGCGCGCTGCACGGTCGAGCGGCTGACTCGACCGGACCTGGTCGAGCGGGACTTTCCCGCTGCCGCGCCCGACCGCGACGGGTCGCCGACGTCACCTACGTCCGCACGCTGGGCCTACGCGGCCTTCGTCACCGACGCCTGCTCCCGACGGGTGGTCGGCTGACGGCAAGGTCGAGCACGACGACCAAGCTGCACGGCGGGTGGCTCACCCGCGCACTGTCCTAGCCCCTGGGGCGGTGCAGGTGCAGGCCAGAAGGTTTGGAGCGGGCGCGCTCGCAGGTTGCGCACGCCGCCGTCGACCTGGAGTGCCGTGCCTGTCGTGGAGCCGGCAGATGACTGTCGTTGGTCACGATCCGGTGGCGGGCTGCACCGGAGATTGAATAAACGTCACATGTATGATCTACTCCATTGGTCGCCCGGCTCACCGTTGAGGCGCCTGTTTCTCCGAGGAAGAAGGAACTAGGACACATGACCAGACAGCCCTCGCGTGCCGTGCTGAGGCGGCCACGTCACCTCTTGCTCGCGGCCGCGGTCGCAGCCTCGCTCCTGACCGTCACCGCCTGCTCGGGCTCCTCGGGCGAAGGCGGGTCGACGGATGACGGCGCGTCGAGCGCCTACGGCTTCGATGCGGTCAAGCAGGACCCGTCCGCACCGATCACCGTCTGGGTGGATGCGTCTCGCCAACCGGCCGTCGACGCGTTCAAGAAGGCCTATCCCGACGTCAAGCTCAACGTCGAGACCTACGACGGAGGCGCGGACGGCTCCGGGTCGTTCCAGACCAAGATCGAGGCGTTCAACCAGGCCGGCAGCGGGTGGCCCGATGTCGTCTTCTCGACGCAGAACAATGACGCCGCGTGGGCCAGCCAGGGCACGGACCCGTTCGCGGCACCGGTCGACAAGGGCCTGTTCGACCAGTCGTTCCTGGACGGCTTCACCAAGGGTGCTCTTGCACCGCTGACGGTCGACGGCACCGTGTACGGCCTGCGCAACGACCTCGCACCGACCGTGACCTGGTACGACAAGTCGCTCATGGACCAGTTCGGGTACACGCCTCCGACGACGTGGGAGGAGTACGAGGCGCTGGGCAAGAAGGTCGCCGAAGAGCACCCGGGCTACATCGTGGGCGATATCGGCGACTCCTGGACCCCCGAGGTGTACTTCTGGGGTGGCAAGGCGCCGATGAACACCGTGACCGGCGTCGACCAGTTCAGCGCCGACGCATCCGACCCGAAGACGGTCGCCATGGCGAAGGTGATCGACAGCCTGAATGACGCCGGCTCACTCGCTCAGGAGAGTGTCTTCAGCCCGGACTTCGTGCAGAAGTACACCGGCAAGGTCTTGATGCTTCCCGGGCCGGTGTGGTTCTCGGGCGCGCTGTTCAGCAACCCGGACTCCCTGAACGCCCAGCCGGGGACCATCGCCGCAGGCCCGCCTCTGGCGTGGGACGGCGAAGACGCGGCTGCCGGCAACGTCGGTGGCGGGACGTGGTTCATCTCGCAGCACTCGGCCAACCTGGAGGCCGCCAAGAAGTTCCTGACCTTCGTCACGAGTGACGACCGCTACCAGGTGGACCTCGCCTCAGGGCTGCCGGCGTACCAGGCTGCGGCCGACAAGTGGCTCGCCAAGCAGGCCGAGTCCGGGTTCTTCGGCGACGACTTCGCGCAGAACGTCACGGGAGCGGCCGGCGCGATCTGGGACGGCTGGGGCTACCCCAAGTTCAGCCAGGAGTCGGTCTGGGCCAAGGCGGTCACGCCGAAGCTCGCCGGCGGTGACAGCCTGGTCGACCTGCTCCCCACCTGGGAGAAGGCGCTGAAGAACGAGGCCCAGGCGAACGGCTACAAGGTCAGCTGACGTGTCGATCGCACAACGCACCACCTCGCCCGCCGGTCCCGCAACCCGGGACCGGCGGGCAGGTCGCCCCCGCTCGCTGACCGGCCGCTGGAACCGCATCTCCTACGCCTTCGTCTCTGGGTACGTGCTCCTCGCCCTCGCGTTCGGCGTGTTCCCGACCATCTACGCCCTGCGGATGTCGTTCACCAGCGCCGAGGGAACGTTCTCGGGTGTCGACAACTTCCAGCGGGTGATCGACGACTTCCGCTTCTGGCCCGCGGTCCAGCACGTCGCGGCATTCGTCGTGATCTGGCTGTTCAGCCTGCTGATCTTCGTGACGATCCTCGCCCTGCTCGTGCACCAGATCGGCACCCGCTGGCTCAGCTCGGGCGTGCGGTTCATCTACTACATCCCCGGCGCTCTGGCAGGCGCCTCGGCGGTGGTGCTCTGGTTGTTCGTCCTGGACCCGACCGTGAGCCCCGTCTCGGGGGTCCTGCACGCCTTCGGCTTCAACAGCTTCGTGGAGACCATCTCGCCGGGGAACCTGCCGGTCATCTTCGCCGTGATGGCGTTCTGGACGGGAGCCGGCGGCTGGATCGTCGTGATGTACGGCGCCCTGAACAGCATCCCGACCGAAGTCCTCGAGGCCGCCCGCATCGACGGCGCCGGTGTGGTGCGGACCGCCCTGCACATCCAGCTGCCGATGCTGCGCAAGTGGATCTCCTACATGGCGATCATCTCGCTCGCCGCCGGCACCCAGCTGTTCGTCGAGCCCAAGGTGCTCTCGCAGGCCAGCCACGGCGTGGTGCCCAACGACTACTCGCTCAACCAGCTCGCCTACCTGTACGCGTTCAAGCAGCAGGACCTGAACGGCTCGGCCGCGATCGCGGTGATGCTGCTCGTGGTCTCCCTCTCCCTGAGCGTGTTCTTCGTCATCCGAGGAGGACTCTTTGAGCGCGACTGACGTCGCCCGCGACGCTCGCACGCCAGCCACCCGAGAGGGACGGCGTCGACAGGCCAGACTCGACAAGACTCCCGGTGCCTGGCTGGCCGACGTGGTGAAGATCCTCATCGCGGTCTTCTTCGTCCTGTTCTTCGTCATCCCGATCGTCTGGCTGCTCCTGGCCTCCAGCAAGTCACCCCACGACCTGATCACCACCGGTCCGTTCACGGCCGGGACGTTCTCCGACCTCGCGGCCAACTGGCACGCCCTGGTCACGTTCCAGAACGGCATCGTCTTCCGCTGGCTCGGGAACTCGGCCTACTACTCCCTGGCGGCCCTGGTCATCACCCTGGTCACCACGATCCCGGCCGGATACGCGCTCGCCCTGAGCAGCTTCCGCGGACGACAGCTGCTGCTCACCACGACCTTGGTGGTGATGCTCATCCCGAACACCGCACTCGTCCTGCCGATCTTCCTCGAGCTGTCCGCCGTCGGGCTGATCGGCAAACCGCTCGCAGCGATCCTGCCGTTCTCCTTCTTCCCGTTCGGCGTCTACCTGACCTACATCTACTTCTCGACGAGCGTCCCGCGCGACCTGCTCGACGCCGCCCGCATCGACGGCTGCGGCGAGCTCGCGGTCTTCCTGCGCGTCGCGATGCCCCTGGCCACACCCGTGATCGCGCTGGTCGGCTTCTTCAGCTTCGTGGCGAACTGGAACAACTTCTTCCTGCCCTTCCTCACCGTCCCCGGCCCCCGCTCCCCCATCCAGGTCGGCCTGACCGACCTGCTCTCGAACGTCCCGTCGTTCAACCCCACGTCCGCCGGCGTCACCGCCATCCAGCTGCCCACCCTCGCCGTCGCGACAGTCCTGTCCGTCCTCCCCGTCCTGCTCATCTTCCTGTTCTCCCAGCGCTTCCTCGTCGCCGGGCTCACAGCGGGAGGGACCAAGGAGTGAGCACGCAACGATTCGCCTTCGTCGTCGACCTGGTCCCCGACAAGCGCGAGGAGTACCTGCGTCTGCACGCGGACGTCTGGCCGGGCGTCGAGGCCCTGCTCTCGGCGCACCACGTGACGAACTACTCGATCTTCCTGATCGAGGACACGCTGTTCGGGTACTACGAGTACACCGGCGACGACCACGAGGCCGATCTGGCCGTCGTGGACGCCGATCCCGTCACGCGGGAGTGGCTCGCGCTCACCGGCCCCTGCCAGACACCGTTCGGACGCTCCGCCGCGCCGACGGACGGGTGGCGCCGGCTCGAGGAGCTCTGGCACCTTCCGTGAGGCACCTCCTCGATTCCCACCTGCACATGTGGGAACGGGCCAAGCACCCGCAACCCTGGCTCGACGCACAGCCGATGTCGGCGATCGATCGTGACTTCCCACCAGGCGCGGCCGTCGCGGAGCTCGCCCTCCACGGTGTCGACGGCTGCGTGGTCGTGCAGGCCGTCAACGAGTTCTCGGAGACGGTCGACCTGCTCGCGGTGGCTCATGCCACGCCGGAGATCCGCGGCGTGGTGGGTTGGCTCGATCTCACGGCCGACGTACCGGAGCAGATCCGGACGCTTCGCGGGTTGCCAGGCGGCGACCGGCTGGTCGGCGTTCGGCACGTCACCTTTGTCGAAGAGGACCCGCGCTGGCTCGCCCGGGACGACGTGCGGCGGGGGCTGTCGGATCTCGGCGACGCCGGCGTGGTGTTCGACGTGCTGATCGCCCACCACCAGCTCCCCCTGGCGGCCGACGTCGCCCGCCGCCTCCCCGGGACGAGCTTTGTCCTCGACCACGGGGGCAAGGTCCCGATGCGCAGTACCGAGCTGGTCACGTGGGCCCGGGACCTCGCCGAGCTCGCGGGCTGCCCGAACGTGGCCATGAAGGTCTCGGGGATAGTCACCGAGGACGACTGGCACGGCTGGTCGACTCCGCGGTTGCGCCCTGTGTTCGAGCATGCGTTCGCGACGTTCGGGTCGGAACGGCTGCTCTTCGGCTCCGACTGGCCGGTCGTCGAGCTCGCCGGCGGGTACGGCCGTTGGCTCACGGCCTACCTCGAGCTCACCGACGACCTGTCGCAGACCGAGCGCGACGCGATCGACGGTGTCAACGCGACCCGCGTCTACGGGCTGTGATGACGGCCCTTCCCGCCCGCCCGCTCGGCGGCACCGGTCTGCACATCTCCGAGATCGGGTTCGGCGCGTCGACGCTGGGCAACCTGCACCGGCCGATGACCGACGACGACGCCTCCCGGGCGGTCGAGCGTGCCTGGGAGCGGGGGGTGCGGTACTTCGACACCGCGCCGCACTACGGCCTGGGCCTGTCCGAGCGCCGCTTGGGAACGGTGCTGCAGGGACTCCCCCGGGACGAGTTCGTCGTGTCCACCAAGGTCGGTCGTCTCATCCGTCCGAACCCACGGCCGACGGAGCTCGACGACGACGGCTTCGTGGTGCCGGGCTCCCTGAGGCGCGAGTGGGACTTCACCGTCGAGGGCGTGCGCACCTCTGTCGAGGAGTCGCTGGATCGTCTGGGGCTCGACCGGATCGACATCGCGTATGCCCACGACCCGGACCTCGTGAGCCCGTCGGCCGGCCGGGAGGCGCTGGAGGCGCTCGCCGAGCTCCGTGCGGACGGCGTCGTGCGAGCCATCGGTGTCGGCACGAATGCGCCGGACAAGGTGCCGGGGCTCTTCACGAGCGGCCTGGCCGACGTCGCGATGGTGGCCGGCCGCTACACCCTGCTCGAGCAGGGCGGACTCGCGACCGCGCTGGAGCCCGCCCGCGCGCACGGCGTCGCGGTCGTCGTGGCGGGCGTGTTCAACTCCGGCCTCCTCAGCAGCCCATGGCCCGCGGATGACGCCCGCTACGAGTACCAGCGCGCACCGCGTGAGCTGATCGAGCGGGCGCAGGCACTGGCCCGGGTCTGCGAGGACCACGGCACGACCCTCCCGGCCGCTGCGATCGCGTTCCCTCTGCAGCACCCTGCAGTCGCGGGGGTCGTTCTGGGGATGCGTACCGTCGGGCAGGTCGACGCGAACCTGGACCGGTACTCCGAGGACGTCCCCGCGGCGCTGTGGGCCGACCTGCAGAGCCAGGGTCTTCTGGCGTCGGTGTCCTGACGTCCGACCACCCGGCTCCCCGGGCGACGTCGTACTCACCGCCACCCTCTGCCGCGGCGGCTCCCGGCTCGTGCGGATCCGACGGTCGCCGGGGTCCAGCCGCAGCATGACCTCACCGAGCGCGACGACGTCGAACCCGCCCGATCCACCCGGGCGGATGCGGTCCTGCAGCACGTCTACCTCAACGACTCCCGTGCGCGACCATCGCCGCTCCGACAAGGTCCACCGCTCCCGCGACAAGCGCCGTGAGGGCGCCGACGTCACCACGAGCGACCACGTCGCGCGGCACCATCCACGAGCCCCCCACGGCGGCGACCGCGCCGAGGGCGAGGTACTCCGCGGCGTTCCGCGGCCCGATCCCTCCGGTGGGCAGGAAGCGCAGGCCGGCGAACGGCGCGCTGAGCGCAGCGATCGCGGCGGCCCCGCCCGAGGTCTCGGCGGGGAAGAACTTGACCAGGCCGAGCCCGAGCTTCAGTGCCGCCTGCACCTCCGTCGCCGTCGCGACTCCGGGCACCGGCAGGAGTCCGCGCTCCCGTGCCCTCTCGACGACCGATCCGTCGAGCCCGGGCGACACCACGAAGGAGGCGCCGGCATCGGCCGCCGCGTCGACCTGATCGGCGTCCAGCACGGTGCCGGCACCGACGAGGAGGCCGCCGTGTCGCGACATGGTCCGTATGACGTCGAGCGCGGCCGACGTGCGCAGTGTCACCTCGGCGACCGGTAGGCCACCCGCCACGAGCGCCTCGGCCAGAGGGGCCGCACACCGTTCGTCGTCCGCGATGACGACCGGGACGAGCCGGTGGGCCGTGAGCGAGTCGACGAGGCTCATCGGCCGCTCTGGCGAGCGTCGTCCGATCGCGACTCGGGCACGAGTCGCAGGCCGGCGCGATCGGGGCGGACGTGCGGCCCATCCTTCTGGGCCCACCCGTCCAGCGGCACCGCCCGAGCGATGCGTGTCTCGTCGATCGTCGTGCCATGGCCCGGCTTGTCCCCGAGCACGATGCCACCGTCGGCGACCTCGTAGTCGACCGCCATGCCGAGCGGGGCACCGAGGTCCTGCAGCTCGGCCGAGAGGTGGTTCGGGACGGCCGCAGCAGCATGGAAGACGGGGTTCGCCGTCGATCCGACCGGGCTGATTGGCAGGTCGCGGCTGTGCGCCACCGCCGCGACACGCAGGAAGTGCGTGATCCCCCACATGCTGCCGACCTGCACGATGTCGACGGCGCCGGCGTCCAGGAGCGGCTTGAACTGCTCCAGACCGGTCAGGTTCTCTCCGGTCGCGACCCCCGCGCGAACAGCGCGACTGACCATCGCCATGCCGTCGGCGTCCCACCGACGCAACGGCTCCTCGACCCAGGACAGGTCGATCTGCTGCTCGACGGCGTGGATGTACCGGATCGCCTGCTTGCGGTTCCAGGACTCGTTGGCGTCCAACATGATGCCCGGTCGGGGCGTGTTGGCCGAGAAGATGTCGCGCACGCGCGCCAACCTGACGAGGTCGCTGTCCAGGTTCAGGCCGCCCTTCACCTTGACGCTCGTGAAACCGCGGGCGACCCACTCGCCGTACAGGTCGTCGAGCTCGTCGTCGGGGATCGCGATCTCCAGCGCCGAGGCATAGGCCGGCACGAACCGGTCGCGCGCGCCCAGGGTGCGCCACAGGGGCTCGTCGGCGATCTTCGCCTTCAGGTCCCAGAGGGCCATGTCCAGTGCACCGATGCCGCCGAACGTCGCACCCACGTGTCCGCTCTTGAACACCCGGGCCAGCATCCGGTCGTACAGCGCGACGACCGCGCGCGGGTCCTCGCCCTCGATCGCGGGAAAGACACGCTCGATGTCCGCGTGCGACCCGACGCCGATCCCCTCGAGGCCCTCGTCCGTCTCGAGGACGACCACAGGCACCTCGGTGATGCCGTCCCGGATGAAGCCGTTGACGTCTCCGACGGGGCGCCCCCAGTCCTGGAGTGTCGTCACGGTCCGGTAACCGGTGATTCTCATTCGCTCACACGTCCTCTTCCGCGCGCGGTCGGCCGCAGTGCCGCCACGAAAAGAGCATACATCACACGTCTGCTCAGTGAATACAACCGCATATACTCCCGCCATGACCGTTCCTGAATCGGCCGTCGGCGGCCCACGTATCCCGTCCATCCAGGACCGGATGCCTGCTCAGCGCCTGGGCGTGGCGGTCGTCGAGGCGCTGGTCAACGTGATCGTCACGGGACAGGTCGCGCCGGGCGAGACGCTCCCCCCGGAGGTCCCGCTCGCCAAGCAGTTCGGGGTCAGCCGGACGGTCCTGCGGGAGTCGGTCAAGCGCCTCGAGGAGAAGGGGCTCGTGTCGGTCGGTCAAGGTCGCGGGACCACGGTGCAGCCGACACGGTCGTGGAACATGATGGACCGCGTCGTCCTGACAGCGCTCATCGCGCACGACGAGACGCTCGGCGTCCTCGACGAGCTCAGCATCGTCCGGGCACGCCTGGAGGCAGCCATGGCCGCCGACACCGCTCGCGTCCGCTCGTTGGAGGAGCTCGAGACCTTGCGGCAGGCCCTCAAGTCGATGCGCGAGTCCCTCGACGATCCCACCGCATTCAGTGCGTCCGACGTGCGCTTCCACGACATCGTCATGGAGATCTCCGGCAACCGACTCGCCGAGAGCATCGCCAGGTCACTGTTCGAGCGCGCGCGCGACAGTGCGCGGTACCACGGGATGACACCGCCGTCGTTCCACGAGCAGACGCTGCGGGAGCACGAGGCCGTGTTCGCGACGATCGAGGCCCGCACCACCGAGGCGGCCGAGCACGCGATGTACTCCCACATCATCGACGCGTGGCAGCGTCGACGCCTGCCCGACCACTCCGGCACCAAGCCGCGCCGCTCGTAGGCGCCGCGTCAGGCTTCTCTTGGCCGACGCCTAGCCCGTCGACGAGTCTCGCCGCTATGCCGACCGGTGCCACACGCGAGCACGTGCGAGGCTCAGGATCATCCCCGCGGAGTGCAGGGTCGCACCCTCAGCCGCGGGCGACGGCGTCCGCAGCGAGGGTCAGATAGACGGCGGCTGTCCAGGTGTAGGCGCGATCTCTGAGCCCGGCGCCGGTCCGAGCATCGAAGTTCTCGGCGAAGCCCGAGGCTTCGCACAGCGCGCGAAAGCGGCTGCTCACCTGGTCCGCGAGCTGCACGTGACCGGAGGCGCGCAGCCCACTCTCGACGAGGGCGGTCGACGGCGCCCAGATCGGGCCGCGCCAGTACCCGTCGTCCTCGTAGTGCGGGGAGTCAACCGGTTCGGTCGCCGGGCCGAAGTCGGTCAGATGGCCTTCGACGCGTGCGGCGAGCGCGTCCCTGACGTCCGCGGGCAATCGCTGGCCCAGGACGAGCGGCAGGAGGTTGAGCAGGCTGGTTGCGGTGCTCGGCCGTCCCGACAGGGCACCGACCGCGACGAACTCCTTGCCGTTCCACAGGTCGCGCAGCAGCGCCCCCATGAGCGATGCGCTCGCCGCACGCCATCGGTCCTCCGGTAGGCCCAGCTCGTCGGACAGGTCTGCGAGCACGTCGAGCTGCAGCACGAGGAAGCCCGCAAGATCGGGCGATTCGATGACCCGGTCGACGTCGAACGTCGTCGCGTTGTCCCAGCCGCTGTCGTTGCCGTGCTGGTAGTACGGCAGCGGGTGGCCTGGCGCGCGGCGGTGGTCGAGCCAGAACCCGGTCCACCTCGCCAGCCGGCCGTGGATCTCGACGAGCTCGGCCCTCGTCAGCGGACGGTCGGTACGGCTGCGAAGCTCACGCAGCGCCCACCCGTGGATGGGGGGCTTGACGTAGTTGTAGAGCACCTCGGAGTGCGTGATCGAGTCGGGCAGTGCGCCCGTGGCGTCCTGGTGGTCGAACGGTGCCAGGAACTGGTCGAGGGCCGCGTCGGTCTCCCCGTGGGCCAGCGCCAACGCGTTGAAGCAGTGGTCCCAGCTCCACAGCTTGTCCATCCAGTGCATGGACATCAGCACCGACTCACGGGTCGCCAAGCCCTCGGGCGCCACCGTCGCAGACCACAGCACGTACGCCGCGAGCGAGGCCGCCGGGGTGTCCGCGGTCCGCCACGAAGCGATCCGGTCGACGTACTCGCCGAACGACGCGGTCACGGCAGCGACTGCGTCGAAGAACGACCCGCCGGGCGGCACGACGTCAGCCGCCGCATCGATCTCCTCGACCGTGGCCTCCCACACAGCATCGTCGCGTCCGAGCACGACGCTCCGTTCCGCCAGTCCGAGCGCCTCTCCCCCATGAACCTCGAGGTCGCCGGAGAGGGACGTCACTCGATAGCGGCGACCGGTCTCGTAGGACGTGAAGACCGCACTTCTGTCGATCGGGTCGGTGAAGAGGTACGTGCCGGTGAACGGGGTCAGTCCGCCGGCCGCGTCGACCAGCCTCAGGGCCAGACCCTCGCCACGCAGTCGTAGCGTCCTCGGTCCGACGAAGACGGCACGGACGGTGTTCCCTCCCACCCGCCACGTCAACATGGCCGGGTCCGCTGCCCACTCGACCGGCGCGGTCGTGACCGGTTCGCAGCGCAGGACCGCGTGCATTCCGTTGCGGTGCGATACCAGGTGAATCCGGTCGGACCGGGTGTGCAGTGCAACCACGGGAGACAGGTTCAGCCACGACCCGCGTACCGAGAACGGGATGTCTCGAACGTCGAATGCAGGCAGCACGAACGAGGGCGTGTGCGTCATGTGGGATCAGTCCTTCACGGCGCCGGCGGTGACACCGGCGGCGACATAGCGCTGGGCGACGATGAGCAGGAGGGCGGTCGGTATCGAGGCCACGACGGCGGTGGCCATCATCGGACCCCATTCCTGGTTCTGGGCGCCGATGTAGTCGTAGATGCCCATCGTGATCGGGCGGAGCTTCCCGCCGCCCCTGTTGAGCGTCGAGGCGAACAGGAAGTCCGACCACGCCCACAGGAAGCTGAACAGCGCGACGGTGACGGCCGCGTTGCGCGAGACGGGCATGACCACCGAGATGAACGATCGCCAGTGCGAGGCGCCGTCGATCTGCGCGGCCTGCATCAGCTCGCGTGGGATGCCCACCATGAACGCGGTGAGAAGCATGACGGCGAACGGCACCGCGACCGTGGAGTCGGCGAGGATCAGGCCCGGCACGGTGTCCAGGACGTTGAGCCGCGAGTAGATGGTGTAGAAGCCGAGCGCCATGACGACCGCCGGGATCATCTGCGCGACGATCAGCAGGAAGTTCAGCGTGCGCCGGCCCGGGACGAACAAGCGGGACAACGCGAAGGCGCTGGGTGCCGCGATGGCGAGGGTCAGGGCGACCGTGCCGAGCCCGACGACGAGGCTCGTCGCGAGGTACGGCAGCTGGTCGTGCAGGACGACGGCGTAGTGCTCGAACGTCGGGTTCTTCGGGTACAGGTAGGCCTTGCGGATGTCGGCGCGCGGCGTGAGCGAGACGTTCACCATCCAGTACACCGGGAACAGCATGAGCACGACGAGGAACGTGCCGATGGCGGTCTTCCACCAGGCGCGGCGCACGGTGTTCATCGCTCCTCCTGCCGACGCTGGGTGGCCAGGTACACGAACCCCATGAACAGGGCGACGACCAGCAGGATCGTGCCGACGACGGACGCCTGCGAGTACTGGATGACCGCGGACGACCCCTTGCCGAAGGCCATGGCGTACGCCCAGGTGGCGAGGGTCTGCGACGAGCCGGTGCCGAACGTCATGATCCAGATGATGTCGACGACCTTGAGCGTGTAGACGAAGCCCAGCAGAAGGGTGATCGCGGTGACGGGGCGCAGCAGCGGGAACGTGATGGACCAGAACTGCCGCCATTGCCCGGCGCCGTCGAGCGACGCCGCCTCGTACAGGTCGGTGGAGATGTTCTGCAGCCCGGAGTACAGGATCACCAGGTTGAACGGGATCCCGAGCCAGATGTTCGCGATCGTGACCGACATCAACGCGTGCTGGGCGTTGAGCCACCAGACGGGGTCGACGCCGAACAGGCCCAGGAAGCGGTTGAGGATGCCCGAGTCGGCGTCCATCATCCACTGCCACGTGGTGCCGGAGACGATGAGCGGAAGCAGCCAGGGCACCAGGAAGAGGGCTCGCAGCACGCCAGAGAGCGGGAACGACCGCCGGAAGAACACCGCCAGGGCCAGGCCGATCGTGTACTGGAAGAACAGCGACACCACGACGAAGATCACGGTGTGCCGGACCGTCGGCCAGAACTGCGGCGACGCGACGACCTCGCGGTAGATGTCGAGCCCGACGAACGGCGCCTTGCCGGTCACGTACGTTGCCCGGGTGAACCGGTGCAGGCTCATCGAGACGTTCTCGTAGAGCGGGTACGCGTAGAAGACCACCAGGTACACGAGCAGCGGGGCGGCGAACGCGAGGCCCGCCCAGGAGGTCGGACGCAGTCGGCGCCTGGCCGTCCGCGGTGCTCCGAGCTCGGAGAGCCGGTCCCCGAGGGTCGGATCCGCTACCCGGGGTGATGCGTGCGTGTCCAACGTCTTCACCACTCGATCGTGTGCGCATGTCGGTTTCGGTACGGTATGCCGCGGCGACCCGTCCTTGACCTGTCCGGCGTCGCCGGCGGCGTTGATCGCACCGGTCAGTGCGGTCGACAGGGCGGCCGAGGCCGCCGTGTAGTCGGCGCCGAGGTCCGTCGTGCGACCCTGGGCGCTCTCGATCGACTCCGTCCACGGCGCCCAGATCGGGTCGGCCGCGATCTGGCCGTCACGCAGCGACTTGTTCGCGGCGAAGTAGCCGAGGGCGTCGGCGGTCTTGACCTGGTTGTCCTTGCCGACGAGGCAGTCGATGACCTTCGACGCGTTGGCGTAGTGCGCCGACGCGTCGTCCTTCTGCAGCGGCGCGAGGACGAACTCGCCGCCGGTCGGCGCGGGCGCAGCGCCGCCGTCCTGACCCGGCAGGGGCATGGCCACGGCCGTGAAGTCCGTCAGCTCGGAAGCGGCCTTGGCGAACCACGAGCCGTTCTCTGCGAACGCGTACTGGCCGGTGAGGAACAGGTCCCAGGACGCGGACTGGTTGTCAGTGAGGGCCGACTTGGGCGCGTAGCCCTTGCCGATCCAGTCGGACACGAGCTGCCCCGCCGCGATCGCCTTGTCCGAGCCCAGGTCGTTCAGGTCGGCACCGGCACCCCAGAACCAGGGCAGGAACTGGAACACGCCCTCCTCGCCAGTGATGCCCGAGAAGGTGATGCCGGAGTGGCCCTTCGCCGTGACCTTCGCCAGTGCGTCGTTCAGGGTCGCCCAGTCGGTGATGCTCGCCGGGTCGACGCCCGCGTCGGCGAGGATCTCCTTGTTGTAGTAGAGGCCGAGGGTGTTGGCGCCGATCGGGACGCCGTAGGACACGCCGTCGACCGTGCCGGGGCCGGCGAGGTTGGCGTCGAACCCGGAGGTGTCGATGCCGACCTCCTCAGCGGTGGCCAGCAGACCTGACGACGCGGCGTCGGGCACGGCCGGGTTGTCCAGGATGACGACATCGGGAGCGTTGCCCTCCTTGACCGCGGACGTCAGGTTGTTCAGCAGGTCGGCCGTGGCGGCGGTCGTCCGGGTGATCGTCGTGCCCTCGGGAGCGCACGTCTGGAGGTACTTCGCCCAGTCCGAGCTGTCGTCGTTCTGCGGGTACGGGTCCCACACCTTGATGTCAGTGAGCGCATTGCCACTGCTCGAGGTGTCGGTCGAGCCGCCGCCGCCGCCGCTGCTGCACGCCGCGAGCGCGGCGACCATCGTCGCGGTGGCAGCCACGAAAGCGAGACGCTTCGTCGTTGTGGTCTTCAACACGGGTGTTCCTCTCCAAGTCCTGTTACCGGCGATCTCGCCGGCGACTGCGGGGGCGATGTCTTCGATCGGTAGGGGTGGCGGGTCGGCCGGACGCCGCTATCTCTCGCTGCGCGTGGTCGTCGAGTGCGTGTCGCAGTCGGCGCGTGAGCCACGCGGTGGGGCCTCGGTCATCGGGCGTCCTCCTTGACGGACCGGCGCATCACGTCCTTTGTGATGCAAGCGCTCGCGCGCTCATCAGGAGTCTCGGCGTCGAAGGCTCCGGTCGTCAAGCGAACCGGTTCGCCGTGATCGAATCGTTATACACCGCGCACCCTTCGCCAGCTCGTCGTCCTGCCCCGGCTGGGAGAGCACCGGGTATCGGTGCAGGTCATTTGCCTCTTTTCTTTCAGCAGTCGTCTCGGAGGCGGGCTGTGCTGCTTGTGAGGGTCCCCGGGCGGCTCCCTCGACCGCCGTGCCCTGTCGGGGACGAATGTCGGGTTGAGGCCCGCACACAGCGCACTCTCAGCGAACCGGTACGCCCCGACCGTCCGGCCGAGCCGTCGGACGCCCGGGATCGTCCGCCCCGAGCAACTTTCAGGTGCGGTCCGAAGCCGTCGCGTCGTCGACGGTCGCGCGGCACGGCTCAGAGGACACGGACGCTGCCCCGCTCGGTGATGCGAGGTGTCAGCAGCTCGTGCACGGCGCCCGAGTCGTCGGACGGAGAGGCGGCGATCCGCCGCATCAGCACAGCGACGGCGGCCTCCGCGACGCGGCCCGGGTCGGACTCGACCGACGTGTACGGCAGGGCGAGCGAGCGTCCCAGCTCAGCGGAGTGGAGGCTGACCACCGACACGTCGTCAGGCGCCGACAGCCCCGCCTCGTGCAGCGCGGCCGGCAGCAGTGCGGTCGCGGCGTCGTCGTGCACGAGCACCGCCGTGGCACGGCCGCGGTCGCGCAGGGCGCGCGCGAGCTCGTGCGGCACCTGCAACGGCTCGGTCGGGCAGTCGAACGCCACCATGCCCATGCCCAGCTCGTGGGCCGCGGCGAAGGCCGCGTCGCTGAATCGGCGGACGAATGCATGACCGGCCTCGAACATCGCGGGCGACCAGCGCGCGAACAGCACGTCGCGGTGCCCGTGCTCGTGCAGGTAGGTCACCAGCCGTCGGGCCGCCGCGGCGAAGTCCAGGTCGACCGCGTCGACGCCCCGAGAGTCGCGCGGCATGCCGAGCAGCACCGCGGGCATGTTCCTCCCCTCGAGGAACGGCAGACGCGGGTCGTCGTCGATGATGTTGAGCAGGATCAGCCCGTCCACCTGGTGCGCGCTCGTCACGCGCTTGATGGCCGCGACCCCGTCCGCTTCCGTGAGGAGCTGGACGTCGTAGCCGAAGCCGCGCGCGACGTCGGAGACCGCGAACACGAACGGCGCGAGCGCGGGACTGAACTCGAGCCCGTGCAGCTGGACGACGACCCCGATCACCATCGTCCGCGAGGTCGCCAACGCACGAGCGCCGGAGTTCACGGTGAAGTTCAGCTTCTCGATCGCCTGCTCGATCCGCGCCCGCGTGTCCGGCGTCACGAACTTGCGACCGGTCAGGACCGACGACACGGTGCTGCGGGACACGCCGGCCTCGCGTGCCACGTCGCCGATCGTCGCCATCTGCCTCTCCCTAGCCGTCGCGAACAGGGGCGACGAGCGGTCTTACCTTAGGGTGCCGTGCCGGGCCGCGTCGTCGCGCGACACCCGGTCCGCGTTGCCCGCCGTCAGACCGACCTGTCGCTCCGGCGCGGATACCACATCATCGACAACGAATGGCGTCATGGAGTCCTCTCGACCTGGAGCGCATCGCGACGCGCCTCTTCGCGAGCGCCCTCGAGCAGCCGGTCGAGACGTCGCTTCGAATGGCGCCGCTGCATGAGGACGGCGACGACGATCAGGGCGATGCCGACGAGCAGGATCGCTTGCGGCCACGGCACCGCCACCGCCGTCGTCGCGGTGCTGATCGATGCGAGCCCGGGAGCCACGCCGCTCACGACGACCACTTCCGGGGCGACACGTGTCGAAACCGGTACCAGGACCGACGGCCAGACGTCGGCGACCGTCACCGAGAAGTGCCGACTGTCCCCCACGAGCAGCTCCTGTGGTTCGTCCTTGGGTGGGAACGCTCCTGTGTGACCACCGGCGGTGGCCTGTCCGGTCACCCGCAGCCGAGTGTTCCCGGTGTTGACGACGTCGAACTCGATGGTGAGGTCGCCAGGTGCGAACGGGTTCCACGAGGGGTGGTAGGAGGTCGTGAGGTTCTCCGTCTTCGCCCCCGGCACCAAGTCGCCGGTCACCCTGGTCATGACACGAAAGCCCACGCGGCTCTCGATGCCGACACTGGCGCCGCTCTTGCCGGTCGACGTCGACATGATCGACGCGGCAACTCCCGCAGCGTGATCGCCTGGCTCCGCGTTCGGCGGCACGGTGATCGTGAACGGCACGACGACGGTCTGACCGGCAGGCACCGTGACCGAGTCGGCGATGGCGATCCACGTGCCTGCGCCGGTCGACTTCGTGTCGGGCGGCAGGATGTTGAAGCGGCCGTTCTGGTTGAAGACTCCGTCTGCCGCGGCGAGGCCGAAGTCGACCTGATGATCGCTGAAGTTGCGCACCGCGAGATGCTCCACGGCGCTCGCCCCTGGGTCCAGGGTGTCCTCGATCCAGGGACGCCCGTCCGGGCCGGCCTCGTCGGCAGGTTGCACCGACCAGGTGACCGCCGAGTCGCTGTCATCCGCGGCGGCGGCAGGCACGGCGGTCGGCACGATCAGCTGCCACCCGAGGAATGCAGCAGTCGCCGCCTGCGCAAGGGTGCGCAAGCGGCCGGACCGAACACGATGGGGAAACACGGTCTACCTCCTCAGCAGGTGCGGGACGGGACAGTGGGGCCCAGCGACCCCACCGCCCCGCCCGCGAACCGGCTACTCGAACAGCGAGAGCGTGAGCACCGACGTGTAGGTGCCGGCCGAGGTGTCCACGGGCACCTTCAGGAACAGGTCGGCATTTGCGGTCCACGAGCCCGCGGTGGCCTGCGCCGTTGCGGAGTCGGGATTCGTCAGCGCGAGCAGCTCAGGGCCTGCCGCGCCTTCGAGGCCGACGTTGTTGGGACCGGGATCTAGGACGGTGTCGACCTGCGGGCCGGCGATGACGTCGTTGGTGGTGCCGGGATCGACCACGCTCGGCGTCCATCCCAGGTTGGCGGCGGAGATGTCGGGCTGGCCGCCGCCGCCGGCTGCGACGAAGTCGGACGCCTGGCCGAGAACGGCCCATGCAGCGCCCGCCGGAATCGTGGTGCGGGTGTCGGTCACCGTGACCGACGGCAGGGTGCCGAAGAACTGACGCTGGGTCAGGTCGGACGACGTGCCCTCGGTCAGCGTCGTCGTGTTGGCAGCGACGGTCATCGCGAGAGTGCCGGGAACCGTCAACGGGTCGATCGTGACGTTGACGTCGACGTCGTCCGACCCCTGCTCTGAATCGGCGAAGGCTGCGCCCGCAACTCCCCCCAGCATCAGTACTCCGCTGACGGCCACCAGCGCGACTCGCGCCGCCATGGGATTGGTCCTCTTCATCGAGTTCTCCATTCGGTGGACGGCGTCATCCGCCGCCCCATGTCTAGACCGGCCGTTGGGGCCGGTGTGGTGCCTTCGCGGTGGCCCGTGACCTGGCTGTCAGGGCACGGGCCGCCAGCCTGGTGGTCAGGGCCTTGCTGACGCTCGAGCCAGCAACCATCGACCCGAACGATGCGGTGCCGTACGGGGTCACCGTCGTCACCGTCGCGGAGCCCTGGTCCTGGTTGTTCGCCGTGACCGTCACGACGACCTTGCCCGCCACGCAGCGGGTGGCAGCCGTGACGACGACCTGAGGCCCGGGTGGAACCGGTGCGTGAAGCACCAGGTGGTCCAGGTTGAACCAGCCGTTGTCGCCGGCGTTCTTGACGATCGACACGCTGTTGGTACCGGCCGCCAGGTTCACGGTCACCGTCGAGACGGCCCACGTGTTCCAGTTGGTGGTCGGGGGCAGCGAGATCTGCTGCGACGAGCCGTTGGCGGTCAGCGTCGCCGTGCGGTTGGCATTCGCCGCGGGACCGTCGTGACCGGCTGCATAGCGCAGGTCCAGCGTGTAGGTGCCGGCCGATGCGACGGAGAACTTCTGCGTGACGCTGCGCCCCGACGCTGTCGTGTCGTAGCAGGCCACGAAGCCGCTGCCGGTGAAACCGGTGTGGTTCGTGGCGTAGCAGGCGCCACCGGCGAGCGTGCCGTCCTCAGCCTCGCAGTTCATCTCCGTCACGCACGTGCTGACGATGTCGACGGAGTTGCTGATCGTCTTCGGCGCACCGTCCACGACCAGGTTTGCGGTCCCGACCAGGCGGTATGCCATCGTCGGGGCCGACGCGGGGAGAGCGACGTGGAACGTTGCGATCGTCGATTCACCCGGGGCCAGCTGGTCGACCGTGGGGCACGTGGCACCACCGCCAGCACACGTGATGACGATCCCAGCCGTCTTGGTGGGGTCGCTCGCGGTGATGCCGAGCGAGGTCGCCACCTGGGAGGCCGACACGCCACCGCTGTTGGTGATCGTCACGGGCACGTCGTACGCCTGCCCCGGAACGAGCGCGGCAGGCGCAGCGATGGACACCGTCTGCGGGCCGGCCCAGGACAGGTAGATGGAGGCAGCATCGTGGGTACCGAGGAAGTTCGCCGGCACCGTGACGGACCCGTCAGCGGCGACCGGCAGGTCCCCCGCGAACTGCACGACGGGCGCGTACAGGACGCCCTGGGGAATCCCGTACACGGTGGCGTGAACCATGCCGTTCTTCACCAGGTAGGGCGTCGAGTCCAGACCGGTGAACTTCACGTTCGCCGATCCGGTGAACGCGTTGATGTCTCCGAGCAATGCGACCGCCTGCTGCTTGGTGTCGTCCTTGGCGGCCGAGATGGACATCGTGTCGACCTCGTTGGAGGTCTGCACCAGCGAACCGGTCATGTCCGCACCGGTCTTCTCCGCCCACCAGTTGCCCGTGGGCGCCCAGCCGGTCTGCGCGTTCGTCAGGAGACCGGTCAGGTTGGGGATCATGCAGCAGTTCCAGTTGCCGCGCATGGCCGTCGTGTAGCTCGACTGCGCCAGGCGGTTGACGTACCACGCGGTGTTGTCGGCCGTCTGGTGCCCGGCACCCTGGTACTCGTTGGACGACAACGGCCGCTGGCTGATCCCAGCCGCCGTCATGGCGTCGCGGATCGACTGCCCGACGACCACCGGGTCGTCGACGCCCTCCGGCACGCCGCCCTCGCCCTCGTTGTGGTTCGACACCCAGTCCGGCACCGTGTCGGCGGCCTTGACGTGCGCGAAGAACGACGTCCACTGCGACGCGCGACGCTGCGGCGTGTACGCGAACGACGGGCCGACGATGAGCTTGCCCGGCGCAACCTGGCGGAGCGTCGAGTAGGCGACGTCCCACATCTGGAAGTACTGCGGGGTGTTCACCCCGGGGGCCCAGAAGATCGACAGGTCCGGCTCGTTGAAGATGTCGTAGGAGAAGGTGATCCCCGATGCCTCGAGTTGCGTGACCGTCTGGGTGATGAACTGGACCCAGTTGGTGCAGTCGCCGTTGTTGCACGGCCACTGCGAGTTCGCGGGTGCGCCACCGGTCGAGCCCCACAAGTCACTGAGGATGACCTCGTAGTGGAAGCCGGCCGGGTTGCTCGAGGCCGCCTTGAGCCTCGTCGCCTGCGCGATGATCGAGTCGATCTCGGACTGGGTCTTCGGTCCGAGGGCGTAGTTGTCCCCTCTCCAGCCGCCCGCGAACCAACCGCCCCCGCGGAACGAGTTGAGGTTGAGGGGCTTGACGTAGTCGTCGCTGGGCTGCGACCCGTCTTGGGTGATCCCGTACAGGAGGCCCTGCGCGACCCCGATCGACGGACCTGTGGTCGTGGCCAGATCGACCGAGAGCTCCTTGGTCGGCCCGGTTGCGGCTGAGCTCGACGTGGCAAAGCCCATCATGCTCAGGCCGACGGCGGCGGCCGCGGCACTCGCGATGGCCCAGCGGAGCCGTCCGCTTCGCGTGGCACTCATCGAACGATCACCGCCTTGTTCTTGTCCAGCTGTCGTTCTGCACACATGTCATGCTCCTTTGCACTTGTTTCTTCTGACGACCGGCGGAGAATTGACGTCAAAGCAATCCAACCGATCGAGCTCTCGTGCGGCCCGGCCGCTGAGGTGGCACAATCGCGCGGCCCGCAATCGACCGGGCGGATCGCATATCGCCGCGATTCCGCGTTGCGCAGCGGCCTGGGAAACCGCCGCGAGCGGCGGAGGCCAGGACCACTCACCCGGGCCAGTGCCCCGTGTCGCTGGTGGCCGACGGATGGCGTGGCGGGTCGGCATGCCACGACCTGCGAGATGCGTCTTCACAGCGATTCCTCTCTGAACGTGTGAGGCCAGTCATATTCGGTTATCGAACCGGTTCGCTCGAGGGCGTCAAAAGAGGCCGCTTCTCGATCCCGGATTAGGCCGTACTGCCGCGATCCGTCAGCTCCGGCGCGATCAGGTTCAGGACCGGCGGCGCATATCCGGGATCGACGATTCGTCGAACCAGGTGCTGCACGGCTTCGCGACCCACCCGGTCGGGAGACGTCTCCACGGCCGTGTACGGCAGGAGGAAGGTGCGTCCGAAATCACGCGAGTAGAGGCTCACGACCGACAGGTCATCGGGCACCTGCACGTTCCTCTGACGGAGCACGGCCGGCAGCGCGGCGATCGACGCATCGTTGTGCACGATCAGCGCGGTCGCCTCGGGACGCTCGTCGAGAATCGCGTTGAGACTGCGTTCGATCGCAGGCTCCTGCGACTCGCCGTAGTAGGCGGAGACGTTGAGGTCGTAGCTTGCCGCCCGCTCTAGCGCAGCATCGCGGAAGCGCCACGCGTAGGCTCCGCCGCGTTCGAACACGTGTCGGGGCGGTGACACCAGAACGATGTCCCGGTGGCCGAGTCCATAGAGATGGTCGACCAGGAGCCAGGCCGAGGCGCGGAAGTCCAGGTCGAAGACGTCAAGCTCGGCCCAGTCGCGCGGCAGCCCGAGCAGAGCACCTGGTTGCGGCGCAGCGCGCAGAGCATCGAGGCGAGGGTCATCGTGGGCGACGTCGAGCAGGACCAGCCCGTCCACCATGTTCGAGGACGTCACGCGCCGAATGGCCGCCGGGCCGTCCACATCGGTCATCAGGAGGGTGTCGTAGCCGCTCGCGCGTGCCGCGTTGGTCACCGCCAGGATGTACTGCAGCATCGCGGGGGGGAACTCGTCCTCGTGGAACTGCAGGAGCAGGCCGATCACCATCGTCTGCGCAGTCTTCAGCGCTCGCGCACCGGCGTTGACCGTGAAGCCGAGCCGGAGGATCGCGTCGTCGATGCGTGCACGCGTCTCGCGAGAGATCGGGCGATTGCCCGACAGTGCGTACGAGACGGTGCTGCGAGAGACACCTGCCTCCCGCGCCACGTCATGGATCGTCGCCACGCCCGCGTGCCTTCCGATAGTCCGTCGAACCGGTTCGCCGTCGAACCGGTTCGATCAACCTAGCGTGTCCGGGTTTCGCCCGCAATGGCTCCGATCGTCCGAGTTTCGGACGCCTCCGCCCGGCCGCTCCAGCCGTGCGGTCGACGAGGCAGCGGCGGTTGGCGGCCTCGCTCCTGCGGGCCTGCACGAAGCGGACGACCTTGCTGGATCCTCGGTGCTCGGACCGCCTGGCCGGCGGGGCGTCGCAGCTCGGCAGGACCCTGGTGGCCCGCAGACAATGTCGCATTGTCGACGTCGATCTCGAGTTCAGCGCATTCATTGTCGGCGGTCGAGATCGTGATCTGGAAATCCGGCCGGAACTAGCCACCACATGCCTCGGGGGGTTGCGACGACGCACGACTTCTTCCTGTCCGGCGAGGACCGGCCCGACGCCGTCACCAAGGGCGCGCTCAGCGGTCGACGCGGGCGCCGCCGCCGCCTGCGAGCTTGAGCACCTCCGCCTTCGAGGCCATGGTGGTGTCGCCTGGGGTGGTCATCGCCAGGGCGCCGTGCGCTGCGCCGTACTCGACGGCGGTGTGCAGGCTCTGGCCGTCCAGCAGGCCGTAGACGAGTCCCGACGCGAAGGAGTCACCGCCGCCGACGCGGTCGAGGATCTCCAGGCCGGCGCGCCGCGTGGCTTCCACGAAGCCCGTCTCCGGAGACCAGGCGATCGCTCCCCAGTCGTTGACCGTCGCGGTGCGGACCATGCGTAGCGTCGTCGCGATGACCTGGAAGTTCGGGAACTCGCCCGCGACACGGTCGATCATCGAGGCGAACGAGTCGACGTCGATCGCCGAGATGTTCTCGTCGACGCCTTCGACCTCGAAACCCAGGGCCGCGGTGAAGTCCTCCTCGTTGCCGATCATCACGTCGACCTGGCGGGCGATCTCCCGGTTGACCTCCTGGGCCCGCTCCGGGCCGCCGATCGCCTTCCAGAGGCTCGGGCGGTAGTTCAGGTCGTAGGAGACGACGGTGCCGTGCCTCTTGGCAGCGGTCACCGCGGCGATCACGGTCCGGGCTGCGGTCTCGGATAGGGCGGCGTAGATGCCGCCCGTGTGCAGCCAGCGCACGCCGAGCTCGCCGAACAGGTGGTCCCAGTCGACGTCGTGGGGGCCGAGCTGGCTCGCGGCGGTGTTCCCACGGTCGGACACACCGACCGCGCCGCGCACGCCGAAGCCGCGCTCGGTGAAGTTGAGCCCGTTGCGGACCGTGCGGCCGATGCCGTCGTAGGGCATCCACCGGATCAACGACGTGTCGACGCCGCCCTGCAGGATGAAGTCCTCCACGAGGCGCCCGACCTCGTTGTCCGCCAGCGCCGTCACCACCGCGGTGCGCAGTCCGAAGGCGCGACGAAGGCCCCGCGCGACGTTGTACTCGCCACCGCCCTCCCACGCGCGGAACTGGCGGGCGGTGCGGATCCGGCCCTCGCCCGGGTCTAGCCGGAGCATGACTTCGCCGAGCGAGACGGCGTCGTAGCGGACGTCGGCCGCAGCACGCAGGTCCAGGGGCATGGTGACTTCTCCTCGATCGATCGGTTGAACAGCTGGTTCAGGGACGAAGGCGGGCAGCGTCGCAGGGCACGGCGAGATGGTCCTCGAGTGCCCACGATGGCAGGTCGGCGCGCACCTCCTCGACCGTGGCTGCGGTCCGAGCAGCGACGGCTCAGAGCCCGTCGAGCCCTGGGCACCTGGACACGCAGATGCCGCGTGCCGCCGGKCGGGGCGGCMCGCGGCATCCCACGTGCTACTTACGGAAGGTGAAGAGCGCGCTGTGCGTCGTCCCGTCGTCGAGCCGCAACGAGAAGGTGGCGCACTTTCCGGCCCAGGACTTGTCCGTCTTCCAGACGTAGACGTACTGGTCGGAGGTGGGGTCGTACTGGAGACCGCTGGCCCCGGCCGTGACGGTCTCCTCGATCGCGTCGATCGTCGCCGTGGGAGAGCACGATCCGAACGAGACCGTCGGCGAACCTGCCGCCACGACGCCGGTGCCCTGGTCGCCGTGGAGGCTGAACTTCATCGGGACCGCGCTGCCGGCCTTGACCGAGTTCACGACGCCTCCCATGTCGACCGGGGCCGCGAAGCCGTCCCAGTCGTAGACGACCGAGTAGCTGCAGCTCACGCCGACGGACGCATTGCCTGCGTTGTCGACAGCCGTCGCCTCAGGGGCTTCTGCGGTCTTGGTGCCCACGCTGGACGTGTCCAGCGTGAGGGAACCGCTTGACGGTGTCGCCAGGCCCGAGCCGTGCTCTTCCTCGGTAGCGGTCCACGAAGCGGTCGCTGATGCCCCGAGGAGCACCGGGCTGCTCGGGCATTCCAGTGCCACCACCGGTGCGGTGACGTCGAGCGGCGACGCCCAGTCGGACCGGGAGCTCTCACCGACGATGTTGACTGCCGATACCGAGAATCGCGCACCGTCGCCGGGCCAGCCGGCAATCGTCGCCGATGTCACCCCTGGCCCGGTCGTTGCCACCGGGTCCGACACGCCGTCCTGGTAGACGCGGTATCCGCTGATGGGACTCCCACCGTCGCTGGGCGCCGCCCACGAGACCGTGACGCCGGTCGGCGTCGCGATGACCTGGGGAGTGCTCGGCGCCTGAGGAACGCTCGCGGCCCGGAGGCTGAACGAGTCGAACACGTTGATCGCCGACTGCGTCGCGTCGTGCGAGGTGGAGAACATGCCGGCATCCTGCGTCTGCGCCGCCGAGGCGAGAGTGACCGGCGACCCGATCTGTGCGTAGCTGGTCCCGTCCAGCGAGTAGGACGCTGTGTAGACCTTTCCGAGGCGCGTCAGCTTCACCCACACCGGCCGATAGCTGTCGACCTTCGCGTTGGCGCTGCTGTCGAGGTAGCCGTCGCCGTTCGCGTCCCACTCGAAGTCGACCCCGTTGCGAGTCGTGACGGCGACCACCGCATACCCGCCTGCCGAGCCGGCCGACGAGATGCTGTTGCGGACCATGACGCCCGACTTTCCCCACGCGTTCGCATCGTTCACCGAGACGACCCGGGCAGCGACGCTGGCATCGGGCGTGAAGGACGCTGCTCGGTAGATGGAGCCGTACTGGTCGTCATGCTGGCCACCGCCACCCCAGACGTCCGCACCCTTCGCCGCGATCCCGAAGCCGGAGCCGGACTGTCCGAAGACCGAGGTGATCGCTGAGGAGTAGGTCGAGAAGGCCGGGTCGACCGGGGCCGTCGTCGGGCACTGGCTCAGCCCGACGAGGTTGGCGTTCAGCGGCGTCCGGTACTGCGGCGCGACGCCGGCGTCGCACATCACGGCCAGGGCGGCCGCCGGCCAGTTGGCGCCGGTCACCTTGACGTTGTTGATGAGCAGGTTGCGGTGCGCCGCCGCGTTCGGTGTCGACGCGCCGCCGGAGTTGTACCAGTTGTTCTGCAGCACGTTGTCGCTGGTGTTGTTGCGCAGGCTGTAGCCGTTGGTGAACGCCCACGCACCGCCGCCCTGCAAGACGTTGTTCTCGTACGTGAGGTATCGGGAACCCTCGTCGGCGTACAACGCCACACCGGAGATGTTGAACAGGTAGTTCTTGTCGATGACGGTCCCGGGGCTGGCCGACAGGTTGTAGACCGTGCCGCCGTCGGCGAAGCGACCCTTGGTGTTGTGCACCAGGTTCGCCTCGACGCGGTTGTCCTTCAGGGTCGTGGGCGTCGTGTAGAGCGGGTTCCACTTGTAGTACCCGCGGTCGACGTAGTCGTTCGACCCGCCGGCGTCGTTGATGCCCCAGCCGAAGCCGGTGTCGATGCCGTCGTAGGGCACGTTCTGCACCTCGTTGTGCAGGATCTGGGCCCGCGTCACGTAGGTGCTGAGGATGCCGCCGTTGTCCTTGTAGTCGACCGAGACGCGATCAACCGTGTTGTCGCGGATCAGGATGTCCTGGTTGGTCATGCGGGGGTCGCTCGGGTGGTGGGCGTCCGGCAGGACCCCTCCCACGGCGATGCCGTGCCCGGCGGCCTCGGTGAACCGGTTGCCGATCACCTGCACGTTGCTCGCCCC
Source organism: Cellulomonas sp. P4_A2 (assembly GCF_056402515.1). Classification (NCBI taxonomy): domain Bacteria; kingdom Bacillati; phylum Actinomycetota; class Actinomycetes; order Micrococcales; family Cellulomonadaceae; genus Cellulomonas; species Cellulomonas sp. P4_A2. Next base: position 254,076 of record NZ_JBFUHG010000002.1, read on the forward strand.
GAGGCCTACCCCGGTGACCGTCGCGTTCGCGTCGTTGCCGATGCCCAGGGCGGACTGGCCGAGCGCGGTGAACGTGTTGCCCGTGAACGTGATCCGGTTCGCGGCCGAGACCTGCACCGCGGCGGGCTCCTGGTGCCAGGTCGTGCGGGCACGCTCGAACATCTCGCACCCGCGTGCGCAGCTCGTGAACGCATCGCTCGGACGGTAGGAGTAGCTACCGCTCAGGAACGTGCCGTTCTGCTGGTCGGCGTAGCCCTCGGCCGAGGACGGCCCGAGCCACGAGGTGCCCGAGAACTGGATGCCGGTGAAGGCCAGGCCCGAGATCGGCGCGTCGTAGGTCCCGCCGATGTTCAGCAGCGACTGCAGCCGAGGCAGCTCCACGTCCAGGTCGTTGGGGTCGACGCCGCTCACGGGCTTGTAGTAGAGCTTGCCTGCGCCGGGGCTGATGTACCACTGCCCGGGATCGGTCAGGAAGCGGAGCGAGTTCTCGAGGTACCAGGTCGGCGCGGCGAGCAACGAGCTCTGGTTCGTGTCCCAGCCCCAGGTGTTGTTGTCCCAGCCCGGCTGCTTCATCGTGATGGTGCTGCCACTGATGCTCTGAACCTGCGAGTACCGGTCGGTGAAGTCGCCCATCGACTCGAACTCGATCCGGCCCTGGTCGGGAAGCGTCGCGAGGTCGTTGAGCGCAGCGTTCTTGATCGTGATGCCGGTGGCTGTGAGCGCGATGTCGGAGCCCGTCACCTTGATGCCGGCCCGAGGCGCGATGACCCCGTTGACGAAGAGCTGACGGGTGTCGAGGCCGGCCGGCGTCGTTGCCTCCCAGATGCCGGCGCCGGCGGTCGACCTCTGCCAGCCGGAGACCGCGCTCGCGCCCGTGATCACGGGATGCGCGCCCGGAGCGGCGCTCCACTGGACCGTGTGGTCGCCGCCCCCGTCGGCGGCATCGAACCGCAGCGGGGATCCGATGCGGTAGGTGCCGTCGGCGAGCTGAACCGTGATGTCGCCGTCTTTCGGCGCTCCGTGGACGACGGCCTGGGCCTGTTCGATCGAGCAGGGGTCGGACTGCGTGCAGGACGCTGACGAGCCGCCGTCGGGTGCGGCGTAGAACGTCGTGGGTGACGCTGCCTGCGCACTCGTCGCGGTCAACGCGGAGGCGACGACGGCGACGGCGACGGCGCTGATGGTTGCGGCCGACGAGCGCGCTATGCGCCGCCGACCTCGGGTAGTTGGCTGGAGAACTGACGTCGATGTCATGTGATCTTCCCGCTTCGCGAAGGCGACGATGCCTGACGTCGAAGGTTTATCACATGTATGACGTATGACGACACCGTGTGTCCGCAATGTGACCCTGCTGGGTTCCGAACGCTGCAACCTTGAGACCACGCCGAAGGCCCCGCGTGCACCGGGGCCGTCGCGCCCTCCGCACGGGGGCGGAAGTACCGCGGTCAGCGTGCCTGCGGCGCGCGTACCCGCAGATTGCTCACGCCCCCGTCGACCTCGAGCGCGGTACCCGTGGTGGAGCCGGAGAGCGGGCTCGCCAGGTAGGCGATCGCGTGAGCGACCTCCTCCACGGTCACCATCCGACCGATGGCCTGCCGCGCCTCCAACGCCGCCCGCTCGGCAACGGGATCCTCGAAGTTCATGAGCATCCTGCTGACGAACGGCGTGTCGACGGTCCCGGGACTGACGCAGTTGACCCGGATTCCTTCGCGCACATGATCGGTCGCCATCGCGAGGGTGAGCGCAAGCACCGCACCCTTGGAGGCGCTGTAGACAGCGCGCTGCGGCAGGCCGTTGAGCGCCGCGATGGACGCCAGGTTGACGACGGCGGCCGAGCGCGACGCGCGAAGCAGAGGCAGGGCGGCTGCAGTCACGCGCGCCATCCCGATCACGTTGACGTCCAGGACCCGCGCCCACTCGGCGTCGTCGTTGTCCTCGACGGTGCCGACCGCGCTGATCCCGGCGTTGTTGACCAGGACGTCCAGGGCGCCCAGCTCGACGTCGATCGTCCGGACCGCGGCGTGGATCGACTCCCTGCTCGTCACGTCGCACACGACGCCGACGATCCCCGCAGGCAGGCCGTGCGGGGCGATGTCGAGCACGACCACTCGCGCGCCACGTTCCGCCAGGAGAGTCGCCGTCGCGAGCCCGATACCTGATGCTCCGCCGGTGACTGCTGCGACGAGCCCCCCGAACTCAGCCATTGCCGGACCTCCTAGGCCTGGGCGAAGGTCTGCCGGGCGCGGCCGAGGTGATCGATCTCCAGCTCGACGACGTCGCCGGCTCGAAGGTAGGGGTGGTCGGGCAGGCCGAGCGCGACGCCCCCCGGCGTTCCCGTGTTGATGAGGTCCCCGGGGTGGAGCACCATGAACTGGCTGAGGTACCAGATCAGGTGATCGACGCCGAAGATCATGCGTGCGGTGGTGCCGTTCTGCCGTTGGGTCCCGTTGACCCACAGGCGCAGACCGAGGTCCTGGGGGTCGACGATCTCGTCAGCCGTGACGAGGTAGGGGCCGAGCGGGTTGAAGGTCTCACAGCTCTTGCCCTTGTCCCACTGTCCGCCGCGCTCGAGCTGGAACTCGCGCTCCGAGACGTCGTGCGAGAGGACGAAGCCGGCAACATGCGTGCGCGCCTCTGCCGGGGACTCGAGATAGCGAGCCGTAGCACCGATCACCACGCCCAGCTCGACCTCCCAGTCCGTCTTCACGGAGCGCCGCGGGATGTACACCGTGTCGTACGGGCCGACGACGGTCGACGGATCCTTCATGAAGACGACGGGCTCTGCGGGGACCTCCGCGTGCGACTCCTGCGCGTGGTCGCGGTAGTTGAGCCCGACGCACACGATCTTGCCGGGCGGGCGGATGGGTGCGCCCACCCGCAGCGACTCGGCATCGACCAGCTCAGGCAGGCTGCCCGACGCCAGTGCCTCGCGGGCTCTCTGCACACCTTGCGACGACAGGAAGGCTCCGTCGACGTCCTCGGTGATCGTGCGGAGGTCGTAGCTGACACCCTCGACCTCGACGACAGGAATCTCGCCGCCTGGACGGCCGAGCCGGGCGATCCTCATCCACTCTTCCCTTCTGCTCGCGACTCAGTTCCTGGACGCCGGCGACGTCACCACGTCGCAGGCCGCCGGCTCATCGTCCGAGCCAGCCACCGTCGACCGGGAGGGTGACACCGTCGACGTAGTCCGACGCGGAGGACGCGAGGAACACGACCGCTCCCCCGAGGTCGCTGGCCCTGCCCCACCGGCCGGCGGGAATCCGCTCGAGGATCGCTGTCGAGCGCGCCGGATCGTCCTGCAGGGCCTGCGTGTTGTCGGTCGCGATGTAGCCGGGTGCGATCGCGTTGACGTTGACCCCGTGCGAAGCCCACTCGTTCGCCAGCGCCTTGGTGAGCCCGGCGACCGCAGACTTCGACGCGGTGTACCCGGGGACGTTGATCCCGCCCTGGTAGCTCAACAGGCTCGCGGTGAAGATGATCTTGCCGGAGCCGCGCTCCAGCATCGGGCGCGCGACGAGCTGAGTCAGCACGAAGTGGCTCGTGAGGTTGACCTCCAGGACGCGGTCCCACCAGTCGAGGGGATGCTGCGCGGCCGGCATCCGGGCGATCATGCCCGCATTGTTGACGAGGATGTCGGGCGCTCGCTCGGCGAGCTCTCCGCCGAGCTTGGTGACCGCCTCCCGATCGCCGAAGTCCACGGCGTAGCCCTGGAACGAGCGCCCGTGCGACTCGACCGCCCGCGCCACGGCACTGCCGTCGCGCTCGAGAGTGGCGCTCACGCCGATCACGTCGGCACCCGCGGCGGCGAGCGCCTCCGCGAAGGCGAAGCCGATGCCGCGCTTCGCGCCGGTGACGACGGCGAGCCGTCCGGTGAGGTCGAACGGGTTCACTTGGCGCCCTCCTCGGCGGCGACGTCCACCAGGATCTTCATGGCGAGTCCCCTCTCGAGGTCGTCGAATGCGGCCCGCACAGCGGTCAGGGGCACGACCTGCGAGATGAGCAGCTCGCTGGGCACGACCCCGTCGGCCAGCAGGGAGCTCGCCGTCTCGAAGTCGGACCGTTCGTAGACGCGGGCACCCAGGATGCGGAGCTCGCGCCAGAAGACCTGCCGGAGATCGACCTCTCTGGGGGCTCCATGGATCGCGACGACGACGATCGTCCCTCGGACCTTGGCCAGCCCGGTGGCGGCCGCGACCGCAGCCGCAGCGCCGGAGACCTCGAAGACCACGTCGGCTCCTGCACCGTCCGTCCATCCGGCGACCCAGGCGGCCTGATCGGTCGAGCCCGGGTCGAGGGCGATGTGACCGAGCTGTTCGATCTGCGCACGACGGTGGGGATCGGGCTCGACGATCGCGACGACCGCGCCGACGTGCCGCGCGACGGTCGCGATCAGCACCCCGATCGGCCCGCCCCCGAGCACGACCACGTGGTCGCCGGGCGCGACCTCACCGCGGCGTACGTCGTGGACGGCGACGGCGGTGGGCTCGACCAGCGCCGCGACGTCCAGGGCCAGGCCTGCGGGCAGCGCGACGAGCGTGTGGGCCGGTACGTTCCACAGGCTCTGCAGTGCACCCGGGGAGTCGATCCCGATGAACTCCAAGTTCTGGCAGATGTGCTGGTGACCGGCCAGGCACGCCGGGCAGGTCCCGTCCCAGGCGAGCGGCATGACCGTCACGGCGTCCCCCGTCGACCAGCCGTCGACGCCCTCGCCCACCCTCTCGATCGTCCCGCTCATCTCGTGACCGAAGATCAGCGGTGTGGTCACGCGGGCGTCCATGGCCCCGTGGACGATGTGCAGGTCCGTCCCGCACAACCCGACGAAGGCCACGCGGACCTGCACGTGCCCGCTGGTCGGTGGCACGGGCTCGGACACGAGGACCTCGACCGCCCCGTTCCCTGTATATGCAGCACTGCGCACAGCGCGTCTCCTTCGGTGTCGGCCGGCGACCGTCGTTGGTCACGATCCGGTTTTGGACTCTACCGGAGGATCGAGGAAACGTCATATGTATGATCTAGTCCATTCGTCGCTCTGTCGAACGGCCGTCTTCAGCTGACGAATCGAACAGGGCGCGGCTTGCGAGCACGCCGTTCCGGAGCCGGTCGGCGATGCGTAGTAGCTGGTGGTCGCAGCCCGGGCCGACCTGATACCCATCGCTGAGTTTGTGGAGTCCGCAGCACGCGGTCCAACGGCTGAGGCGCCGGGAGCTGGCGGTCCCACTGCTCTCGAAGCGATGAGCGTCCTTCTGGACGCAGCCGAGCACCTTGGCGCGCGGCGGCCTGTCGGTGTTGACGTGGCGTTCGCGTCCATCGACCTTGCCGGGGCCCCGCGCGGAGATGGAGCAGGTCAGGACCTTGCGCAACGGATACCCGGCAACAGGTCGAGTCGGCACGACGTCCGACAAAAGGCCGATGGCCACGTCAGGCTCCTGTCTCCAGGATCCCGGCGTGGCCTCTGACCAGCACTTTCGGTGGATTCTATCCCTGACCCCCTGAATAACGCCCCGCCGACGTCGGCGCGGTTGCCGCTGAGCTGTTCTGTGAACGCCCGCCACGTCGGGCCACCTCGCAGCCTGGACAGGTCGACCGCTCGAGGTCCCCGCAGCTGACAGCGCCAGCCGGCGGTGCCACGTGCCGGAGGGCCGGTCCCGCGATCGTCGAGACCGGCCCGACACGGCTCGTACTGTGGCAAGGCCCGGAACTACTTCACGGCCCCCATGGTCAATCCTGTCCGCAGCAGACGAAAGCTCGCGACGTAGACGAAGAACACCGGCACGGCCGAGACAACCGCGAAGGCCATCATCGCTGGCCAGTCGACGCCGTACGCGCCCGACTGCACGGCGATGAGCGCGCTGAGCGGGTACTTGTCTGGGGTGAGCATGAACGTGATGCCGTAGAGAAACTCGCCCCACGTCACGAGGAACACGATCGCCGCGACCGTCAGCACGCCGTTTCGTGCGAGCGGTAGGGCAACCGAGCGGAATGAGCGCATCACCGCTGCGCCGTCGATGCGGGCGGCCTCCTCGATCGAGACGGGGATCGCCCCGAAGAAAGGGCGCAGCAGCAGGATCGCCCACGGGAGGAACAGCGCCGCGTCCGCGAGCACGAGGCCCCGTGTGGTGTCGATCAGGCCCCAGCTCGACAGGAGCCAGAACAGGGGGATGAGGTTGGCGGTTTGCGGCACCATCTGCAGGACGACCAGGACTGCGAGCGCTGGGACGACGAGCCGGGCACGCACGCGGGCGAGCGCGTATGCCGCCGGAACAGCGAACACGAGGCAGAGCACGGTCGTGCCGACCGAGACGATCACCGACTGCCGGAGCGAGTCGAGCAGGGCTGGGTCAGCGAGTGCCGCGCGGTAGGCGTCGAGGTTCGGGCGGAACACGATTGAGGCCTGGGAGGACAGCACGTCACCTTGGCTCTTGAGTGAGGTGAGCACGATCCACAGCAGCGGGAGTCCGTACAGGACGTAGAGCGCGGTCCGGATGCTGAAGGCGACCGGTTCGCGTCGGTGCCGGGTCATCGTCAGTCCTCCTCGTTGTGGCGTACATCACGGGCATAGACGAGGGCGAGCACGAGCACGACCACCAGAGCGATGAGCGCTGTGGCAGCTCCCTGCCCGTAGTTGAGCTCGACGAACGCGTGGACGTAGGCGAGGTACGGCAGCGTCGTGGAGGAGGTACCGGGCCCGCCGGCTGTCATCACGTAGATGAAGTCGAAGCTGCGGAAGGCATAGACCACGGTCAGCACGGAGAGAACGGTGGCGGCGGGCCGTACGGAGGGGGTCAGCACGTAGCGGATGCGCTGCCACGGGCCCGCGCCGTCGATCTCTGCTGCCTCCAAGACCTGCGGGTCGACGCTGAGCAGAGATGCCCGAAGGATCAGTGCGTTGAACGGCACAACCGCCCACGCGTTGACGAGGGCCACGGACCAGAGCGCCAGGTGCCGGTCGTACAGGAAGCCGATGCTCGTCGTCCCACCGAGCGCCTGGAACGCCCCGTTGAGAAGTCCCTTGTCCGCGAGCAGGAACTTCCAGATGGACCCATTGACCACGGGCGGGAGCGCCCACACGAAGACCATCATTCCGAGCAGGAACGAGCCGCCTCGTGTCGAGGACGACATGGAGACCGCGACCACGTAGCCGCCGACCATGCCGATAACGGTGACTACCAGCACGAACGCGAGAGTGTTCAGTACAACGCCCGTGAGCTCGGGGTCGTGCAGCACTGAGGTGAAGTTGCCGAGCCCGATGTACGCCCACGGGTCGTTCAACGTCGCGGCTGTGACGTCGTGCACGCTCATCACGCCGAGCTGCACCAGGGGCCAGATCGCGAGCGCGAGCAGCAGCGCGGCGGCCGGTAAGGCGAATGCCAGCCGGCGGTCGCGCCTGCCGGCGGACCCCCTCGTCGGGACGGCGTGTCCCGACGAGGACGAGCTGAACCATGAGCTCGTCGGCGAGTTCGTCAGGGGTTCCCTGACCGGCCACGGCCTTGCTCCAGTAGTCACCGACCAACGTCTCGACAGCGTTGACGTTCTTCGACGGCACCTGAGGGCTCGGTGAGGGCCGGCCCTGCTTCTGCACGATGTCCACGAACGTGCCCAGCAACGGGTCGTCGCTGATCGTCGATGACGAGGCCGCGTCGGCCCGTGCGGGAATGGAGCCGAAGGATTCGAGCAGGGTGAGCTCCCCGTCGACCGAGAAGAACGAGTCTTCGAGGAACTCCTCGGCGAGATCCTTGTGCTCTGAGAAGGCACCGACGTTCTGGACTTCACCACCCAGCAGAACTCCACCGTCCGAGGTGAGGGGGAGCTCGGCGACGCCGTAGTTGAACTTGGCCTCCGCGGCGGCGCCGATCTGCCAGTTGCCGTTGGCCGCGAAGACCGAGTCACCGGCGGCGAACACCTGGAAGGGGACCGCCTGGTCCCACGTGGACGCCTCCTTGGACAGGTAGCCCTTGGCAGTCCAGTCCTGGAGCATCGAGTACGTCTGCGCCATAGGTGCGGCCTGCGGGTCCCCGTAGGAGAACCCGTCGGACGTGAACCATGGGAAGCCCTGCCACTGGCTCTCGAGCCCGGGCTTACCGGTCAGTGTGATCCCCTGCTTGCCCGCCGCCACGGCCGCGGCCATGGTGTCCTCCATCTCGGAGATCGTCGTGGGCACGCTGGCGCCGAGCTGGTCCAGCAGATCCTGGTTGTACCAGAGGCCGAGCAGGTTCACGTAGCCCTGCACCCCATAGAGCTGGTCGTCGACGCGCTGCATCACGCCTTCGGGAAACTGGTCCTTGTCGGAGAATTCGTCCCACCAGCTGTCCATCGGCTCGATCGCACCAGCCTGGGCTAGCGAATACGTGCCGGACGCCCCGAAGACGAGGACGTCGGGACCCTTCCCGGCGCCGGCGGCCGTGACCGCCTTGGTCGTCATCTGCTCCACAGGCACGTACTCGAACTCGACGGTCACGTTCGGGTGGTCCGCCTCGAACGCATCGGCGAGCTCCTGCAGGCCTGCCACCTGGCCGTCGGTGTTGTAGTAGTGCCACACCGTCAGCGTGACCTTCTCCGCGCTGCTGGCGCTGCTGGACGACCCGGCGTCGGAGCCGCCGCCCGACGAGCACGCCGACAGCGCGAGCGCGATCCCTGCGAGCGCGAGGAGCGCCCCGGATCGACGTTGGTTCCTCATGAGCAAATCCGCCTCTCGTTGTCTTCGTTGACCGGGCATCTGCTGGACGCTGGCGAACTTGATCGGACGCCATTTCATCGCTGAACCATTCGCCCTGGACCGAGGATCCGGCCTGAAACCCTTTTCGTCAAGCGTCGTGACCGGATCGTGTCTGTCGGTTGACAGCCGGGACGGCTGGCCGTAATTTCATCGATGAATTGCCAATCGAAGGAGACTCGCCCGTGACCACACCCTCCGCCGACCATGCCGACACCCCGGTCGTCTCCGTGGCCCTCGCCATCGGGCGTCGCGTCGGGACCGCCGACCCCCGGCTGTTCGGGTCGTTCGTCGAGCACCTGGGCAGGGGCGTCTACGGCGGCGTGTTCGACCCGGAGGACCCGTCGGCCACGCCCGAGGGGTTCCGCGCCGACGTGCTCGAGCTGGTCCGCGAACTCGGCGTGAGCGTCGTGCGCTATCCCGGGGGCAACTTCGTCTCGGGGTACGAATGGCGAGACGGCATCGGCCCTCGGGAGGCGCGCCCACGACGGCTAGACCTCGCGTGGCGGTCCGTCGAGACGAACGCCTTCGGCACCGACGAGTTCATTGCGTGGTGCCGGCGGGCCGGCGTCGAGCCGATGCTCGCCCTCAACCTGGGGCTCGGTGATACCCGGTCAGCACTGCACCTGCTGGAGTACGCGAACCACCCGGGCGGCACCCGACTGTCGGACGAGCGCGTGGTCAACGGGGCGCCCGAGCCGCACAACGTCCGCCTGTGGTGCCTCGGCAACGAGGCCGACGGTCCATGGCAGCTCGGGCACCGCTCGGCCGACGACTACGCCGCGCGAGCCGCCGCGACAGCGGCGGCGATGCGGATGTTCGACCCGACGCTCGAGCTCGTCGTCGTGGGCAGCTCGAACCCGCAGATGAGCACGTTCGGGGCCTGGGAACGCGACGTCCTGACCCGCACCATCGACGTCGTCGACTATCTCTCCTGCCACATCTACTTCTACGACGACGGCGACCTTGGCGCCTTCCTGCGCTCGTCAGACGTGCTCGACCAGTTCCTCGACGACGTCGCCGCGACAATCACGCACGTCCGGGCGGCAACCCGCAGCGCGCGCGACATCCGGATCAGCCTCGACGAGTGGAACGTCTGGAACTACGCCGCGTACGACGCCCTGGACGACTGCCGGCCCTTCGAGGAGGCTCCGAGGCTGCTCGAGGAGACATACACGCTCGCGGACGCCGTCGTCGTCGGGACGCTGCTGCAGAGCATCGTGGGGCACGCCGATGTGGTCTCCATCGCCGCCATGGCCCAACTCGTCAACGTCATCGGCCCCATCCGCGCCGAGCCGGGCCGGGCCGCGTGGCGCCAGGCGACGTTCCACCCGTTCGCCGCGGTCGCACGGAGCGCCGGGCACACCGTGCACGCGACGAACGGTCCCGACGACGTCGTCACCTGCGTGGTCACTGTGAGCCCCAGCCGCGACGAGGCGCTCGTGCACCTGGCGAACCGCTCCCCCGGCACGACCGCCGACGTCACGATCGACCTGGCCGGCGTGAGCGCGGTCGACGTCGTGAGTGCGGACCTACTCTGGACGCCGGACCCCTACACGACGAACACGATCGACGCGCCCGATGCGGTGAGCCCGCACCCCGCGCCGGCTCTCATCCGAGACGGCAGGCTCACCCTGCGCCTGCCGCCCGTATCGTGGGCGACCGTCCGCGTAGCGTGCGCGACCGAGGGCAGGTGATCGCATGGCCAACAGGACGAGCCCCGTCACCATGGCGGACGTCGGCGAGCGCGCCGGCGTCACCGGCCGGACGGTCTCCAACGTGCTCTCGGGACACCCGTCCGTGCGTCCCGAGACACGGGACCGCGTCTTGCGGGCCGTCGACGAGCTGGGCTACCGCCTCAACACCTCCGCGCGCAGCCTGCGCACCGGCCGCACCGGATCGATCACGCTGGCCATCCCCGAGCTCGGCATCGACTACTTCACGGACCTCGCCGGTCGCATCATGATCGAGGCGGAGCGCCACGACTGGTCGGTCGTCATCCAGCAGACGGGAGCTCGCCGGGACCAAGAGCTCGCGATCCTCAGCGGCGCGAGCCGGCAGCACTCCGACGGCCTGATCTTCCAACCGCACGCCCTAGGCCCAGGCGACGAGCGGCACCTGACGGGCAATGATCGGCTCGTGATCCTCGGCGACCGGATCTTCCAGGCACCCGTCGACCACGTCGCGATGGCCAACACCGAGGCCGCACGCCTTGCCACCCAGTACCTGGTGGACCGGGGCTACCGTCGGATCGCGGCGATCGGCTCGAACCCCCGCGTCGCCACCACCAGCGCTGCGTCCCTGCGCCTCGACGGGTTCCGCGCGGCGCTCGCCGCCCAGGGACGAGACGTCCCTGCCGAATACGTGGTCACCGCCGAGGACTGGCACCTGCGCGACGGCGCCGCGGGGATGGACCGGCTGCTGAATTTGCCCGAGCCCCCCGACGCCGTCTTCTGCTTCAACGACACGATGGCCTTCGGCGCACTACACGCGCTCGCCGCCCGAGGGCTGACCGCCCCCGACGACGTCGCCGTCATTGGGTTCGACAACGTGCCCATGGCGGAGTTCAGCGTCCCCCCGCTCACCACGATCGAGCCCGGGACGCACCAGATCGCCAAGCACGCCGTCGACCTTCTGTTCGCCCGCGTCGAGGGCCGCGCGGACGCACCGACCGAGATCTTCACTAGCTGCGCGCTGGTCGTCCGCAGGTCGGCCTGACTAGAGCGGAACAGCCGCCTCGCCCCACAGGGCATCGGCCAAGGCAGCAGTCAGCCAGACCCGGAAAATCCGCAGCCGCCCTGGCGTATAGGGCAACGCTCACGCCGGTGCCGCGTCCTGTCCAACAAGGAGAAATTGGAACCCGAGCAGAAGCTTTGCGCCGCGCACGCTAATGGCTGCTTAGGCGGCATTGTCCGAACCGAATTCAAACACCATTAGGGGTTCACGCTGAGCATCAAATGATCTAGGTTGTTCATCATGGATATCCCGAATTCCCGTTCCTCATTGCTGGCGAAACGTCCGGCCATCACGTCAGCTCTAGCCCTCGTGCTGATCGCTCTTGCGATCCTCGTGGGGACATTGATCGGCCACGCCAACGAGAATCCGTCGGGGTCGAAACCACCCTTTATCGGTGCCAGCACGCCGGCGCCAATGGGGGCGACAGTTGCCTTCTACGGCGACTCCTACACGTACGGCGAGCAAGCAAGCTCAGCCGCGCATCGCTGGAGCACGCTCCTTTGTCAGCAGGAAGGCTGGATCGAGGCCAATGCCTCGATCAATGGCCTCGGGTTCGTCGCGAATCGCGACGTTACCGTCGACGCCGTCCAGACAGTGGTCGAAGCGCACCCCGACGTCATCGTCGTGACCATGGGCCTAAATGACACCTTCATCGCCGGACAGCAGATTGACGCGATTGCCTCGGCGATCCACAGCGACTTCGCGCGATTCCGGTCAGAGGCGCCTCAGGCGCGACTCATCGTGGTCGAGCCCTTCTGGATTCCTGCACCCGTTTCACCGGAATATACCGCCGTCGCCGAGGCGGTGAGGGCGGGCGCGGTTGAGGCCGGTGCTGACTACGTTGCCGGCGCAGGCGACTGGCTCACCGGTCATCCGGAATGGCGCGCCGACGACCAGTATCAGCATCCTAACGACAACGGTTACGCCGAGCTCGCCCGACGAATGACCATCGAACTCCAGAGACTCGGGGTCATAGACTCCTAGGCGGTGGCGAAAAATGCCTGGGTGGTGAACCAAGTTGGCACCGGGCAGAGTGTCCCGCTGAGACGCGCGATGTCGAGACGCGCGAGAACTCGCAGACCCAACTCGCCGCGCTGCAGCTGCGATCGTCCACCATGTTCGCGCCGAGGTTCGAGCCCTAGCGGCGGGGAATGGTCGATCCACGAATGACCAACCTGCCGACTACGTACTCGACTCCCGAGCCGATGTCGTCTGAGCCGAGGGCCGCGAACATCCGTAGTGCCGCTGTACGGCCCAACTGTTGAAGGTTGGCGTCGATGCTGGTCAGCTCAGGGCGCGAGTTGGTCGTGAGGATCTCCCAGTTGTCGAACCCCATGACGGCCAGGTCGTCGGGCACCGCCCGGTGCAAGTCGCGCGCGGTGTCCAAGACGCCGCGCGCGATCTGGTCGGACCCGCACAGGACGGCGTCGACGTCGGGGTGCCGGGAGAGCAGCATTGCAGCCGCGTCGCGCCCCCAGCCCTCGGACCACTCGCTATACATCACGTCCCCGACGAGCTCCAGGCCGGCCTCCTGCAGCGCCGCCCGCACGCCCTGCGCGCGGTCCCGGGCGGCCGCGTACGCGACCTCACCGGTGATGTGCGCGATCCGGGTCCGACCGCACGCGACCAGGTGCTCGACGGCCATGCGGCCCGCGTGCACGTTGTCCGGTGTGATGGACAGGTCCGACGGGTCGTCCGACGGTGCGTAGGCGTAGACCACCGGCACCGGGATGTCGTGGCCGAGCGACGGCCGCGGGTCGGTCTGCTGGCCTACGACGATCAGGCCATCCACCCGCCGGGTCAGCAACGCCTTCAGGTGGTACTGCTCACGGATCGCGTCGCCCCGCGCGTCGCACAGGAACACGTTGACCTGGCCGGCCCCGAACGCGTCCTCCGCGCCCATGAGGATCGGGATGACGAACCGACCCTCGAGGTCGCTGGTGAGAAGGCCGACTGTTCCGGTGCGCCCGGCCAGCAAGCCTTGGGCGAGCGGATTCGGCCTGAACGAGAGCTGTTCAGCTGCGTCGACGACGCGCTGCCGCGTCGTGTCCTTGACCTGGTCGCGACCGTTGAGCGCCTTGGACGCGGTCGCAATCGACACTCCGGCCAGCCGCGCCACGTCCGAGAGCGTGACGACGCGAGCGGGCGGTTTGCGAGCCACCGGACCCCCTTCCAACTGGTTCGTCGACGAAACCTCGCCTGTCGCATCGTGATCGAACTGTAACCGCCCGGGGTGGTTGACGCACCAGGCTCTCCGGCTTAATCTATGAAAACCTTTTCCGTATGTTTCGGAAGACCCGCGGGCCGCAAGCCAGGTGTCCGCGAGCACGTCCCAGGGCCGAGCCACAGCCATGGACGAGGTTCAAGGCTCCACCCCACTAGGAACGCCGAATGGCGGTTTCGCCCATGTACCCCGGAGTGCCGCCGATGGCACCCGCTCGACGAAGAGCACGAGGAGACAGCATGAGGAACATCCGTACCCGGTCGGCAAGTCGAGGCCTGCTCGCCGGGCTCGTCACGGCCGGGCTGCTGATCAGCCTGGCGGCTTGCACGAGCGCCAAGGGCGACAACGGCGGCACGGGCGGCGCGAGCGCGGCCGTGACCGCCGGCACCGAAGGCGTCGATGACGGCGCGAAGCTGACGCTCTGGACGCGTGCGCCTGTTGAGAATCAGGCCAAGCTCCTAGTCGCGGCGTACAACGCGTCCCACAAGAACCAGGTCCAGCTGACGGTCGTGCCCAACGACGACTACGTGGCGAAGGTCGGCGCTGCCGCAGGCTCCGGCGGCCTCCCCGACCTCTTCGCCGCAGACATCGTCTACGTGCCGAACTGGGTCAAGTCGGGACTCTTCCAGGACCTGACCAGCCAGATCGACGCGCTGAGCTACAAGCAGTACATCAACAAGGGCCACCTCACTGCGGGCACCCAAGACGGCAAGGAGCACGTGCTGCCGTTCGTGCTGGACCTGTCGATGCTCTTCTGGAACAAGGATCTGTTCAAGGAGGCGGGCCTCGACCCGGAGAAGGCTCCGGCCGACCTCACCGAATACGCGGCCGATGCCAAGGCGATCCAGGCACTGAACAAGCCCAACACCTACGGCACGGCTGACGGTCTGAGCTGCGGCGGCTGTCTTGCGTTCACGTGGTTCCCGTCGATCTGGGCAGACGGTGACCAGGTGATGAACCCCGAGGGGACCGAGTCCCTGCTCAACAGCGACACCGCCAAGAGCGTCTACTCGGCCTGGAAGGGCATGTGGGACGCGGGCGTCGTGCTCCCGGCGTCGAAGGCTGAGACCGGACCTACCTGGACCGCGGCGTTCACCAAGGGCCAGGTCGGCCTCATGCCGTACCCGGCGACGCTGCTGTCGTCGACGAAGGGCTTCGACGTCGGTGTCGCGGGAATTCCGGGGCCGAAGGGTGGCGGCTCCACGTTCGTCGGTGGCGACGGGATCGGCGTGTCGAAGGATTCGACCAAGGCCGCCCAGGCGTGGAACTTCCTCAGCTGGATGATGTCGGAGGACGCCCAGGTCGAGGTACTCGCAAAGAACAACTCCGTCGTCTCGCGCAGCGATCTGGCGGACAACGTCTACGCGCAGAAGGACCCCCGACTCGTCACGATCAACACGGTGGCCGGCCAGGGCGACACGCCCGTCTCGCTGAACTTCCAGCAGGCCTTCAACGCCCCGAACAGCCCGTGGCTGACCCTCGTGCACAACGCCGTCTTCGGGGACGGCAGCTCGATCGACCAGGACAACGACGCGATCACCGCGGTGCTCGGTCAGTAGTCCCGCCTGAACGTCCCGCCGGTGGGTGCCCGAAGGCACTCGGCCCCACCGGCTGGACGGTTCCCCGATCGTCGCCCGAGAGGTAACCCATGTCGATTCAGACCGCCCGGCTCGCCGCGGCCACGACGAACCGGCGGGCCAACGGCTCCCGCCTGCGGGGGTGGGCCTACGCCGCGCCCACCGCCTTGTTCGTGCTCGTCCTGTTCATCATCCCGCTGATCCTCGTCTTCCGGATGAGCGGGTCGCAGTGGCCGCTGCTCGCGGGTGACCAGGGCATCAACTTCCCGGACAACTACTCGAACGCGGTGGACAACAGCTTCTTCTGGGACTCGATCCGGTTCACCTTGAAGTACACGGTGCTCGCGACGATCCTGCTGATCGGTCTCGGACTCGGCCTGGCGCTGATGGTGCAGGAGTCCTCACGTTGGAAGGCCTTCCTGCGCACCTCGTTCCTGGTCCCCAGCGCACTGGGCCTTGCGTCGGCGTCGCTGCTGTTCTACGTCCTTTACTCCCCGATCGCCAGCCCGTTCGCCCCGCTGATGAACCACTTCGGCTGGTCGTTCCTCGGGACGCCGAACGCCGCACTCGCCTCGACCCTGTTCCTCATCGTCTGGCGGTTCGCCGGCTTCTACATGCTGCTCATGCTTGTCGGCCTCCAGGCCATCCCGACCGATGTCTTCGAGGCGGCACGGATGGACGGCGCGGGCCCGTGGAAGACGTTCCGCCAGATCACGATCCCGCTGCTGAAGCCCACGATCGCCCTGACCACGATCCTGTGCGTGACCGGGTCCCTGCTCGCGTTCGAGCAGTTCTACATCCTGACTAAAGGCGGACCCGACAACAGCACCATCACCGTCGTCCAGCTCATCTACTCGGTCGCGTTCCAAGGACAGAACGACCTCGGTCAGGCCGCCGCGATCTCCGTCATGGTGCTCGCCGCTCTCGTCATCATCAACGTCGTCCAACTGCGGGCCTTCCGCGGCTCTGACGAGAACTGAGGCACCGATCATGACGACGACAACTTTACGGCCCACGGCTGCTCCCGCGCGCACCGCGCCCGTGACCCGGATCGGCGGCGTCGCGATGCGGACCCCGTTCTGGGTGTTCTCCGGTGCGCTGGCCTTGATCTTCCTGTACCCGCTCGTGTGGACCGGGGTCGCCTCGGTCTCCCCGCTGCCCGGGACTGGTCAGGTGGACGGCTGGGGCTTCGGCAACTACGAGACGCTCGTGCACTACCAAGCGGGCGTCTGGCAGTACCTCGCCAACTCCGTGTTCGTATCGGGCCTGTGCGTCGTTCTCACGCTGACTATCTCGACGCTCGGCGGCTACGCGTTCGCGCGGTTCAGGTTCCCGGGGCGGAACCTGCTCTTCATGGTCACGCTGGCCATCCTCATGGTGCCGTACGCCTCGCTTCTGATCCCGCTGTACGTCCTGCTCAACAAGGTGGGCCTGTCGAACTCTCTGGTGGGCGTCGCGCTGGTGCTCACCATGTTCCAGCTGCCGTTCTCGACGTTCATGATGCGGATCTCGTTCGAGTCCGTCCCGCGTGAGCTGGACGAGGCCGCGCTCGTCGACGGGTGCTCGTCGTTCTCCGCCCTCTGGAGGGTGCTGCTGCCTGCGGTGCGGCCGGGTCTGATCACGGTCGGGCTGTTCGCGTTCCTCGCGGCGTGGAACGACTTCTTCGCGCCGCTCATCCTGATCAACGACACGAACAAGATGACGCTCCCGCTCGCCGTCTCCAACCTGCGCGTGCAGGTCCAGGGCGTCATCGACTACGGCGCCACCGAGGCCGGGGTCGTCGTGTTGGCCGTGCCCTGCATCGTGCTCTTCCTCCTGCTCCAACGACACTACGTGCGCGGCTTCATGTCGGGTGCGCTCAAGGGATGACCATGACCACCACCACGACGACCGTGGCCACGCCGGTCGCCCCGTCCCGGGGCGCGCTGCGCCCCCTAGGTCTCGACGAGGTCGAGATCACGGGTGGGTTCTGGGCGGAGCGGCAGGCGGTCAACGGCACCCGGACCCTCGCCCACATCGAGTACTGGATGGAGCGGGAAGGCTGGATCGGCAACTTCGACCGCGCCGCGGACGGCACCCTCGGCAACCGTCCCGGACGCGAATTCTCCGACTCCGAGGTGTACAAGCTGCTCGAGGGTATGGCGTGGGAGATCGGCCGGACCGACGACGCAGACCTCGACCGCCGCTTCAACGCCTTGGTCGCTCGGATCGCGGCGGCCCAGGAACCCGACGGCTACCTCAACACCGCGTTCGGGCGCGCAGGTCAGGGCGCCCGGTACTCCGACCTCGAGTGGGGTCACGAGCTCTACTGCTATGGGCACCTGTTCCAGGCGGCGATCGCGCGTCTCAGGACGCGCCCGGCGGCGGACGACAGGCTGGTGGACGTCGCACGGCGCGCGGCCGACCACGTCGTCGCGACCTTCGGGCCGGACGGGCGCATCGCGGTCTGCGGGCACGCCGAGATCGAGCCCGCGCTCGCCGAGCTGGGTCGGGCCACGGGGGACTCCCGCTACGTCGAGCAGGCGGCCCTGTTCGTCCAGCGACGCGGGACCGGCACCCTCGGCGACATCGAGTACGGCCGCGCGTACTACCAGGACGACGTCCCCGTGCGGGAGGCCACGGTCCTGCGCGGGCATGCCGTGCGAGCCAACTACCTCGCCGCCGGTGCGGTCGATGTCGCCGTGGAGACACAGGACCCCGACTTGCTTGCCGCCCTGACCACCCAGTGGGAGAACACCGTCGCGCACCGGACCTACATCACCGGTGGCCAGGGTTCGCACCACATGGACGAGTCGTTCGGCGACGACTTCGTGCTCCCGCCCGACCGCGCCTATTCAGAGACGTGCGCTGGAGTCGGGTCGATCATGTTCTCCTGGCGACTCCTGCTCGCCCAGGGCCTCTCGCGGTACGCGGACCTGGTGGAGCGCACGCTCTACAACGTCGTCGCCACGTCCCCCTCGCACGACGGGACCGCGTTCTACTACACGAACACCCTGCACCAGAGGCGCCCGGGGACCGTCCCGGCTACGGACCAGGCCGTCCCACGGGCGTCCTCGTCGCTGCGTGCGCCCTGGTTCGCGGTCTCCTGCTGCCCGCCGAACGTGGCGCGCACGCTGGCCAGCATCTCGACTTACGTCGCGACCGCCGACGACGACGGACTGCAGATCCACCAGTACGCGCCCGCGCGCATCCGGACGACGTTGGCCGACGGTCGCGCCATCGCTGTCGACGTCGAGACCGAGTACCCCCGCGACGGAACTGTGCGGGTGACGGTCGCCACCACCGAGGAACACCCCTGGACGCTGACCCTGCGAGTGCCGTCGTGGGCCTCTGGAGCGACGCTCCGGACTCCAGACGGTATTCGCGCCGCGCCCCTTGGGACGGTGTCCGTGCGTCGGGCGTTCCTCGCGGGTGACGTCGTGGAGTTGACATTGCCGATGGCGGCGAGGCTGTCCGTCCCCGACCCGCACATCGACGCAATCCGCAACTGTGTCGCGGTAGAGCGCGGGCCGCTCGTCTTGTGCGTCGAGTCTGTAGACCTCAGAATGCTTGGAGAGGGCGCCGACATCGCCGACCTGCGCTTGGATGCGACGGTGCCACTCAGCGAGGCATCGGGGCAAGTCATTGCGACTTTCAAGCTAGACCGTCGCACCGATGCCCCATGGCCCTACGGCCGTTCGACAAACGAGCGCCCATCCGACTGGTTGACTACAGAGGTGGCACTGACCGAATACCACGACTGGGCAAATCGTGGGCCGGCGGCCATGAGGGTCTGGATTCCGCTGGCGTGATCGGATCATTCGAAAGCACGAAAGGCACCGAGACCGTGCAGCGACCAAGCGCACGATCTGCTTCGGTCACGGCTCGTCCGTCTCGGGGGCACTGTCGGGGTGCTCGCGGGCGCGAATTCTGGCGCGCAGCGGCTCCTTCGTGAGCGAGGGACAACGGTTGGCGTGGCGCACCTTGGACTTGCGAGCGGTGATGCGGAGACCGGAGCGGTGCAGGCGGCTAGACACCGAGGTCGCGGCTGGTCGTGATGGCGAGTGCTTCCATGGGGCGGATGTAGTGCTCGATCAGGACCTTCAGGTGGCGGTGCCGGGTCTGGGCGGCGATGTGGTCCAGGGGGACACGCGGAGTCCTCTGAGGTCGCGGTTGCCGGCCATGCCGGCCATGCCGGCGGCGTCCTTGTCGTCGCCGATGCTGCCCGACGGCGCCGCATCGTTTGCGGCACCGGCGGGCAGGATCCGTCAGCCCCAGCAGATCTCGGCTGCCTCGGTGCTGTCGATACTCTCCATGCCGTCGACCGGCGTGTTGGTCACGAGCGCGACTCCCGTGTCGTAGAAGTCGAGACCGGGGCTCACCTGCGTGGGCTCGCCACCGCGGGCAAGCTCTGCGATCGTCGCGACGCCTTCCGCGGCCATGCGGACGGGGTACTGCTGCGAGGTCGCGTCGATGATGCCGTCATCGACGTACCCGACGCCGGCGCAGCCGCCGTCGACCGAGGTCATCAGGACGTCCTCAGGGGTCTTGCCGGCGGCCGTCAGAGCCTGGAAGGCGCCGTAGGCGGTGGGCTCGTTCAGGGTGTAGACGACGTTGATGTCGGGGTTCTTGGACAGGCAGGTCTCCATGGCGGTCGTGCCGCCGTCCTCGCTGCCCTGGGCGGCCTCGTTGCACACGATCGTGTAGTCGCCGCCGGAGTAGGTGCCCGACTCGGCCTCGTCGCCGTT
>NZ_JBFUHG010000003.1:0-182989 GCF_056402515.1 Cellulomonas sp. P4_A2
GGCTGGTCATCGACACCGGGACGGTCGGCTACCGGCCGGGTGCGGACCTGACCCGGACCGTGATCGCCCGGGACGTGACCTGCACGTTCCCCGGATGCCGACAACCCGCCACCCGCTGCGACCTCGACCACATCACCCCCTACGACCCCGCACTACCGGGCGCCGACCAGACCCACGCGAACAACTTGCACGCGTTGTGCCGGCACCATCACCAGGCCAAGACCAAGAAGCACTGGAACGTGCACCGCAACCCCACCACCGGGGTCACCTGGTGGACCAGCCCCGACGGCATCACCTACGCCCGACACCCCGCGCCACTCCTCATCAACCCCGACACACTCACCTGCCCACCCGGCAAGCACCGCCACCAACCCCACGAGGATGACGACGAACCACCCTTCTAGACGACGAACGGTCCACCCTTCTAGACGACGACGAACGTCCCCCTTCTAGACGACGACGAACGTCCACCTTCTAGACGACGACGAACGTCCACCCTCTAGACGACGACGAACGCCCACGCTTCTAGGCGACGACGAACGTCCATCCTCCTCAGGGAGAGCAGCGCTAGGCGCCGGTCGGCGCCGCCTCGGCTGCGTCGTCGTGCTGCCTGCGGAAGGGTGGGCGCATGGAGCAACGGGTTGCCGCGTATGCCGTGATCGTCGAGGCCGGGAAGGTTCTGCTTCCGCACTGGAACGAGTCCGGGCACTCGGCCTGGACGCTTCCCGGCGGCGGTATCGACTGGGGCGAGGATCCGGCAGACGCGGCGGTCAGAGAGGTGCTCGAGGAGACCGGGTTCGTCGCGGTTCTCGACGAGCTCCTCGGGATCGACTCGCTGGTCATCCCCGCCGAGGAGCGCTTCGAGCCGGGACGCGGACCGGCCCACGCGATCCGCATCGTGTACCGCGCGCACATCGTCGGCGGTGAGCTGCGCGACGAGCCGGACGGTTCGACGGACAAGGCGGCGTGGTTCGACCTGGCGGAGGTGGGCGACCTCGAGCGGGTCGAGCTGGTGGACACCGGGTTGCGGTGGGCGGGGTACCCAGGGTGACGCAGGTGGTCGGCGGCGTGGATTTATCTGACTCCGCGTCAGATAGACTCGCGCCATGCACCTCGTCTACGAACTGATCGTCGTCCTGCACCTCCTCGGCTGGGCGATCGTCCTCGGCGGCAGCCTGGTGAGCCTGCGCGAGCCGCGGATCGCGCCCGGCGTGCTGCACGGCATGCTCACCGCGCTGGTCACCGGGATCATCCTGGCCGGGCTCGCCTCGGCTGACGGCTGGACCGACCACGAGCCCAGCAGCACCAAGCTCGCGGTCAAGCTCGTGATCGCGATCATCGCGACCGTCCTCGTCGTCCGCGGCGTGCGCAAGCCCGCGGTGGTGACCCGCGGATACCTCGGTGCCATCGTCGGGCTCGTCGTGGTGAACGTGGGCATCGCCGTCATCTGGCACTGACCACCTGGCGTTGGCGATGTGGCACTGACGATGTGGCACTGACCATCTGGCACTGGCCCTCTCGCACGACCATCAGGCACTGACGCGCCGGGCCGCCGGTCCCGGTCTGATCTAGGGTTCCCGCCGTGGGAACCCTCGGAGAAGTCCTCGTCGGACTTGCGATCCTGGTCGGCCTGGTCGGGGTCGTCGTGCAGATCCTGCCCGGGCTGTTCCTCGTCGCGGCCGCCGTGATCGTCTGGGGGATCGTCACGGGCGGCCCGGTCGGCTGGACCGTCGTCGCGGTCGCGGTGCTGGCCACGGGGCTGGCGTTCGTCGGGGAGTACCTGCTCGCTGGCAGGCACCTCAAGCGAGCCGGAGTGCCGTTCTCGACGATGGTCGTGGGCGGGCTGCTGGGCATCGTCGGGTTCTTCGTGATCCCTGTCGTGGGCCTGGTCATCGGTTTCGTCGTCGGCGTCTTCCTGGCCGAGTGGCTGCGCTCGCGTGACCATCGGACGGCGTGGCGGTCGACCGTCGCGGCACTGCAGGCCACGGGGCTGACGATCCTCGTCGAGCTGGCGGGGGCGTTGATCACCACCGCCGCGTGGATCGTCGGGCTGCTCGCGTCCTGAGTCCCGCCGCGTCCACAGGCGGGCCGTCGATGTGGGCGGCGACGCCTACTCTTGGAGGGCCATGACCTCGCTCTTCGACAGCCTCTCGCTCTCCGTCCCCGGCGTGCCCTCGCGGCCGCCCAAGGACGCGTCCGCCGTCCTCCCGTCGGGCCTCGCGCCGCGCGGCACCGATGAGGACTCCGAGGCTGAGGCGGAGGAGAGGCGGGCTCGTCGGCAGGCCAAGGCCGACGCCCTCGTCGACGGGCTCAACCCGCAGCAGCGCGAGGCCGTGCTGCACCAGGGCGGTCCGCTGCTGATCGTCGCGGGTGCCGGCTCGGGCAAGACGCGCGTGCTCACGCACCGCATCGCGTACCTCATGGCCACGCGTCGGGCGCGGGCGGGCGAGATCCTCGCGATCACGTTCACCAACAAGGCCGCCGCCGAGATGCGGGAGCGGGTCGAGCAGCTGGTCGGGCCGGCCGCGGGCCGCATGTGGGTGTCCACGTTCCACTCCGCGTGCGTGCGGATCCTGCGCCGCGAGGCCGGCACGCTCGGGCTGCGGTCCAGCTTCTCGATCTACGACTCGGCGGACTCGCAGCGTCTGCTGACGCTCGTCGCGCGCGAGCTCGACCTGGACCCCAAGCGCTACCCGGCCAAGGCTCTGGCCAACAAGATCTCCAACCTCAAGGACGAGCTGGTCGACCCCGAGACGTTCGCGGCGACCAACGGCCACGGCGCCACCAACGACTTCGACGCGGCGCTCGCGCAGGTCTACACGCGCTACCAGGCGCGGCTCAAGCAGGCGCACGCGCTCGACTTCGACGACCTGATCATGTCCACGGTGCACCTGCTCCAGGCCTACCCTGCCGTGGCGGAGCACTACCGGCGGCGGTTCCGGCACGTGCTGGTCGACGAGTACCAGGACACGAACCACGCGCAGTACGTGCTGGTGCGGGAACTCGTAGGGCCAGGCGGCGGGGGCAGTTCGGAGGGCACAGCCGACGAGGAGGTGCCGCAGGGTGAGCTGACCGTCGTCGGCGACGCGGACCAGTCGATCTACGCGTTCCGCGGCGCCTCGATCCGGAACATCCTCGAGTTCGAGCACGACTACCCGGACGCCCGGACCATCCTGCTCGAGCAGAACTACCGCTCCACGCAGAACATCCTCTCGGCTGCGAACGCCGTGATCAGCCGCAACCCCGGCCGCGCCGGCAAGCGCCTGTGGACCGACTCGGGTGCCGGCGCGCAGATCGTCGCCTACGTCGCGGACACAGAGCACGAGGAGGCGCGGTTCGTCGCCGAGGAGATCGACCGGCTCGGCGACTCCGACAGCGTCCGGCCCGGCGACGTCGCGATCTTCTACCGCGCCAACGCGCAGTCCCGGGCGCTGGAGGAGGTGCTCGTCCGCGTCGGGCTGCCCTACAAGGTGGTCGGCGGCACGCGGTTCTACGAGCGCAAGGAGATCAAGGACGCGATCGCCTACCTGCGGGCGATCGCCAACCCCGACGACGACGTCAACCTGCGCCGCATCCTCAACGTGCCCAAGCGCGGGCTGGGGGACCGGTCCGAGGCGATGGTCGCGGGGTTCGCGGAGCGTGAGCGCATCTCGTTCGGGGCGGCGCTGGAGCGTCTCGACGAGGTCCCGGGACTGGGCACCCGCGCGATCGTCGGGCTCGGCTCCTTCGCGGAGATTATGTCCGAGCTGCGCTCGCTGGCCGCGGAGGCAGGCCCGGCCGAGGTGCTCGGTGCCGTGCTCGACCGGTCGGGCTACCTGGCCGAGCTGCGCGGGAGCGACGACCCGCAGGACGCCTCCAGGGTGGAGAACCTGGCCGAGCTGCACGCCGTCGCGGCCGAGTTCTCTCAGAGCGACCCCGAGGGCGACCTGGCCGACTTCCTCGAGCGCGTCTCGCTGGTGGCCGACTCCGACCAGATCCCGACGCCCGACGAGGCGGACCCGGACGCCCCGGCCCGCCCCGACCCGGGCGTGATCACCCTGATGACCCTGCACACCGCCAAGGGCCTGGAGTTCCCGGTGGTGTTCCTGACGGGTATGGAGGACGGGACGTTCCCCCACCTGCGCTCGCTGTCCGACTCCGACCAGCTCGAGGAGGAGCGGCGGCTGGCGTACGTCGGCCTGACCCGCGCCCGGGAGCGGCTGTACATCTCGCGCGCCGCCGTCCGCACCGCGTGGGGCGTGCCCAACGAGTTCCCGCCCAGCCGATTCCTCGACGACCTTCCCGACGAGCTGATCGACTGGCGCCGGCGCGAGTCGTCGACCTCACAGCTGCGCGGCGGGTGGGGCTCCGGCTACGGGACGAGCGGCGGCTACCGCAACCAGTCCTCGGGCGGCGGGTACCGCAAGGCCCCGGTCCGCGACGACCGTCCGGCGCTGCCCTCGACGGGCGCGACGTTCGGTTCCGCTACTCCGCGTCCCGATGCGGCGATCCCGCAGCTGGCGATCGGCGACCGGGTCACGCACGACTCCTACGGCCTCGGCACCGTGATCGCGATCGAGGGCGCCGGTCCCAACGCGGTGGCCAAGGTCGACTTCGGCACCGACGGGACCAAGCGCCTGCTGCTGCGGTTCTCGCCGGTCACCAAGCTCTGAGCCAGGGCCAGAGCCAGAGCCAGAGCCAGGGCGTGAGCCTGAGATCGCGCTAGACGTACCGGTGCAGCTCGACGGCCTGCTCGTAGGTCAGGGTCGGGATCTGACGGCGGATCTCGGTGATGCCGGCGGACTCGCCGTGCTCGACGCGCGCCGTGTGGACCTTCTCGACGTCGAGCGCGGCCCGCGCCTCGTCGAGCGGCCCGGGACGGCGGCGGGTGCGTCGCCGGTCGCCGCCGGCCGTCAGCGCCCAGGCGGCCAGCAGGACCGCGACCAGGATCACCACGGTGGTGACCGTCGCCGGCAGGTTGTCGGTCGAGACGTACACCAGGAAGGCGAGCGCGAGCACGCCGATCCCGAGCACGGTCAGCATGGTCCGGCGGCCGTTCGACCGACCTCGTCGCGCCCCGGGGACGTCCTGTGCCATCACGAGCCGAGCGTACGTCCCCGGCCTGGGCGGTCCGGTCCGTCGTCGCGCCGCGGCGGGCGGGTGCCCGACGGCGGACGCGGCGGGCGGAGCGTCCCCGACGACGGCAGGAAGATCACGACCGGCCGACCGGGGTCTGCGACCAGGCGACGGCGACGGCCTGGCGGACGTCGTCGTCGGCGAGGCCGAGCGAGTCCAGCGCGGCGGCCGCCCGCGGGTCGTCGAGACGGACGGCCGCGAGCAGCAGGTGCCCGGTGTCGATCCGCTTGTGCTTGAGCCGGACGGCCTCCCGCAGCGAGAGCTCGAGCATCTTGCGGGCGGCGACGTCGAGCGGCTTGCGGCCGCTGGTGCGCCCCGTGGCGACCACGTCGTCGAGCGCGCCGGGCCCGAACTCGGCCTCGACCTGCGCCCGGACGGCGTCGAGGTCGATGCCCACTCCCGCCAGGGCGTCGGCGTCGAGGCCGTCGGACGCCAGGGCGTCGACCGCGGCGCGCAGCCTGGTCCTGTCGACGCCGAGCTGCGCGAGCGCCCGGGCCGCGACCGTGTCGGGTGTGCGGACGGTGCCGAGCAGGAGGTGCTCCGCACCGATGCGGTCGGCGCTCGGCGCGTCCTCGACCGCGTAGGTCACGGCCTCGCGGGCGTCGCTCGCGAATCTCTCGAACATCAGCTGAACCTCTTCCCGTACTTCTTGTGGACCGCCTGACGTGACACCGCGAGCTCCGCGGCGACCTCCTGCCACGACCAGCCGAGCTCGCGGGCGCGTTGCACGTGCAGCGCCTCGAGCCGGTCGGCCAGCGCACGCAGGGCGCGCACCGCGCGCAACCCCTCGGCCGGCTCGGACGCCCCCGCCGCAGCGGTCATGAGTTCCTCGGACATGACTGTCAACCTACGTTGACAGGCAGGATGTGTCAACCCAAGTTGACGCCGTGGTGCGAATTCCGCATGAACGTCGCGCACGCCACATCTCTCGACGTCGAGGGATCTCCCCCCGGCCGCTACCATCGACCGGGGCGTTTCGGCCGTACCGAGGCCGTCGAGCGCCGGTGATGAGAGGACCCAGACCAGGTGGACCTGTTCGAGTACCAGGCACGTGACATCTTCGAGAAGCACGGCGTACCCGTGCTGGGTGGCGTCGTCGCCACGACCACCGAGGAGGCTCGCGCTGGCGCTGAGCAGCTCCTGGGCGGCCAGCCCGGCGTCGTCGTCGTCAAGGCCCAGGTCAAGGTCGGCGGCCGCGGCAAGGCGGGCGGCGTCAAGCTGGCGCGCTCCGCGGACGAGGCGGCCGAGAAGGCCGACGAGATCCTCGGCATGGACATCAAGGGCCACACGGTCCACCGCGTGATGATCGCGGCCGGCGCCAAGATCGCCACCGAGTTCTACTTCTCCCTCCTGCTGGACCGCGCCGAGCGTCGCTACCTCGCGATGTGCTCGGTCGAGGGCGGCATGGAGATCGAGCAGCTCGCCGTCGAGCGCCCCGAGGCGCTCGCGAAGGTCGCCGTCGACCCCCGCACGGGCATCGACCAGGCCAAGGCCGACGAGATCGTCGCCGCCGCGGGCTTCACGCCCGAGCTGGCCCCGAAGGTCGCCGCGGTCCTGCAGACGCTGTGGACCGTCTACAAGAGCGAGGACGCCACGCTGGTCGAGGTGAACCCGCTGGTCCTGACCGAGGACGGCGACATCGTCGCGCTCGACGGCAAGGTCACGCTCGACGAGAACGCCGGCTTCCGCCACCCGGAGCACGAGGCGCTCGAGGACACGGCCGAGACGGACCCGCTCGAGACCCGCGCCAAGGCGGCGGACCTCAACTACGTCAAGCTCGACGGCGAGGTCGGCATCATCGGCAACGGCGCCGGGCTCGTCATGAGCACCCTGGACGTCGTCGCGTACGCCGGTGAGAAGCACGGCGGCGTCAAGCCCGCCAACTTCCTCGACATCGGCGGCGGCGCGAACGCCCAGATCATGGCCGCCGGCCTGGACATCATCCTGACGGACCCGCAGGTCAAGTCGGTGTTCGTCAACGTCTTCGGCGGGATCACCGCCTGCGACGAGGTGGCCAAGGGCATCGTCGCCGCGCTCGAGATCCTCGGCGACGAGGCGTCCAAGCCGCTCGTCGTGCGCCTCGACGGCAACAACGTGATCGAGGGTCGTCAGATCCTCGCGGAGGCCGGCCACCCGCTGGTCACGCTCGCAGAGACCATGGACGGCGGCGCCGACAAGGCAGCCGAGTTCGCCAACGCCTGACGCGCCTGAACTAGAGAGAAGCTGACACACACCATGGCGATCTTCCTGACCGAGGCATCCAAGGTCATCGTCCAGGGCATGACGGGGGCCGAGGGCCAGAAGCACACGACCCGCATGCTCGCGTCCGGCACGTCCGTCGTCGGCGGCGTGAACCCGCGCAAGGCCGGCACGTCCGTCGCCTTCGGTGACGTCGAGGTCCCGGTGTACGGCACCGTGGCCGAGGCCGTCTCCGCCACCGGCGCCGACGTCTCCGTGATCTTCGTCCCGCCGGCCCACACCAAGGCCGCGGTCGTCGAGGCGATCGAGGCCGGCGTGCCGCTCGTCGTCATCATCACCGAGGGCGTCCCGGTGGCCGACACCGCCGAGTTCTTCGCGCTGGCGCAGGAGAAGGGCGTGCGGCTCATCGGCCCCAACTGCCCCGGCCTGATCAGCCCCGGAAAGTCCAACGTCGGCATCATCCCCGCCGACATCACCGGACCGGGCCGCGTCGGCCTGGTGTCCAAGTCGGGCACCCTGACCTACCAGATGATGTACGAGCTGCGGGACTTCGGGTTCTCGACGGCCATCGGCATCGGCGGCGACCCGATCATCGGCACCACGCACATCGACGCCCTCGAGGCGTTCGAGGCGGACCCCGAGACCGAGGTCATCGTCATGATCGGTGAGATCGGCGGCGACGCCGAGGAGCGGGCCGCGGCCTACATCAAGGAGCACGTGACCAAGCCGGTCGTCGGCTACGTCGCGGGCTTCACCGCCCCTGAGGGCAAGACGATGGGCCACGCCGGCGCCATCGTGAGCGGCTCGTCGGGCACCGCGCAGGCCAAGAAGGAGGCCCTCGAGGCCGCCGGCGTCAAGGTCGGCAAGACGCCGTCGGAGACCGCGGCGCTCGCGCGCCAGCTGCTGGCCTGACCTTCTCGACGACGAGGCGAACGGCAGCGACCATGGCACGGTGAGTGTCACCCGCAGCGTCCTGGACCGCACCCGCCCGCGGTCCCGCGGGCGACGCCGACCGGACCGCACCGACCAGTTCTTCAGCAGCGCGCTCGACGGCGCGCCGCGCTGGGTCGCCGGCGTCCTCGCGGCGCTGCAGGCCGCGCTGCTGTCGTTCCTCGTGCTGGTGCTCCCGTCGATCGCCGCCTACGTGGCCACGTCCGCCGACCCGTCCAACGACGGGGTCGGCTGGATCCGCTCCGTCGGGGTCGGGACGTCCGTCTGGCTGCTCGGGCACGGCGTCCCCGTGGCCGTGGGGTCGTTCACCGTGACGATCGTGCCCCTCGGCGTCACGGCCCTCGCCCTGTTCACCTGCTACGCCTCGGCTCGTCGCTCGGGCCTGGCCACCTGGCCCGGCTACGGGGCCGGTGTGGCCGCGTACGTCCTCGTCACCCTCGTCGCCGCGCTGCTCGTGCACGTCCAGGGCCTCGGGATCGCCCGCGCCGTGGTCGGGGGAGCGGTGGTGTCCGGGATCGGGCTGGGCGCCGGGCTGCTCGCCCGACCCGAGGCGCCCGCCTGGCGCGAGCTCAGCCGCCTCGTGTGGACGCGCGTGCCGACCGCGATGCGGACCGGTTCGGCCGCGGGACTCCTTGCGCTGGCCCTGCTCGTCGCGGTTGCCGCGGCGGTCGCGACGCTCTGGGTCGTCGCGGGGCGCGCGACCATCAGCGACGTCGTGCGCGGCCTCGGTCTCGACGCGATCGGCGGCATCGTGCTGGCGATCGCCGAGCTCGCCTTCGTGCCCAACCTCGTGGTCTGGGCGACCGCATGGCTCACGGGCGACGGGTTCTCGGTCGGCTCCGGCACGCAGTTCGCACCGGACGCGGTCGTCGGTGGGCCGCTGCCCGCGGTGCCGATGCTCGGGGCCCTGCCGACCCCGGACGTCGCCGGACCGGCCACGAGCATCGTGCCGCTCGTCCTCGTGGGGATCGGCGCCGTCGTCGGCCTCTACGTCCACCGCCGGCTGCGGGCGACGCGCTGGTGGGAGGTGCTCGCCGCGACCGGCACGGCGGCGCTCACGCTGGCCGTCCTGCTCGCCGTCCTCGTCGCCGTCGCGAGCGGCAGCGTCGGACCCGGGCGCCTCGCGCACGTGGGCGCCAACGGAGCGCTCGTCGGGCTGCTGGCGAGCGCGGCGGTACTGCTCGGTGCCGTGCTCGTCGCCGTGCCCGGTGATCCTCTGGTGCGCAGCCAGGTGCGTCGGCTGGTCACCCGGGCGCCTCGCGAAGCCGACGACGCCTGACCGTCAGGCGTTCAGGCCGAGCCGTTCGCGCTGCTCCTTCAGGGCCTTCTGGTACTCCGCCTCGCACGTGGTCTGCGCGGACACGGTGAGTGCCCCGTCGAGGCACGTCTGCCGGTCCAGCTCGGCCTGCAGGGCGAACAGGGGCGAGGCCATCGCCATCGACCACAGGAACGCGACGACCAGGCCCGCGGTGAGCATGATCGGCAGGCTGCCGCGCACCCGCGCGCGACCGGCGACGATGAGCGCCCACACGCCGATGCCGATGGCGGCGAGCCCGAGCACCGCGGCGATCAGGGAGAACGGCAGCCGCAGGAGGCTGACCAGCACGGACGCCAGCACCGTCAGCGCGAAGAGGCGAGCGATCCGGCCGGCCCGGGCGGCACCCTCGGGGTCCGTCGGTGCGGGGGCCGGGGCCGGTGCCGGCGGTCCCTGCTGCCACACCTGTGGCGGGTACGGGGGATAGTGCTGCGGGCGCTGGTCCTGCACGGGCGCACCCGACTGCTCGCCGTCCGGCTGGCGGGGGCGGTCCTCGGGGGGCGCGTACGGGTTGCTCACCTCTGCATTCTCGCCCACGAACCCCCGCGCGCGGGCACGCATCCCGGCCCAGCCTGCCGCCCGGGCGGTGCGCCCGGCACGGGTAGGGTCGGCGCGTGGTTCAGCATCCGACACCCTCCACCCGTGACACCGGCCGCCTCGTCGTCATGGTGTCCGGCACGGGTTCCAACCTGGCAGCCCTGCTCGAGGCGCACGGCGATCCCGCCTACGGCGCGCGGGTCGTCGCCGTCGTCGCCGACCGCCGCGGGATCCGGGCGCTCGACATCGCGGCCGAGGCGGGCATCCCGACCGCGGTCGTGTCGGTCAAGGACTTCGACGACCGCGCGGCCTGGGACGCGGCGATCGCCGAGACCGTGGCTGTGTTCCACCCGGACCTGATCGTGCTCGCCGGGTTCATGAAGCTGTTCGGGACGACGTTCCTCGAGCGCTTCGGCGGTCGGATCATCAACACGCACCCCGCCCTGCTTCCGGCCTTCCCGGGCGCGCACGGTGTGCGGGACGCGCTCGAGTACGGCGCCAAGGTCACCGGCTGCACGGTGATGGTCGTCGACGAGGGCGTCGACACCGGCCCGATCCTGGCGCAGGCGACGGTCGCGGTGGAGCCCGACGACGACGAGTCGTCGCTGCACGAGCGGATCAAGGTCGTCGAGCGGGCGCTGCTCGTCGACTGGGTCGGACGGATCGCGCGCGGCGGTCTGACGGTCGAGGGGCGCCACGCCACCGTCGGCTAGACTCGGTCCTGGTCGTGACTGGCGCAGGTGGGTTCAACCACCGGGAAGCGGCCGCAGTGCCCCCGCCACGCACCGCCCGCCTGGGTGCATGGGTCCGCCTCACCGACCCAACCCTCCGGGAGCTGCCGTGACGTCTGTCCGCCCTGTGCGCCGTGCCCTCGTCTCCGTCTACGACAAGACCGGCCTGACCGGCCTGGCGAGCGCCCTGCACGCCGCCGGCGTCGAGATCGTCTCCACCGGGTCCACCGCCGCGACCATCGCCGCCACCGGCGTCCCGGTCACGCGCGTCGAGGACCTCACCGGGTTCCCCGAGTGCCTGGACGGCCGGGTCAAGACGCTGCACCCGCGCGTGCACGCCGGCGTCCTGGCCGACACGCGCCTGCCCGAGCACCTGCGCCAGCTGGACGAGCTCGGCATCGCGCCGTTCGAGCTGGTCGTCGTGAACCTCTACCCGTTCACCGCCACCGTGGCCTCCGGCGCGTCGCCCGACGAGTGCGTCGAGCAGATCGACATCGGCGGGCCGTCCATGGTGCGCGCGGCCGCGAAGAACCACCCGAGCGTGGCCGTCGTCGTCGACCCCGCCCGGTACGACGAGGTGGTCGAGGCCGTGAACGCGGGCGGGTTCA
Organism: Cellulomonas sp. P4_A2; assembly: GCF_056402515.1. Lineage (NCBI taxonomy): Bacteria > Bacillati > Actinomycetota > Actinomycetes > Micrococcales > Cellulomonadaceae > Cellulomonas > Cellulomonas sp. P4_A2. The sequence goes on from NZ_JBFUHG010000003.1 coordinate 11,457, forward strand.
CGCTCGAGGCGCGCCGCCTGCTCGCCGCCGACGCGTTCGCGCACACGGCCGCCTACGACACGGCGGTCGCGAGCTGGTTCGCCTCGAGCTACGCCCCCGACGGCGACAGCGGCTTCCCGAAGTTCGCGGGCAGCACCTGGGACCGTGGCGAGGTCCTGCGCTACGGCGAGAACCCCCACCAGCACGCAGCCCTGTACCTCTCGCCGACCGGCGCGGCCGGGCGCGGGCTCGCGGGCGCCGAGCAGCTGCACGGCAAGGCCATGAGCTACAACAACTACGTCGACGCCGACGCCGCGTGGCGTGCCGCGCACGACCACGACGGCCCGACGGTCGCCATCATCAAGCACGCCAACCCGTGCGGCATCGCGACCGGCACGGACGTCGCCGACGCGCACGCCAAGGCCCACGCGTGCGACCCGGTCTCCGCGTTCGGCGGCGTCATCGCGACGAACCGCACCCTCACCGCGGCCGCGGCCGAGCAGATCGCGCCGGTCTTCACCGAGGTCGTCGTCGCCCCGGACTTCGAGCCCGAGGCGGTCGAGATCCTCAGCCGGAAGAAGAACATCCGCCTGCTGCGGGTCACGGGTCTCGACGAGGCGACGCACACCACCGAGCTGCGTCCGGTGACGGGCGGCATGCTCGTGCAGCAGATCGACCGGATCGACGCGCCCGGCGACGACCCCGCCGGCTGGACGCTCGCCGCCGGTGCGGCCGCCGACGAGGCGACCCTCGCCGACCTCGTCTTCGCCTGGCGCGCGGTGCGCGCCGTGAAGTCGAACGCGATCCTGCTGGCGAACGACGGCGCGTCGGTCGGCGTCGGCATGGGCCAGGTCAACCGGGTGGACTCGTGCGGGCTCGCCGTCGCGCGCGCCAACACCGGCGACGTCGAGCGGGCGCGTGGCGCGGTCGCGGCCTCCGACGCGTTCTTCCCGTTCGCCGACGGCGCGCAGGTGCTCATCGACGCGGGCGTCCGCGCGATCGTGCAGCCCGGTGGTTCGGTGCGCGACGAGGAGGTCGTCGCGGCGGCGCAGGCGGCCGGCGTGACCCTCTACCTCACGGGCACGCGGCACTTCGCGCACTGACGCGTCGCGCTAGCGCAGCGCGTCCCGCAGCGTGACGCTCGTGTCGCGCACGCGGACCCGGTCGAGCGTGGGCAGCCCGGCGGCGGTGAACAGCCGCCGGGCGGCCCCGACGTCGCGCGGTCGGTCGACGGTCAGGATCGCGCTGACCTCGTCGGACCCGGGGCGGAACCACAGGGCGCCCCAGCCCTCGCCGCCCGCGGGGTCGCCGCGCAGCACCACTTCGTCGTCGACGTGCCGGACGCCGAAGAGCGCGAGCTCGTGGCCCAGCTGCGTGGAGAAGACGTAGGGCGCGGCGTCGACGACGGGCGCGCCCGTGCCGAGCAGGTCCGCGACGAGGTCCGTCGGGCCGCGCAGGGCACCGTCCCAGTGGCCGCCGGGCACCCAGCCGTGCCGCGGTGACCGGCGTAGCGCGACGTCCCCGACCGCGCGGACGCGCCGCGGTGCGCCGAGCACGGCGTGGCGCTCGTCGACGCGCAGCGACCCGTCCGGCTCCTGGGGGAGCGCGGGCCCGAGCCACGCCGTCGTGGGACGTGCCCCGATCGCGGCGAGCACGACGTCGGCCGGGACCAGCGTCCCGTCGGCCAGCGCGACGCCGTTCGTGCCGACCTCGACCACGTGGGAACCTCGTCGCAGGTGGATGCCCGCGGCGGCGTACCAGGGTGCGGTGAGCGCGCCGACGACCGGTCCCAGCGCCGCGCCGAGCGGGTCGCCCGTCGCCTCCAGCACCGTGACCTCGACGCCCGCCGCCGCCGCGACGGTCGCCACCTCCGCGCCGATCCATCCGGCCCCGATGACGACCAGCCGGGTGCCCGGCGTCAGCGCGTCGCGCAGCACGGCCGCGTCGGCCGCGGTGTGCAGCGTCAGCGCGGCCTCCCACCCGGGCGGTCGCACGGCGTGCGCACCGGTCGCCAGCACCACCGCGTCGGCGCTCCGCGACCCGTCGTCCGCCTCGACCTCGACGCCCTCGTCGGTGATGCGCAGGCCGCGCGCCGGGGTGCTCAGGTGCACCTCGTCGGCGAGGGCGAGCAGGTCGACGCCGATCTCGTCGCTCAGCCAGGTGGGGGTCGGTCGGTCGAGCAGGTGCTTGGACAGCGGGGGCCGGTCGTAGGGCGCGACCGGTTCCGCGCCGAGCACCGCGACGTGTCCGCCGAAGCCCTGCTCGCGCAGCTCGGCGACGGTCCGGGTGGCCGCGAGCCCGCCGCCGACCACGAGCACGGAGCGCAGCGGGTGGGTCGTGGATTCCGGGTCGCTCACCCGGCAACGGTAGTCTCCGGACGGGAGGCGGATCGATGGTGCACGAGCGGACGAGCGGTGGTGCGGGGCTTCGCCCTGCCATCCCGCCGCGTGCCGCGGCCCCGGCGCCCGAGCCGGCACCCGAGCCGGTGCCGGACCCGCAGCCCGAGCCGCCCGCCCTCACCGGACCGATCCCGGTCGAGGAGGCGCAGCTCGATCCGCGGGCCATCGCCCGCGCGTCGCTGGCCGCAGGACGCAACGCCTCGCTCTGGTGGGTGAGTGCCGGGATCCTCGTGGCGGTCGTGGTCTCGCTCGTCGTCGGGACCCGCGCCGGCTCGGTCGTGCTCGCCGCGATGGTCACGGCCTGCGCGATCGTGCGGTGGGTCGCTCCCGTGCCGCCGGTGGTGCTGTCGGTGCGCAGCCGGTGGCTCGACGTCTCCGTGCTCTTCGCGCTCGCGTTCGGCCTCGGCGGGCTGGCGGCGATCCTGCCCGACGGCTGGGTCTGACCCTCCGCCCGCAGCCGTGACGCACGAGAGCCCGGGACCTCAGCGGTCCCGGGCTCTCGTCGTGGAACGGGGTGTCAGCGCTCGGTGACGATCAGCGTGTCCTCGGTGGTGATGTACGCGTCGTCCTCCTCGAGGAGGTTGTCCTCCTCGGGCGGCTCGGCCGCGAACGCCCGGTAGACCAGGCCGGCGAGGCCGGCACCCACGACGGGGGCGACGATGAAGACCCACAGCTGCTTCCACGCCCAGCTGTCGGAGAAGACGGCAGCGGCGAACGAGCGGGCCGGGTTGAGCGACGCGTTCGTTATCGGGATGGCGACCAGGATCAGCACCGCGAGGGCGAGGCCGATGGCCAGCGGCGCCGAGACGTTGGACGCGCGTCGGTCGGTGGCACCCAGGATGACGCCGACGAACAGGGCGGTGACGACGATCTCGACGAGCAGCGCGGAGACCAGCGTGAACTCGACCTGGCCCTGCGAGGCGACGGAGAGCGGGGAGTGCTCGGCGAAGCCGTTGGCGACACCCGAGAAGAAGGACTTCTTCGTGGCGTCGGCGCCCTGGGCGAGCAGGCCCGGGAGCTTGTCGGGGATCGTCGTGAACAGCACCGCGGCGGCAGCTGTCGCGCCGATGAGCTGGGCGAGCCAGTAGGGCAGCACGTCCTTCCACGGCGTGCGGCCGGCGATCGCGGCACCGATGGTCACGGCCGGGTTGAAGTGGCCGCCCGAGATGTGCCCGACGGCGATCGCACCCGCGAGGACCGCGAGACCGAACGCCAGGCCGACGGCCAGCGCGCTGCTGATGCCGCTGACGCTCAGGTAGAGCGCGACGCCCAGGCCCGCGATCACGAGCAGGAACGTGCCGAACGCCTCAGCGCCGAGCTTCGCGAACAGGCTGGGCCCGGTCACGACGACGGAGCCGGCGGGGACGTAGAGGGCGTCGTACTCCTCGTACTGCTCAGGAGCCTCGGGAGCGGCTTCGGGAGCGGCGGCCTCGGGAGCGGCTGCGGGGGCCGCGGGCTCGGGCGTGCTCTCGACGCTCGTCTCGGCGGGCTCGGGCTCAGGCAGGGCGTTGGCCTTGTCTGCGTTGTCCTGTGACATGTCGTTCCTGTCGTGAGAATCCGGAGATGTTGGGCAGGTGCGCGCGGAGCGTGCCACGCCCGCCTGTGCGGACGCACGGCTGGCCGATGCCTGCCCCGTGGGGCCAGCATGCCAGTCGGGGCACGCGTGGGTCACGGTGCGCGCCGATGCGCGTTCCTGATCGGTTCTGCGAGCTTTCTCCCGATCCGCATCCGGACGCGCCTGACGCAAGTCTCTCGATGTCGAGTAATCTTGCCCTCGGATCCGCGCCGGCACTGTGTCTCGTGCCGTGCCCCCACCCGTCCACAGCACAGGAGATCCCCCGCATGGCGAAGATCAAGGTTGTCGGCCCGGTCGTCGAGCTCGACGGCGACGAGATGACGCGCATCATCTGGCAGTTCATCAAGGACCGCCTGATCCACCCGTACCTCGACGTCGACCTGCGGTACTACGACCTCTCGATCCAGAACCGCGACGCCACGGACGACCAGGTCACTATCGACGCCGCCAACGCCATCAAGGAGCACGGCGTCGGCGTCAAGTGCGCGACGATCACGCCCGACGAGGCGCGCGTCGAGGAGTTCGGCCTGAAGAAGATGTGGGTGTCGCCCAACGGCACGATCCGCAACATCCTCGGCGGCGTCGTCTTCCGCGAGCCCATCATCATCAGCAACATCCCGCGCCTGGTCCCGGGCTGGAACAAGCCGATCATCATCGGCCGTCACGCGTTCGGCGACCAGTACCGCGCCACCAACTTCAAGGTGCCCGGCGCCGGCACGCTGACCATGACCTACACGCCCGCGGACGGCTCCGAGCCGATCACCCAACAGGTCGTCACGTACCCCGACGGCGGCGGCGTCGCCATGGGCATGTACAACTTCAACGACTCGATCCGCGACTTCGCGCGGGCCTCGTTCGCCTACGGCCTGCAGCGCAACTACCCGGTGTACCTGTCGACGAAGAACACGATCCTCAAGGCCTACGACGGCTCGTTCAAGGACATCTTCCAGGAGGTGTTCGACGCCGAGTACGCCGAGAAGTTCGCAGCCGCCGGCCTGACCTACGAGCACCGCCTCATCGACGACATGGTCGCCGCGGCCATGAAGTGGGAGGGCGGCTACGTCTGGGCGTGCAAGAACTACGACGGTGACGTGCAGTCGGACACGGTCGCGCAGGGCTTCGGCTCGCTCGGCCTGATGACCTCCGTGCTCATGACGCCCGACGGCCAGACGGTCGAGGCCGAGGCGGCCCACGGCACCGTGACGCGCCACTTCCGCCAGCACCAGGCCGGCAAGCCGACGTCGACCAACCCGATCGCGTCGATCTACGCCTGGACCGGTGGCCTGAAGCACCGCGGCAAGCTGGACGGCACGCCCGAGGTCACGCAGTTCGCCGAGACGCTCGAGCAGGTCGTCGTCGAGACCGTCGAGTCGGGCGCCATGACCAAGGACCTCGCGGCCCTCGTCGGCCCCGACCAGGCCTGGCAGACCACGGAGGAGTTCCTCGCGACGCTCGACGCCAACCTGGCGGCCAAGCTCGCCTGAGCAGGGCTTCTCCCGGAGGCGTCCACCCCTGTCGGGTGGGCGCCGTCGGTCGTTCCCGGGGTAGCGTGAGGGCGCCGCCGTCGCCGATCGAAGGAGCCTGTTCCGTGGTCAGCTCGCCCGTCATCGTGACCGTCACCGGAGCTGCCGGGCAGATCGGCTACGCGCTCCTCTTCCGGATCGCCTCGGGCCAGCTGCTCGGCCCGGACGTGCCCGTGCGCCTGCGCCTGCTGGAGATCCCGCAGGCGGTCAAGGCGGCCGAGGGCACCGCGATGGAGCTCGACGACTGCGCGTTCGCCACGCTGGACGGCGTCGAGATCTACGACGACGCGACCGCGGCGTTCGACGGGGTCAACGTGGCCCTGCTGGTGGGAGCCCGGCCGCGGACCGCTGGCATGGAGCGCGGCGACCTGCTCTCCGCCAACGGCGGCATCTTCAAGCCGCAGGGCGAGGCCATCAACGCCGGCGCTGCCTCCGACGTGCGGGTTCTCGTCGTCGGCAACCCGGCCAACACCAACGCGTTCATCGCGGCCTCGCACGCGCCCGACGTGCCCAGCGACCGCTTCACGGCGATGACCCGCCTGGACCACAACCGGGCCGTCGCCCAGCTGGCGAACAAGACGCGCTCGCGGGTGTCCGACATCTCGCGGCTGACCATCTGGGGCAACCACTCCGCGACGCAGTACCCGGACCTGTCGCACGCGACGGTCGGTGGCCGTGCCGCGCTCGAGGTGCTCGACGACGAGGTGTGGGTGCGGAACACGTTCATCCCGACCGTCGCCAAGCGCGGCGCGGCGATCATCGAGGCCCGTGGAGCCTCGTCCGCGGCGTCGGCGGCGAACGCGGCGATCGACCACGTCTACTCGTGGGTCAACGGCACGCCCGCCGGCGACTGGACCTCGGCGGGCATCGTCTCGGACGGCTCGTACGGCGTGCCCGAGGGGCTGATCTCGTCGTTCCCGGTCACCTCCGAGGGCGGCGAGTGGCGGATCGTGCCCGACCTCGCGATCGACGAGTTCTCCCGCGGGAAGATCGACGCTTCGGTCGCCGAGCTGGTCGAGGAGCGGGACGCGGTCCGGGCGCTCGGCCTGATCTGACGTGTGGGCGCAGGACGTCCCGGTCCCGCGCAAGGGCACGAGCGTGCCCGCGTTCCTCGGCTGGGCGGTGCTCGGGGCCTGCATCGGCGCGGGGTTCGGGCTCCCCGCGGTGGTCGGCCTGGTCGTCGGCATCGCCGCCGTGCTGCTGGCGGGCGTCCTCGTCGCGCGGCAGGGTCTGCTGCCGGCGCAGTGGGGACTCCTCACCGGCCTGAGCGCGCTGCCCTTCTCGCTCGCCTGGAAGAACCGGAACTGGCCGGACGCCGCCTGCACGGCCGTCGGGCCGACGTCGTGCAGCACGTCGATGTCGCCGGTGCCGTTCCTGCTGGTCGCGGTGGTGCTCGTCGTCCTCGGCGTGCTGCTGTTCGCGCGCATGCGGCGCGCGCCCCGGCTCATCGACCCGCCGAGGCGGTGACGTGCGCGTCGCCGTGCGGGTGAGGCCGGGCGCGTCGAGGACCTCCGTCGGCGGGACGTACGGCGACCGGCTCGTGGTCGCGGTGACCGTGCGCGCGGTCGACGGAGCGGCCACGCAGGCGACCCTCGCGGCGCTGGCGACGGCGCTCGGGGTGCGGCCGCGCCACGTGCGTCTGGTCTCGGGAGCGACGAGCCGGGACAAGCTCGTCGAGGTCGACGACGCCGCGGCGCCGGACCTCGACGCCCGCCTCGTTCGGCTGTATCACACATAATGTGAACAATGCAGTACGTGACTGGTTGATAGCGCTCGCCGTCACAGCGCTGAACCTCGTCGTGCTGGTCCCGGTCCTGCGCTCGGTCCGACGCGAGACGCCCGCCTAGAGCCCGTCCAGCACGGAGCGCACCGCGGCGGCGAGGGCCGCGGGGTTGTCGTGCTGCACGAAGTGCCCGCTGCCGGGGAGCACGGCGACCTCGACGCCGAGGCGGTCGTGCAGGGCCGCCGCGGCCGCGTGCCGCAGGGGAGGGGAGCCCTGGCCGACGGTGACCAGGACGCGACCGTTGCCGTCGACCAGCGGTTCCGGCTCGAACCGGCGGAACATCGCGAGGTCGCGCGCGACGGCGTCCGGGTCGGCCGGCGCCATCGTCGGCTCCCACGAGGGCCCGTAGAGCGCCGAGCCGAACCCGGCGACGCCCCCGGACGCCCAGCCCGCCACGACGTGGTCCAGCAGGCCGGGCGCCAGAGACCCGACCGCCGGTTCATGGAGCACGGCGCCCGCCAGGTGCGAGGATGCACACCCGAGCGCGAGTCCGAGCGTCGCACCACCGCTCACCCCCACGACGACCGCCCCGTCGGCGACCGGCGCCAGGGCGGCGAGCTCGACCGCGAGGTCGCCGCTGGAAGGGCGGTCCGGAACGACCAGCTCGACGTCCGGGAGCCACGGGCGCAGGCGGTCCCAGACGCGGGCTGTGGTGGCGGCGCCGTGGACCAGGAGAACGCGAGTCATGGCGCGAAGCGTAGGCCGTGAAATCGCACCAAATCGTGCTCCGCCGGACACGAGAGCGTTACGTGTCCCGTCCGATTCGGAAACATCGCGCTCCTAGCCTCCAGGCATGGATACAGCCACGGATACATTGCTGGATACGGGACGTGCGCGTCCCGGATCGCGGCCATGACCTCGGACGCCGTCGCCCGCGCCGAAAGCCGCGTCGGGAAGCCCACGGCACTCCTGGAGGTGCGCAGCCTCACCAAGCGCTTCGGCGAGGTGCTGGCGAACTCGGACGTGGACCTCACGGTCATGCCCGGCACGGTGCACGGCCTCATCGGTGAGAACGGGGCTGGGAAGAGCACGCTCCTGAAGATGATCTACGGCGTCTACACCCCGGACGAGGGGCGGATGTTCGTCGACGGGAACCTGGTCGCCCCCGGCAACCCCGCCGACGCCCGCGGCCTCGGGATCGGCATGGTGTTCCAGGACCTGCGGCTCGTCCCGGCTCTCACCGTCGCGGAGAACATCGCGCTGGCCCTGCCCGACGGTCCGACGCTCAAGCTCAAGACGCTGTCCGCCAAGATCGAGGCGGCGTCCCGGGAGTTCGGTCTGGCCGTGGACCCGACCGCGAAGGTGCGGCACCTGTCCATCGGCGAGCGGCAGCGGGCGGAGATCCTCAAGGTCCTCATGACGGGGGCGCGGCTCGTGATCCTCGACGAGCCCACCAGCGTCCTGGCCCCGCAGGAGGTCGAGGCCCTGCTCACGGTCGTCGCCTCGCTGCGTGACCAGGGCCTGGGCATCGTGCTGGTGACCCACAAGCTCAACGAGGTCCGCGCGATCGCGGACCAGGTGACCGTCCTGCGGGGCGGCCAGGCTGTCCTGACGTCGGCCGACCCGAAGGAGTTCTCCGACGAGGAGCTCGTCGAGGCGATGGTCGGCCGTCGCGTGCCGCCGCTGTCCCGGGAACGGGAGCCGGTGCCGCCGAGCGAGCGCGCGGTGCTGGAGCTGCAGGGCGCCACGGCGCTCGGCGACCGCGGGCACGTCGCGCTCAAGGGCGTCGACCTCGAGGTCCACCCGGGCGAGCTCGTCGGCGTCGCGGGCGTGGCCGGGAGCGGTCAGAAGGAGCTGTGCGAGGTGGCCCTCGGGCTGCGGCCGGTCTCGGCCGGCTCGGTGCGCGTGGGCGACTCGCCCGCGTCGGGGCTGGGGCCGTCCGAGGCCATCGCCGCCGGCGCGGTCGCGATCCCCGAGGACCCGGTCGCGGACGCGGTCGTGCCCGGGCTGTCGGTCCTCGAGCACATGGTGCTCGACGGGCGCGAGGTGCCGCGGCGCGGGTTCGGGATCGACTGGCCCGCGGTCGAGACGAGGACCACCGCCCTCGACGAGCGCGTCGGCCTGCACATGGCGCCCAAGAAGCGCACGCTCGCTTCCCTGTCCGGCGGCAACATCCAGCGTGTGCTCCTGACCCGGGAGCTGGGCCAGGACGCCACGCTCGTCGTCGCGGCGTACCCCAGCCGAGGCCTCGACGTGGCCAACACGCGCCGCACGCAGGAGGTGCTGCTCGAGCACCGCGCCCGCGGCGCCGCCGTCCTGATGGTCTCCGAGGACCTGGACGAGCTCATCTCGGTGGCCGACCGGATCGCGGTCATGCACGACGGGCACCTGGTGGGCGTCATCGACACCGCCGGCGCCGACCGGATGTCGATCGGCCGACTCATGCTCGGAGGTGTCGCATGACGCAGGAGACGCAGGGTGTCGACGAGACCGCAGCGGTCGCCGCGGCCATCGTCGCGACCGCGGTCCCGGCGGAACCACCGACCGACCGAGGGCCGAGGGTCAGCGCAGGCTGGTCGACGGCGTTCCGCTGGCTGGTCGCGGTGCTCGCGGGCCTGATCCTGTTCAGCGCCTTCGTGCTCGCCAACGGCGCCGACCCGATCGCGGTCTACGCCGACATCTGGAACTCGACCCTGACCCAGTCCGGGCAGTTCCAGCAGATCATCCTGCGCGCGGCGCCCATCGCGCTCGCGGGCCTCGCGGTGGTCGTGCCGGCCCGCGCGGGACTGGTGAACGTCGGTGGCGAGGGGCAGCTGATCATCGGCGGAATCGGCGCGGCCGCCGCCGCCCTGTGGCTCACGCCGCTCATGTCCCCGTGGGTCGTCGTGATCGCGATGATGGTCAGCGCGATGATCGCCGGCGCGCTGTGGGCCGGGATCGCGGCCGCGATGCGGCTCGTCGTGAAGGTCAACGAGGCCGTCACGACGATGCTCCTCAACTACGTCGCGCTCTACGCGATGCTCTTCCTCATCCTGGGCCCCTGGAAGGACCCGGCGGCGCTCGGGCAGTCCACGAGCGTCGAGCTGAACGACGCCGCCAAGCTGCCCGTGATCGCCGGCACCCAGATCCACATCGGCGTGATCATGGCGGTCATCGCGGCGTTCGCGGTCTGGTTCGCCCTGACCCGCACCACCTGGGGCTTCCGCCTCTCGGTGGTCGGTGGCAACGGTGAGGCGGCACGACGTGCCGGCATGCCGGTGGTCACCCTGATCCTCACCGCGCTGCTCATCGGCGGCGCGCTGGCCGGGCTGGCGGGCTTCGTGCAGTTCGCGGGCATGGAGTACAAGCTCCGGCCGACGTTCGGCCTGACCATCGGCTACGTCGCGTTCCTGGCCAGCTGGCTGTCGCGGCACAAGCCCTTGCCCCTGCTGCTGGCCTCGGTGGTGCTCGCCGCGATCGCGGTCTCCGGCAACAGCCTGCAGATCGGTTCGGGCCTGCCGGCCGCCAGCGTCAACATCCTCATGGGCCTCCTGCTCGTCGCCGTCCTCGGCTGGACGAGCCCGCGAAAGGCGACGTCATGATCATCGACCTCCTCGCCGGAGCCGTCCGCGGCGGTACCTCCATCATGTACGCGGGCCTCGGGGAGACCATCTCCGAGCGCGCAGGCATCATCAACCTCGGCACCGAGGGCTCGATGCTCCTCGGGGCGCTGGGCGGCTACGCCGTCACCGCGCAGACCGGCAACCCGTGGATCGGGGTGCTCGGCGGCGCGCTCGCGGGGGCGCTGCTGAGCCTCGTGCACGCCGTCCTCGTCGTGAGCCGCGGGGCCAACCAGTTCGCCAGCGGCCTGACGCTGTACTTCCTGGCGCTCGGCATCACCGCCCTGTTCGGCGTCGACTACGTGAGCCGGCAGATCAACTCGTTCACGCCGTACGCGATCCCAGGCCTGTCCGACATCCCGGGGATCGGGCCGATCCTGTTCGACCACGACCCGCTGGTCTACATCGCGTTCGTCGCGGCACCCGCCATCTGGTGGGTGCTGTTCCGGACCCGGGTCGGCCTGCTGATCCGGACCGCCGGCGAGCGCTCGGAGGCGCTCGGCGTCAACGGCTACAGCGTGAAGTCGGTGCGCTACTGGTCGACGATCGCGGGCGGCGCGCTGGCCGGGATCGGCGGTGCGCACATCTCGATCGCCTACGCCAACAGCTGGTTCGAGAACATGATCGCCGGCCGCGGGTTCATCGCGGTGGCCCTGGTGATCTTCGCGATGTGGAACCCGATCCGCATCATGGCGGGCGCCTACCTGTTCGGCATCGCGCTCTCGCTCGCGTCCGTGCTCCAGACGGCCGGCTACGCCGTGAACCAGTTCGCGCTGGCCGCCGTCCCCTTCGTCCTGACGCTCGTCGTCCTGGCAGTCCTGGGCAAGCGCACCATGCTCGCCGCCCCGGACGAGCTCTCCAAGGTGTTCGACAACAGTCGCACCGCTTGACCCTGCTCCGACCCTCCACCCACCCAGCCCGCCCCCGCGGGCGACCGGAAGGATCATCCATGCGGATTCGACGTTCAGCAGGTGCCCTGATCGCAGCGGCGGTGGTGGCAGTCCTCGCGGCCTGCAGCCCGGCCGTCTCCACCGACGACAGCGCCGGCTCGTCGGCGGCCCCGGCGTCCGACTCGGCCCCCGGCAAGGACGCGACCACGGTCGGCGTGATCGCGGTGGGCCCGAAGGACGACTTCGGCTACAACCAGGCGGTCTACCAGGGCGTCGAGGCGCTCCGGAAGAACTTCCCCGACATCAAGGTGCTCGACGCCTACAACATCCCCGAGGACGACACCGCCGCCACGACGATGGAGAGCATGATCGCGCAGGGCGCGACCATCATCTTCGCGACGAGCTACGGCCACCTCGACGCCGCCAAGCAGGTCGCGGCCGCGCACCCCGACGTCGTCGTCGTCCACCAGGGCGGTCTGCTCGACCCGGTCCCCGGGAACATGGGCACGTACTTCGGCAGCGTGTACGAGCCGGTGTACCTGGCGGGCATCGCCGCGGGCGCCGCCACCAAGACCGGCAAGCTCGGCTACATCTACGCCATCCCGATCCCGCAGACGCTGGCCAACATCAACGCGTTCACGCTGGGCGCCCAGTCCGTGCGGCCCGACGTCGAGGTCACGGCCGTCTCGACGACCAGCTGGTGCGACCCGGCCACGCAGGCGGACCGCGTGCAGTCGCTGCTCGGCTCCGGCGTCGACGTGGTCACGCAGCACCAGGACTGCACCAAGACGATCATCGAGGCCACCGAGGACGCCGGCGCGTACACCGTCGGCTACCACGCGGACGCGTCGTCGCTGGCCCCCAAGGGCTGGCTGACGGGTTCCGAGTGGAACTGGGGCCCGCTCTACACGGACATCGTGACCACCGCGATCGCCGGTGACTTCACGGGCAGCGAGTACAACGCGAACTACCGCGCCAACATGGCGAGCGGCGAGAACCCGTTCGTCGCGTCGAAGTTCGGTCCGAGCGTCACCGACGAGACGAAGGCCCTGATCGCCGACGCCGCCGCGAAGATCCAGGCGGGTGGCAGCCCGTTCACGGGTCCGATCACCGCGCAGGACGGGACGGTCAAGGTGGAGGCCGGCGTGACCCCGCCGATCGAGACCATCGAGCAGATGGACTACTTCGTCAAGGGCGTCACCGGCACCATCTCCTGACCACCGCCCCGGGGCCGGCCGCACGGTCGGCCCCGGGGCTCTCTCCTACCTCGAGGGGAACCATGAGCCCGTACGTGAACGCCACGACGCCGTACCCGTGGCCCTACGACGGTGACCTCGGCGGCGCGCAGACCGCGCTGCTGGTCGTCCTGACCGCGGACGCGGGGCCCGCCGCCACGGCGATCGCGCCGCAGCTCGACGCGCTCGCCGACGCCGTCCGAGCCGCCGGTGGAACGGTGGTCGTCGTCCGCACGACCGCGCCGCCGCCCGGGGGATCGCGCCTCCGAGTGCCCCTGACGGCCTCCACCGAGCTCCTCGACATCGCCCCGGACATCGACATGGTGGCCGGGGGCATCGACGGCTACTACGCCAGCGACCTCGACATCGTCCTGCGCACCGGCCGCTACCGGCGGCTGATCCTCGCCGGCGTCGGCCTGGAGACCTGCGTCCACTCGACGATGCGTGACGCCAACGACCGCGGCTACGAGTGCCTGCTCGTGGTCGACGCCTGCGTGCCGGTGGACCCGGCCCTCACCGACGCCTCGGTGTCCAGCATCGAGATGTCGGGCGGCATCTTCGGCGCGGTCGGCCTGACGGCCGACGTCGTCGCCGCCCTGACCCCTGTTCACGCGCTCACCCCTGGAGACCTGAGATGACCACCGACCAGCTCGCCACCTCGACGGACACCTCCGTGGGACCGGTGTTCGGCCCGGTCGACGCCGAGCCCTACCCCTGGCCGTACGACGGCAGCTTCTCGCCGTCGACGACCGCGATCATCAACATCGACTGGCAGCAGGACTTCTGCGGCCCGGGCGGCTACGTCGATGCCATGGGTTACGACCTCAACCTCACGCGCGCGGGCCTGGCGCCCACCGCGGCGATGCTCGAGGTGGCCCGTGAGCTGGGCTTCCACATCATCCACACGCGCGAGGGACACCGTCCGGACCTGTCCGACCTGCCGGCGAACAAGCTGTGGCGGTCGCGACGGATCAACGCGGGCATCGGCGACTCGGGCCCGTGCGGCCGGATCCTGACGCGCGGCGAGCCGGGCTGGGAGATCGTGCCGGAGGTCGCACCGCTGCCCGGCGAGGTCATCATCGACAAGCCCGGCAAGGGGTCGTTCTACGCCACCGACCTGGACCTGATCCTGCGGTCCAAGGGTGTCACGCACATCATCCTGACGGGCATCACCACGGACGTCTGCGTGCACACGACCATGCGCGACGCCAACGACCGCGGCTACGAGTGCCTGCTGCTGTCCGACTGCACGGGCGCCACCGACTACGGCAACTACCTGGCCGCGCTCAACATGGTCAAGATGCAGGGCGGGGTGTTCGGCGCGGTGGCCGACTCGGCCGCGCTGCTGGCCTCGCTGAGCTCGCCGCTCTAGCCCTCGATCGACCCCGCAGGCCGGTCTCCTCGCACGAGGAGGCCGGCCAGCGTCGTGTGCAGGGCCTCGCGCTGCGTCGCGTCGAGGCCGGCCAGGAACTCGTCGTCCTGCTCCGCCGCAAGCGCCACGGCCTGGGCGAGCAGCGTGCGTCCGGCCGGCGTGAGCTCGAGCGTGTGCCGACGACGGTTCGCCGGGTCGACCACGCGGTGCAGGGCGCCGAGCTTCTCCAGGTCGTCGACCATCGGCACGATCGCGCTCGGGACGAGCCCCAGGGCCTCGCCGATCTCTCGCTGCGAGGCGTCCGGCGCGGCGTCGACGGCGACGAGCAGCCCGACGTGCCTCGGCCGCAGCCCGAGCGGCGCGACGCGCCCGGCGAAGTCCGCCGTCATCGCCTGGCCGACCTTGCTCAGCAGGAATCCGGTCGTCGGGAACCTCTCCACGTGACCACCCTACAAGCGCCGCACTATTCACCTCGTCAACGATCGAGGGAGGGCTGAGCGGCGGGTGAGCGGACGTCTGCGCGCCCGGTACCTGCGGTTCCGCACGAATTGCCCGCAACGGTTGCTGCAAGTTACTGCAAGCGGATACCGTCTGCGCATCACCCGGCACAGCCCGCGCACAGAGACGTCCGCGGGAAGACGAAGGAGTCGCGAATGTCGCCTGCGGACGCCCCCCGACACGCCGATCGCTGGCGTCGCCCGATCGCCGCCCTGACCGCGCTGGCGGTCACCGGCCTCGGGCTGGTGACCGCGGCCGTCGTCGCGACCCCCGCCGCAGCGGCCGAACGGACCGTCGCCCTGGTCGGTGACCTGCAGAGCGAGCTCGGGTGCCCGGGGGACTGGCAGCCGGACTGCCCGCAGACCGAGCTGGCACCGACGGACGTCGCGGGCCGGTACTCCGCGGAGCTCACGGTCCCCGCGGGGACGTACTCGTACAAGGTCGCGATGAACGACGCCTGGGACGAGTCCTACGGCGGCGACGGCGGCAGCGGCAACACGCCGCTCGTGCTGGCCGGCCCGTCGACGATCCGCTTCACGTACGACGACACCACCCACCGCACGGCACTGACCCCGGTGAGCCTGGCGGACGGCTACACGCCGGCCGATGACGCGATCGTCGCGAACCCGGTGCGGGACCCCGGTGCGGCCCAGCAGTTCTACTTCGTGATGACCGACCGGTTCGCCGACGGGGACGCGACGAACGACACCGGCGGGCTGACCGGCGACCGCCTGACCACCGGGTTCGACCCGACGGACAAGGGCTTCTACGAGGGCGGCGACCTGGCGGGCCTGCACAGCAGGCTGGACTACATCCAGGGGCTCGGCAGCACGGCCATCTGGCTGACGCCGTCGTTCAAGAACCGGCCGGTTCAGGGTACGGGCGCCGACGCATCGGCCGGGTACCACGGCTACTGGATCACCGACTTCACGCAGATCGACCCGCACCTGGGCACCAACGCCGAGCTCGAGTCGCTGATCGCCGACGCCCACGCGCGCGGCATCAAGGTCTACTTCGACATCATCGCCAACCACACCGCCGACGTCATCGACTACGCGCAGCAGACGTACGGCTACGTCGACCAGGCGACGAGCCCGTACAAGGACGCGGCCGGCAACGCCTTCGACCCGCACACCTACGCGGGCACCGACACGTTCCCGACGATGGACCCGGCGACGAGCTTCCCGTACACGCCGGTGATCAAGCCGGAGGACGCCCACGTCAAGGTCCCGGACTGGCTGAACGACCCGACGCTCTACCACAACCGCGGAAACTCGACCTACACCGGGGAGTCGACGACGTACGGCGACTTCTCGGGTCTGGACGACCTCATGACCGAGAACCCGGCGGTCGTGAACGGCTTCGTCGACGTCTACGACCAGTGGGTCGACCTCGGTGTCGACGGCTTCCGCATCGACACCGCCAAGCACGTCAACTTCGAGTTCTGGCAGAAGTTCACGACGGCCGTCCGCGACCACGCGACCTCCGTCGGCAACCCCGACTTCTTCATGTTCGGCGAGGTCTACGACGCCGACCCGGCCAAGCTCTCGCCCTACCTGCGCAAGAGCGACATGAACGCCGTGCTCGACTTCACGTTCCAGTCTGCGGCGTCGAACTACGCCAAGGGCTTCTCGGCGGCAGGCCTGCACGCGCTGTACGCGGGTGACGACATGTACACGACCCCGACGACGAACGCGCAGGCGCTGCCCACGTTCCTCGGCAACCACGACATGGGCCGCATCGGCTACATGGTCAAGGACGGGACCACGCCCGAGCAGCGCTCGGCGCTCGCCCACGACCTCATGTACCTGACGCGCGGCCAGCCGGTCGTCTACTACGGCGACGAGCAGGGCTTCGAGGGCGCGGGCACGCTCAACGGGACCGACAAGGACGCCCGCCAGTCGCTGTTCGCCACGCAGGTGCCGGAGTACGCGAACCAGCAGCTGCTGGACGGGACGACCGCCGGATCGGTGGACCGCTACGACACCGACTCGGTGCTCTACCAGCACATCGCGTCGCTGGCCGCCCTGCGGGCCGGGAGCAAGGCCCTGACCGACGGCGCCCAGATCGAGCGCTACGCCGACGGGTCCGTGTACGCGTTCTCCCGCGTCGACGCGACCGAGAAGATCGAGCACCTCGTCGCCCTGAACAACGGCACGACGCCGGCCACGGTGACCGTCGACACGCTGACGCCCGGTGCCACCTTCGCCCCGCTGTACGGGACGAGCGCGACCGCGACGGCGGCCGCCGACGGCACCGTGAGCCTGACGATCCCGGCGTTGAGCGCGGTCGTCCTCAAGGCCGGGACGACGGTCGGGGCGCCGGCGACGGCGGGCCCGGTGGTTCTCAGCTCCCCCGCGCCCGGGTCCGCCCTCACGGGTCTCGTCCCGGTCACCGCTGACGTGGCGACCGACGTGTGGAGCCAGACGTCGTTCGCCTACCGGATCCTCGGCGACGACACCTGGACGCCGCTGGGCACCTCGGAGTCGACGGCCCCGCGCGTCTACGCGGACGTCAGCGCGCTCCCGGCCGGTGCCCTGGTCGAGTACCGCGCGGTCACGGTCGACGCGGCGGGCCACAAGAGCGCCGCGTCCACCTACGCGAGCGTCGGCAACGCGGTCGACGGCGTCGCACCGCCCACCGAGCCGGGTGACCTGCTCGTGACGGTCCCCGGCAGCCACAACGCCGAGATGGGCTGCCCGGGCGACTGGCAGCCGGACTGCCTGGCGGCGAAGCTCACCAAGCGGGCCGACGGGATCTACTCGGGCACGTTCACGCTGCCGGCCGGGACCTACGACTACAAGGTCGCGATCGGCGGCAGCTGGGACGAGAACTACGGTGCCGGCGGCGTCGCGGGCGGTGACAACGTGACCTACACCGTCGCCGCCGACGGACCTGTGACGTTCTACTACGACCCGACGACGCACTGGTTCACCTCGACGGCGCAGGGCCCGATCCTGACCGTCCCCGGCTCCGACAACAGCGAGCTCGGCTGCTCGGCCGACTGGGCGCCGGACTGCATGAAGACCTGGCTGCAGGACCCCGACGGCGACGGCACCTACACGTTCGTCGCCCCCGACCTGCCCGCCGGCGCCTACGAGGTCAAGGTGGCGCACAACCTGTCGTGGGACGAGAACTACGGCGCCGGGGGAGTGCCCGGCGGCGCGAACGTCCCGTTCACCGCACCCGGCGGCAAGCCCGTGACGTTCACCTACGTGCTCGCCACGCACGTGCTCTCGATCGAGGTCACCGACCCGCCGCTGCCGGGCACCGGCGTCGACCGGGCGCAGTGGATCGACGCGTCCACGATCGCGTTCCCGGACGAGTGGGTGCCGGACGGCACCGACCCGGCGACGCTCGGCTGGCGCCTGTACGGGTCGCCGACCAAGCAGCCCGTGGTCGCCGACGGCGCCGTGACCGGCGACGACGGGTCGCCCGTGGCGCTCACCTTCGTGCCGGGCGGACTGTCGAGCGCACAGCTCGGACGCTTCCCGGCGCTCGCGACCGGCTACCTCGCGCTGCACGTCGAGGCGTCGTCGCAGCGCGTGCAGGACCTGCTGCGCGGAGCCCTGCTCGTCACCCAGAGCGACGGTGAGATGGTGCAGGCCGCGACCGGGGTGCAGATCCCGGGCGTCCTGGACGACCTCTACGCCGCGAAGGCCGCCAAGCGCGCGCTCGGCACCACGTGGTCCCGCGGCGTCCCGTCGCTGGCCCTGTGGGCACCGACCGCGCAGGACGTCGACCTCCTGGTCTGGACCGGTGCCGGGGATCCCACCCGGGTCGCGGCCCAGCGGCAGAAGGACGGCTCCTGGACGGTCGCCGGCAAGAAGGCGTGGGCCGGCAAGCAGTTCCTCTGGGAGGTCACGGTCTACGCACCGACGACCGACGCCGTCGAGGTCAACCAGGTCACCGACCCGTACTCGGTCGCGCTCACGCTCAACTCGACGCGCTCGGTGCTGGTCGACCTCGCCGACAAGGCCTTCCGGCCGAGCCAGTGGGAGAAGGCGAAGCAGCCGGTCGTCCGACCCGTCGACCAGACGATCTACGAGCTGCACGTGCGTGACTTCTCGATCAACGACCTCACGGTCCCGGCCGCCCAGCGCGGCACGTACCTGGCGTTCGCGGGCAACGGCGCCGGTCGCCAGCACCTGCGGTCGCTGGAGAAGTCGGGCCTGACGACGATCCACCTGCTCCCGACGTTCGACATCGCGTCGATCCAGGAGGACCGCACGCTGCAGACCACTCCGGAATGCGACCTGGCCGCGCTGCCGCCGGACTCCGACCAGCAGCAGGCGTGCGTCATGGCACAGGCCTCGACGGACGGCTTCAACTGGGGCTACGACCCGCTGCACTGGCAGGCGCCCGAGGGCTCCTACGCGGTGCACCAGGACGGCGGCGGCCGCGTGGCCGACTTCCGGACGATGGTCGGCGCCCTGCACTCCGACGGTTTGCAGGTGGTGCTCGACCAGGTGTTCAACCACACCACGGCGAGCGGGCAGGCTCCTCAGTCGATCCTCGACCGGGTGGTGCCCGGCTACTACCAGCGGCTGAACGCCGTCGGGAACGTCGAGACGTCCACCTGCTGCCAGAACGTGGCGACCGAGCACGCGATGGCGAACAAGCTCATGGTCGACTCGGTGGTCACGTGGGCCCGCGACTACAAGGTCGACGGGTTCCGGTTCGACCTCATGGGGCACCACTCGGTGGACACCATGAAGGCGGTCCGCAAGGCGCTCGACAAGCTGACGCCGCGCAAGGACGGCGTCGACGGGTCGAACGTCTACCTCTACGGCGAGGGCTGGAACTTCGGCGAGGTCGCGAACAACGCGCTCTTCACGCAGGCCACCCAGGGCCAGCTGGGCGGCACGGGCATCGGGACGTTCTCCGACCGACTCCGTGACGCCGTCCGCGGCGGCGGACCGTTCGACACCGACCCGCGCATCCAGGGCTTCGGCTCGGGCGGCGGGACGGACCCGAACGGCAGCGCTGTCAACGGCACGGACGCCGACCAGGCGGCCCGAGCCGCGCACGACGCCGACCTGGTCCGGCTGGGCATGGCGGGCAACCTGCGGGACTTCGCCTTCGAGACGAGCTCCGGGACGGTCCAGACCGGCGCCCAGATCGACTACAACGGGCAGCCGGCGGGCTACGCCGACTCCCCGGAGGAGGTCATCACGTACGTCGATGCCCACGACAACGAGACCCTGTGGGACTCGCTGACGTACAAGCTGCCCACCGACACGGCGATGGCGGACCGCGTCCGGATGAACACCGTCTCGCTGGCCACCACGGCCCTCGCGCAGACGCCGTCGTTCTGGCACGCGGGCGCCGACCTGCTGCGGAGCAAGTCGCTCGACCGCAACAGCTACGACTCGGGTGACTGGTTCAACTCGCTCGACCTGTCCGGCAAGGACAACGGCTTCGGCCGCGGTCTGCCGCCCAAGGCCGACAACGAGGCGAAGTGGCCTCTGCAGGGGACGCTGCTGGCCGACCCGGCGCTCAAGCCGACGCCGGCCGACATCGCGGACGCCTCGGCGGCGGCCGACGACCTGCTCCGGCTGCGCTTCTCGACACCGCTGTTCCGGCTCGGCTCGGCGTCGCTCATCGAGCAGAAGGTGGCGTTCCCTGGCTCCGGCCCGGACGCCGATCCCGGCGTCGTCGTCATGACGATCGACGACACACCCCGCTGGGACCGGTCCGCGAGGCGGTGGACCACGGACGTGGACAAGAAGCTCGACGGTGTCCTCGTCGTCGTGAACGCCTCCGACGAGGCGACGACGCAGTCCGTGCCCACGCTCGCTGGGCACCGGCTGACGCTCTCGCCGGTGCAGGCGCGGGGGAGCGACCCCGTCGTCCGCACCACCACCTGGGACAAGGCGTCGGGCACGGTCACCGTGCCGGCCCGCACGGTCGCGGTCCTCGTGGAGAAGGCGGGCGGCAGGTCCTGACACAAGGCGAAGGGCCCGCGACCGTGATGGTCGCGGGCCCTTCGGCTGTGCGGATGGGGAAGAGCGTCAGCCCTTGACCGAGCCGGACATCAGACCGCCGATGAAGTACTTGCCCAGGAGCACGTACACGAGCAGCGTCGGCAGCGAGGCCAGCAGGGCGCCGGCCATCGACACGCCGTAGTTGGTGAGCAGGGCACCGTTCGCGAGGTTGTTCAGCGCGAGGGTGACCGGGCCGTTCTGGCTGGAGGAGAAGAACACCGCGAAGAGGAAGTCGTTCCAGGCCGAGGTGAACTGCCAGATGAGGACGACCACGAAGCTCGGGATCGAGATCGGGAGCACGACCGACCAGTACGTCCGCAGCATCCCGGCACCGTCCATGCGGGAGGCCTCGATGAGCTCCTCCGGCACGGACATGTAGTAGTTGCGGAAGATCAGGGTCGTGATCGGCAGACCGTAGATCACGTGCAGGATGATCAGCGACGGGATGCCCGACGGGACACCGATGCCGTTCATCAGCTGCAGCAGCGGGATCATCACGGCCTGGTACGGGATGAACATGCCGAAGAGGATCAGCGTGAAGACGAGGTCCGCGCCCTTGAAGCGCCAGCGCGCCAGGACGAACCCGTTCATCGAGCCGAGCATCGAGGAGATGATCGCGGCCGGGAGGACCATCGAGAGCGTGCGGAAGATCGACGGCGAGAGCGCCGTCCACGCCGCGCTCCAGTTCTCCATGGTCCAGAGCTGCGGCAGGTTCCAGGCGCGCGCCGGGGTGGCGTCGCCCTGCCCCTTGAAGCTGGTGACCAGCAGCACGTACACCGGGATCAGCACGATGATCACGAAGAAGATCAGCAGCGCGTACTTCAGGGTGCGACCCGTGGAGAACCGGCCGCCCGGTGCGCGCTCCGGGTTCGGAGCCTTGCCGAGGGGAGCGATCAGCTCGTCGGCTGCGACGGTCGTCATGAGGTCTTCTCCGTCCGGTTGAGGTGCACCAGGTACGGGACGATCAGCACCGCCACGATCACCAGCAGGATCACGCCGACGGCCGCGGCGTCGGAGTAGTTGAAGCTCGACTTGAAGACGTACATGTCGATCGACGGCACCTTGGTCTGGTAGTTCGCCGGCTTGGAGATCGACATGATCAGGTCGAAGGACTTCATGGACATGTGGCCGATGATGATGATCGCCGACAGCGCCACCGGGCTGAGCTGCGGGAAGATCACGTGGCGGTACATCTGCCAGGTGGACGAGCCGTCCACCTTCGCGGCCTCGCGCAGCTCCTCCGGGACGCCGCGGAAGCCGGCGAGGAACAGCGCCATGACGTAGCCGGACAGCTGCCAGATCGCGGGGATGGCGATGGCGGCGATACCGACGCTCACGTTGTTCCACCAGTTGTTCTGGAGGAACGGCAGCCCGATCATCTGGAACAGGCGGTTCAGGCCCGAGGCCGACTCACCCTGGTTGGAGTTCAGCAGCCAGCGCCACACGACACCCGAGGCGACGAACGAGACCGCCATCGGGAAGAGGTAGATGGAGCGGAACACGCCCTCGAACTTCACCGGGCGGTCCAGCAGCCACGCCCAGACGAACCCGAAGACCATCGTCCCGACGAGGAAGACGACCGTGTAGAGCGCCAGGTTCTTCAGGGAGTGCTGGAAGCTGTCCGACGAGAGCAGGTCACCGTAGTTGGTGAGGCCGACGAAGCCGGACGGCTCGCGGCCCGTCGTCTGCGCAGCGGTGTGGATGTCCTTGGTCGACGTGACCCCGTTGAGGAAGAGCAGGCCGTAGACGAAGACGGCCAACAGGATCAGGGACGGCGAGATGAGCAAGAGGGGCGGGCCCCACTTGCGGATCTGACGGGGCACGAGTGCCTCCAGTGGTTCGGAACGAGCGTGTGGACGGGCCGGGAGGTCGTCGCCGGCCCGGGTACTACTCGGCAGACGCGCCGAGACGGTCCCGCCCCGGCCCTGTTGCCAGGACCGGGACGGGACCGGATCTCAGTGCACGTGCGTGATCAGCGGATCGTCAGATCAGCTGTTCGCGGCGGCGGCGTCGGCGAGCTCGGACTGGAAGCCCGCAACGTCGGACGCACCGGTCGTGAACTTGGACGTGGCGTCGCTGATCGCGTTCGACCAGGCGGCCGGGGCAGCGGCACCGTGCGCCAGCGAGGAGACGATGGTGTCCTCACCGAACGACTTGATGGCCGACTGCTGGTACGCGGAGAAGTCAGCCGGGTCGGCGTCCGTGCGGGCCGGGATGGAACCCTTGGCCTTGTTGAACGCGACCTGGCCCTCGAGCGAGCCGATCGTCTCGAGCCAGTTCTTCGCGCCACCGGGGTGCGGGGCACCGACGGGGAGCGTGAAGGAGTCGGCCAGGAAGTCGAACACGCCGTCCGTGCCGGGGACCGGGAAGTAGACGTAGTCGGCCGGGGAAGCCTTGCCGGCCTCCTCGAACGCGGCCACGGCCCAGTCGCCCATGACGTTGAACGCGGCGTTGCCGTCGATGACCTGCTGCGTGGCGTCCGGCCAGTCGAGGCCGTCACGGTCCGTGTTCGTGTAGCTGATCAGCTTGCCGAAGTCCTCGAGCGCCTTGCCGACCTCGGGGCTGGTCCAGTCGGTCGACCCGTCCCACAGGCCGGAGTAGCCGTCGGCACCCAGGTCGGAGAGGAGGATCGTCTCGAGCAGGTTGACCTGGGTCCAGGTCGTGGCGACCGAGAGCGGCGTGCGGCCGGTCTTCTCCTTGACGGCGTCCAGCGCGACGAACCAGTCGTCGAGCGTGGCGTACGTCGCGGCCGGGTCGAGGCCCGCGTCCGTGAGGAGCTGGGTGTTGGCCCAGACGACGTTGGCACGGTGGATGTTCGACGGGATCGAGTAGATCTTGCCGTCGACCGTCAGGCGGTCCACGAGGTCCGCCGGGAAGGCGTCGCGCAGGCCGAACTCGTCGTACAGCGCCGAGACGTCCTCGACCTGACCGGCGTTGATGTAGTCGGTCAGCTCCGCGCCCGCGTGGGCCTGGAACGTGTCCGGCGGGTCGTTCGCCTGGAGGCGCGACTGCAGCAGGTCCTTGGCGGCCGAACCGGCGCCACCAGCAACCGCACCGTTGACGAACTCGGTCTCCGGGTGCTGCTCGTTGAACACGCTGACGAGCGCGTCGAGGCCGAGCTTCTCGGAGCCGCTGGCCCACCAGGTGAAGACCTCGACCTGGTCGGCGCCCTCGGCACCGGCGCTCGCGCCGTCCGAGGAGTTGTCGCCGCTGTCACCGTTGCTGCAAGCAGCCAGCGCGAGGCTGGCAACCGCGATACCGGCGGCGACCGCTGTGATCCTGCGTCCTGTACGCATCTGTCTCCTACGCCTTCTTTGCCGTGGATAGGGGGGTGCTGCTGGACGAGGGACCCGAGGGTCCCGCGGCCCGGAGTTCGCCATCCGATGCGGGAGCGTTCGGGTGGCGTTCGGACGGAGGCTCGGCAGTGCGCCTCGTCCGATCCGCGTCACATCTCATCGTCGGAGAGGCCTTGAAGTCAAGAAATGAACGAATGCGTCGCCAAATCGTGATCTGGGCTTCATCTCGCGCAGCCACGGGGTGCGGCCTCGGCGTTCACACCCCGGGGTGACAAGGTCGGACCTGCAGGTTCACCCGTCCAGCCGCAGGTGAACGGGCAAGTCGTGCTCAATGCCCTGTTCTACGCATATCGGACCGGGTGAGGTCCGAGCCGCGCACGAGTCCGCTCAGATACGCGTGTGTATCCTGCGCGCGTGGGCAATGACCGGGTCACTCCGGGCTCCCAGACTTCACTGCGTGAAGCCAACAGGGCGCGGATCGTCAGCGCCGTCCAGCAGCGTGGCTCGCTCACGCAGGTCGAGCTGGCCGGCGTCACTGGCCTGTCCCCAGCCACCGTGTCGAACATCGTCAAGGAGCTGACGAGCGCCGGCGTCCTGCACACCGCGCCCACCTCGCGCTCGGGTCGTCGGGCCCAGCAGGTCACGCTCGCCCGCAACCTCGGCCTCGTCGCCGGGATGCACTTCGGGACCCGCTCGCTGCGGGTGGCCCTGTCCGACGTGGCCCACCGGATCGTCGCCGAGCAGCGGATGCCGCTGCCGCCCGACCACCGCGCTGACCAGGGGCTCGAGCGCGCCGCGCTGCTGCTGACCGAGATGGTCGACTCGGTCGACGCGTCCCTCTCGGAGGTGCTGGCGATAGGCGTCGGCGTGCCCGCTCCCGTCGACGTGCGCACCGGCCGGATCTCCTCGATCGGCATGCTGCGTGGGTGGGACGGTGCCGCGGTCCCGGACCTTCTGGGCAAGCGGCTCGGGCTGCCCGTCTACGTGGACAACGACGCGAACCTGGGGGCGCTCGCCGAGGTCCGGCTGGGTGCCGCGCGCGGACGGGCGGACGTCGTCTACATCCACGCGTCGCACGGCGTCGGCGGTGGACTGGTGCTCAACGGCGAGGTGTTCCACGGCCGCGCGGGCGGGGCCGGCGAGATCGGGCACTCGACGGTCGACGACAACGGGCCGGTCTGCCGTTGTGGCAACCGCGGGTGCCTCGAGATGTACGTCGGGGCGCCGATACTTCTGGACATGCTGCGCCCGAGCCACGGGAACTTGACGCTGCGCGGAGCGATCGCGCGCGCCGAGGCCGGCGACGCCGGGTGCCGACGCGTCATCGCCGATGCCGGGCACCACCTGGGTGTCGTCGCCGCGGGCGTGAGCAACCTGTTCGACCCCGAGCTCGTGGTCATCGGCGGTGAGCTCGCGGACGCCGGCGAGCTGCTGCTGGAGCCGATCCGTGCCGTCATGGCGCAGCGCAGGATCCCGAGCACGGCCGGCCCGATCCCGGTCGTCGGGGCCGAGCTCGGCGCTGCGGCGGAGGTGCGCGGAGCCCTCGCGATCGCGCTCGACAGGGTGACCATCGGTGCGCCCGGGACGGTGCTCGCATGAGTGCTCGCGCAAGGCTGCGACGCAAGGTGGTGGCGCTGGTCCTCGCCGCGCTGTCGCTCGCCCTGGTCTCGTGCGTCCCCGCCAGCACGCCGCACGCCGAGATGGCCATCGCCCTGCTCCTGCCGGAGTCCAAGACCGCGCGGTACGAGGCCGTCGACCGGCCCTCCTTCGAGGGTCTGGTGGCGCGCCGGTGCGCGGAGTGCAAGGTGCTCTACGCCAACGCCGACCAGGACGCCGCGCTCCAGCAGCAGCAGGCCGAGGCGGTGCTGACCCAGGGGGCCGGCGTGATCGTCCTGGACGCGGTCGACGCCGACGCCGCGGTCGGCATCGTCGCGGAGGCCAACCGCCGGGGCGTGCCCGTGATCGCCTACGACCGGTTCATCGCGAACGCCGGCATCGACTACTACGTGTCCTTCGACAGCCGTCGGATCGGCCAGCTCCAGGGTGAGGCCCTGGCACGTGCGCTCGCCCTCGAGGGGATGAGTCCGGAGAACCCCAAGGGAGTGCTGATGGTGAACGGCGCGGCCACGGACCCCAACTCCGCGCAGCTAGAGAGCGGTGCCAGGGGCGCGTTCGAGGGGCTGCCGATCACGGTGCTCGCGGAGTACGACACCCCCGACTGGAGCCCGGACAAGGCGCAGGAGTGGGTGACCGGGCAGCTGACGGAGTTCTCCGGGCAGGTCGATGCGGTGCTCGCCGCGAACGACGGCACCGCGGGCGGAGCCATCTCGGCGATGCGCGCGGCCGGTCTGAACCCGATCCCGCCCGTCACCGGTCAGGATGCCGAGCTCACCGCGATGCAGCGGATCGTCACGGGCGACCAGGTGATGACCGTCTACAAGGCCATCAACGAGCAGGCGCGCACGGCCGCCGAGCTCGCGGTCCGGGTGCTGCGCGGCGAGTCGCCCATGACCACGTCGCGGGTGCAGGGCGTGCCGGCCCTGATCCTCGAGCCCGTGTCCGTCAACATCGGCAACCTTCGCCGCGTCATCATCGACGGCGGCGTCTACACGACCGAGGAGATCTGCGTGCAGCCCTATACCGAGGCGTGCGCCCAGGCCGGACTGTTCGACGAGAGGGGTGCCCGGTGAACGACGTCCTCGCCGGCCCCGACGGTGCCGTGAATCACGGCTCCGCGACCCCCGTGCTCTCGCTGCGCGGCGTCTCCAAGAGCTACGGCGCGGTGCGCGCGCTCGTCGACATCGACTTCGAGGTGCGCGCCCACGAGGTCGTCGCCGTGATCGGCGACAACGGCGCGGGAAAGTCCACCCTCGTCGGAACGCTGACCGGAGCGCTCGCGCCCGACAGCGGCGAGGTGGTCGTCGACGGACGACCCGTGACGCTGTCCGACCCGGCCGTCGCCCGCGGGTACGGGATCGCCGCGGTGTTCCAGGACCTAGCCCTCTGCCAGAACCTCGACGTCGTCGAGAACCTCTACCTCGGGCACGAGGTCGAGCGCGGGATGCTGCTCGACGAGGTCGCGATGGAGAAGCACGCCTGGGAGCTGCTCAACCAGCTCGCCGCGCGCGTTCCCTCGGTGCGGGTGCCCGTCGCCGCACTCTCGGGAGGCCAGCGCCAGGCGGTCGCGATCGCCCGGTCGCTGCTCGGCGACCCACGCGTGATCGTCCTCGACGAGCCGACCGCCGCGCTCGGGCTGCGGCAGACCGCGGAGTTCCTCACGCTGGTCGAGCGCCTGCGCGAGCGCGGCCACGGCGTGGTCCTGACCAGCCACTCGCTCGCCGACGTGCAGGCCGTCGCCGACCGGATCGTGGTGCTGCGCCTCGGCCGGACCAACGGGGAGTTCGACGCCGCCAAGACCAGCTACGAAGAGCTGCTCGCCGCCGTCACGGGAATCCGGAGCGAACGATGAGCGCCCTGAGCACCATGAGCGCCCTGCCCGAGGAGCAGCCGAGCATCTGGGCGTCCTCGTGGCAGCGCCTGCGCACGGGCGACGCGGGCGTGCTGCCCATCAGCGCCGTGCTCGTCATCATCTGGCTGGTCTTCCAGGTGCTGAACCCGCACTTCCTGTCCAGCGACAACATGGTCAACATCACGCAGCAGTCCGCGTCGACCGGCGTCATCGCGCTCGGCGTCGTGCTCACGCTGCACATCGGCCAGATCGACCTCTCCGTCGGCGCGGTCTCAGGGCTCGCCGCGGCCGTCGTTGCCGTCTGCTCGGTCCAGCTGGGCTGGGCCTTCCCGCTCGCGTTCGCGGCGTCGCTGGCCGTCGGTGTCGTCGTCGGCTCGATCTACGCCGCGCTGCAGACGAGGCTCGCCGTTCCCAGCTTCGTGTTCACGCTGGCCGGCCTGCTCGTGGTCACCGGCCTGCAGATCCGGGTGCTCGGCCCGACCGGCTCGGTCAACGTGCCCTTCGAGTCCCCGCTCGTCGAGTTCTGCCAGACGGCGTTCCTCGACCCGGCCCTGTCCTGGGCGCTCGTGCTTCTGGTCGTCGCCGGCTACTCGGCCGGGCGCCTGATGGACCGGACGCGCCGCGCGCGCGCAGAGCTGCCGGTCAGCTCGGCGTTCGAGCTCGTCACGCGGGTGGCGGTCCTCGCGGTCGTCCTGTCGATCTCGGTGGCTTACCTGAACACCAACCGCGGCGTCGGGGCGGTGTTCGCGCTGTTCGTCGGCCTGGTCGCCGTCGTCGACCTGCTGCTGCGCCGCACCCGCTGGGGCCGCTCCGTGCGGGCCGTCGGCGGCGACGTCGAGGCGGCCCGCAAGGCCGGCGTGCCCGTGCGCCGGGTCTTCTTCACGGTGTTCGTCCTCTGCTCGACGTTCGCGGCGCTCGGCGGCGTGCTCGCCGTGGGCCGTCTGGCCGCCGCCAACCAGGGCACCGGCGCGAGCGACACCAACCTCACGGCCATCGCCGCGGCGATCATCGGCGGGACGAGCCTGTTCGGCGGGCGCGGCTCGGCGTGGTCCGCGCTCGTCGGCATCCTGGTCATCCAGTCGATCGCGACCGGGCTGACCCTGCTCAACCTCGACACCTCGGCCCGGCTCGTCGTCACCGGCCTCGTGCTCGCGCTCGCGGTCACCATCGACGCGCTGCAGGCCCGGGCTCGGGAGAGCTACCGCTCGGTGGCCACCTGACGGCTAGTAGTGGGCCATCACCTGGCGCAGAGGATGCCCCAGGGCGGTTGCGACTTCGGCGAGCTCCGCCTCGGTCAGCCAGCCTCGCTGCGGGTTGAGCACGGACAGCTCGGACTGGGCGAAGCCGGCCGGCCAGTCATAGGTCAGGTCGTTCAGGCTCGTCGCCTTGCCGCAGCAGGGGGTGCTCACGCGCAGGTCCGCGAACCCGCCGGCGCCCGCCGCCGCCATCTGCTCGCCCCACCAGACCTCCGCGAGCTCCGCGCCGCACAGTGGACAACCCAGACGCTCGAAGTTGGCGCCCTGATCGATGAAGGTGACGCCGGCGTACAGCTCGGCCTCGACCTCGTCGGCGCCCGGGACGAGAGCGGAGAGGACCACCGCCGCGCGTTCCGCCGCGTCGCGCTCCGGCCGCCAGGCGGGGTCGGTCGGGATGAGGCGCAGGTAGTTGTCGCTCATTGGCGGCCTACTTGAAGACGATGGTCCGGTGGCCGTCGAGCAGCACGCGGTGCTCGGCGTGCCAGCGCACGGCGCGTGCCAGAGCACGGCGCTCGACGTCCTGACCCAGTGCGACGAGGTCCTCGACGGCCCGCGAGTGGTCGACGCGCTCGACGTCCTGCTCGATGATCGGGCCCTCGTCGAGGTCGCCCGTCACGTAGTGCGCGGTCGCGCCGATCAGCTTGACCCCGCGGTCGTGGGCCTGCGCGTAGGGGCGGGCGCCCTTGAACGACGGCAGGAACGAGTGGTGGATGTTGATCACTCGGCCCTGCAGTCGTCGGCACAGGTCGTCGGACAGGATCTGCATGTACCGCGCGAGCACGACGAGCTCGACGTCGAGCTCATCGACGAGCTCCAGCAGCCGGGACTCGGCCTGCGCCTTCGTCGCGGAGGTGACCGGGACGTGGTGGAACGGGATGCCGTAGAAGCTCGCGAGCGGTTCGAGCGCGGTGTGGTTGGAGACGACCGCGACGAGGTCGACCGGCAGGTTCTCCGACCGCTGCCGGAACGCCAGGTCGTTGAGGCAGTGCGCCGCGGTGGAGCCCATGACGAGCGTGCGGACGGGGCGCCCGACGACGTCGAGGGACCACTGCATGCCGAACTGCTCGCCCAGCCGGGACAGTGCCGCCGTCAGGGTGTCGCGCGGCGTGGACGCCGTGACCTGCACGCGCATGAAGAAGAGCCCCGACAGCGGGTCGCCGAACTGCTGCGACTCGGTGATGTTGCCGCCGTGCTCGGCGAGCAGGCCGGCGACGGCGTGCACGATGCCCGGCCGGTCGGGGCAGGACAGCGAGAGCACCCAGTGGGTCGGTTCGATCGTGGCGGAGGACACGAGGTCCGAGAGTAGTGGTCGCGGTGATCGGCTGACACGATGGCGTCATGACGACCGCCGACCTCGACATCCGTTCGGTGACCCTCGACGACGCCGGGGAGCTGCTGACGCTCCGTCGGGCCGCCTTCGTGACCGAGGCCCAGCAGTACGGTGACCCGCACATCCCGCCGCTGACGCAGACCCTCGAGGAGCTCCAGGCGGACCTGGAGGCCGAGGGTGTCATCACGCTCGGCGGCTGGTACGGGCACCGGCTCGTCGGCTCGATCCGCGTGCTCATCGAGGGCTCGAAGGCGACGCTCGGCCGGTTCGCGGTGGCCCCTGACCTGCAGGGACAGGGTTTCGGCACGCAGATGCTCATGGCGATCCTGCCGTTCCTGCCCGACGGCATCGAGGAGGTCTGGGTGTTCACCGGCCGCGACTCGGTGCAGAACATCGCGCTCTACGCGAAGCACGGCTACGAGCACCAGCACGACCAGACCGCCGGCGACCTGACGTACGCGTACCTGCGCAAGCTGCTGGGTGACGGATCCGAGGCCTGACGGCTCAAGTGAGGTCGTCCGCGGACCGATGTCCGTTCTGTGACGGAAGCGCACCAGCAGGGGGCAGGCGCGGCGGCAGGGGTCGACGACCCTGACCGGGCCGACCTCGTCTACGCCTGGGCGAAGGCTGCGGACCAGGTCGACGAGCTCGACCTGGCCGCCACCCTCATCGCGCACGCCGGGCACCCCGCGACCGCGACGGCCACCCGTCGGGCGGGACTCGCGTACCTGAGCGGTGACGCCGCGCTCGTCCTGACGATCCTCGCCGAGATCGGCGCGAGCGAGGTACCGACGGACGGCCCGCGGTCGATGAACCACGTCCTCGTGCTCGGAGCCCAGGCGATCGAGGGCGACCAGGCGGCGTTCGCGACCCTGGTCGGGCTCGGGGCCCTCCTACCCGTCGACCACCGCCCGTGGTACCTGTACATCCTGGGCGTCGCCGCCGAGCGGACCGGCCAGCGAGCAGTCGCCGCCGACGCCTGGCGGGCGCTGTTCGTCGACCACGGCGTGCGTACGACCTACGTCGTCGGTCGGTTCGCCAGCAGCTGGATCGCGACGCGGAACCGCGTGGTCGACCCGATCGAGCGAGTCGCACAGGCGGCCCATGCCGTGCGGTCGGCGACACCGCGACCGTGGCACGACACGTATGCGCTCGAGCGCGCGGTCGAGGCTCTGGAGGCGAGCGACGACAGGGCAGGCGCGATGCTGCTGGTGGGCGCCGTTGCCCGTACCAGCCCGCGCTCGGCGCAGCTCGACGACCTCTCCCGGCGGACGCGGCCGGTCGTCCGCACCGCACCCGCTCTGCTTCCCTGGGTCGGCGCGACGGTGCTCACCCTGCTGCTCGGCCTCGTCGGTCTGGCGGCCGGGGTCCTCGGGATCGCTCTCCTGCGCGGACGCTGGCGGGTCGTGCCCGACCTGTCGCCGACGGACGAGCGCACGTGGTTCGCCCTCGATCGGTTGCCCCTCGACGACGAGCAGCGACGGCTGCAGAGTGCCGACTCGCAGCTCAAGGGCCTCGCCGTCCTGTTCGCGCTGCTCGGCCTCGTCCTGGGCGCGGTCGCCGCGGCAGGGATCGCCGCCGTCGTCGCCGACGCCTGGCCGGGAGCACCCCTCGTCCTGGTCGCAGGATGGTGGCTCGCGCCCGTGCTCGCCCTGCCTCTGCTCGGCGTCAAGCTCGGCCGCCGGCTGATCAGGCTCTCGGACGCGAGGGTCCTGCGCCGTCGGGAGGCGGAGGCCGACCGTGCCCGGCTCGTCGACACCGCCGCCTGCGGCTGCTGGGAGCGCAGCGTCCACGTCGGCCCGTACGCCGTCGCCTATGCGGCACACCACCTGCGCCCCGCCGCGCCGGTCGTGTCGGCGACGTGGCGGCCCGTCGTGCTGGAGTGCCCCCTGTCCGGCCTGCGCTGGCTGTCGACCGCCTCCGCGTCCGGCGTCTCCATGCTGCTGCTGCGGGGGACCCCGCCGCAGGCCGTCGCCGAGCCCGAGCCGCTGCCGGTCGGCACGGGCGGCTATCTCTGAGACACGTCGACGGCCCCGTCGAGCCGTTGCTAGTCTGTGCGGCGTCGCGACTGGCGAAACGGGTGGGTCACCACCGGGGAGCGACGTAGCAGCAGCAGACCATGGGTCGGACGCCTGGGCCCCCGGTCACCCCACCGGTCCGACTACCGAGTGCGCGGTGACACCGTGCGCGCTGACTGCCAGGGAGTGCCATGAGCAACACCCCGATCCTCGACCAGAACATCTCCGAGCTCGACCCCGAGATCGCCGCCGTCCTCGACGGTGAGCTGGCCCGCCAGCAGGGCACCCTCGAGATGATCGCGTCGGAGAACTTCGTGCCCCGCGCGGTCCTGCAGGCGCAGGGCTCCGTGCTGACCAACAAGTACGCCGAGGGCTACCCGGGCCGCCGCTACTACGGCGGCTGCGAGCAGGTCGACATCGCGGAGAACATCGCGATCGACCGCGCCAAGTCGCTGTTCGGCGCCGAGCACGCGAACGTCCAGCCGCACTCGGGCGCCACGGCCAACGCCGCCGTCCTGCACGCGCTGATCAACGCGGGCGACAAGATCCTCGGCCTCGAGCTGGCCCACGGCGGCCACCTCACACACGGCATGAAGATCAACTTCTCCGGCAAGCTCTACCAGGTCGGCGCCTACGGCGTGGACCCGGACACCTTCCTCGTCGACATGGACGCCGTTCGGGCCAAGGCGCTCGAGCAGCGGCCCGACGTGATCATCGGCGGCTGGTCGGCCTACCCGCGTCACCTCGACTTCGCGGCCTTCCGGTCCATCGCCGACGAGGTCGGCGCCAAGCTCTGGGTCGACATGGCGCACTTCGCCGGCCTGGTGGCCGCGGGCCTGCACCCGAGCCCCGTCCCGCACTCCGACGTGGTGTCCAGCACGGTGCACAAGACGATCGGCGGCCCCCGCTCGGGCTTCATCCTGAGCCGCGAGGAGTACGCCAAGAAGATCGACTCGGCCGTCTTCCCGGGTCAGCAGGGCGGTCCGCTCATGCACGTGATCGCCGCCAAGGCCGTCGCGTTCAAGGTCGCCGCCACCGACGAGTTCAAGGACCGTCAGCAGCGCACGCTCGACGGCGCCCGCATCATCGCCGAGCGCCTGTCCGCACCCGACGTGACCAAGGCCGGCGTCTCGGTCCTCACCGGCGGCACCGACGTGCACCTGGTGCTCGTGGACCTGCGGCACTCGGACCTGGACGGCCAGCAGGCCGAGGACCTCCTGCACTCGGCCGGCATCACGGTCAACCGCAACGCGGTGCCCTTCGACCCGCGCCCCCCGCGCGTCACGTCGGGCCTGCGCATCGGCACGCCGGCGCTCGCGTCGCGCGGATTCGGCGACGCTGAGTTCACGGAGGTCGCGGACATCATCGCGACCGCCCTGATCGACGGCGCGTCGACGGACCTCGACGCGCTCAAGGCCCGCGTGCTGAAGCTCACGGACGGCTTCCCGCTCTACGACGGACTGCGGCAGTACTGATGACGGCCCAGCTTCTCGACGGCACCGCCACCGCGAAGCGGATCAAGGCCGAGCTGACCGAGCGGGTGGCCGCACTGGCCACCCGCGGGGTCACGCCCGGCCTGGGCACGCTCCTGGTCGGCGACGACCCGGGTTCGCAGTGGTACGTGGCCGGCAAGCACAAGGACTGCGCCGAGGTGGGCATCGCCTCGATCCGCGAGGACCTGCCCGCCACGGCCACGCAGGACGAGATCGAGGCGGCGGTCCGACGGCTGAACGAGGACCCGGCCTGCACGGGGTTCATCGTCCAGCTGCCGCTGCCGAAGGGCATCGACACCAACCGCGTGCTCGAGCTCGTCGACCCCGACAAGGACGCGGACGGCCTGCACCCGACGAACCTCGGGCGCCTGGTGCTGCGCGTCAACGAGCCCGTCACCTCGCCGCTGCCGTGCACGCCGCGCGGGATCATCGACCTGATCCTGCGGCACAACATCGACCTGCGTGGTGCGGACGTCGTCGTCGTGGGACGCGGCGTCACCGTCGGCCGCTCGATCGGGCTGCTGCTCACTCGTCGCGAGATCAACGCGACCGTGACGCTCACGCACACGGGTACCGACGACCTCGCGGAGCACACGCGGCACGCCGACGTGATCGTCGCGGCGGCGGGTGTCCCCGGGATCATCACGGCGGAGATCGTCAAGCCCGGCGCGGTCGTCATCGATGTCGGCGTCTCGCGGACCGTGGACCCGGAGACCGGCAAGAGCCGCGTCGTCGGCGACGTGGACCCGAACGTGCGGGAGGTGGCGTCGTGGGTGTCGCCCAACCCGGGTGGCGTGGGTCCCATGACGCGCGCGATGCTGTTGAGCAACGTCGTCGACACCGCCGAACGGCTGCTCGGAGCCTGAGACCCTCGGGAGTGCCCCGGGTCGGCCGGGGCGCTTCCGAAGGAGTCCGTCATGGGCATCGTCCGTCCGCACCTGTGGTTCGACGACCAGGCCGAGGACGCGGCCAACTTCTACGTCGCCGTCATCCCGAACACCTCGATCCTGTCGGTGGTGCGGGCCCCCGCCGGTACGCCCGGGGTGGCCGAGGGGTCGGCGTTCATCGTGGAGCTCACCCTCGACGGCATGCCTGTCACGCTCCTCAACGGCGGTCCGGTGCTGAAGCTCGACGACGCGTTCTCGTTCGTGCTCGAGTGCCAGACGCAGGCCGAGATCGACCACTACTGGGACGCGCTGCTGGCCGACGGCGGCGTGGAGTCGCAGTGCGGCTGGCTGAAGGACCGGTTCGGGCTGTCGTGGCAGGTCACGCCCGCGGGCCTGGACCGGTGGATGGCCGCTGACGCCGACCCGGAGGGCACCGCGCGCGTGATGGCGGCGCTGCTGCCGATGGTCAAGCTGGACATGGACGCGCTCGAGGCCGCCTACCGGGGCTGATGCAGGATGGTCGGGTGCTGACCATCGCCTCTGTCAACGTCAACGGGATCCGCGCGGCCTACAAGCGCGGCATGGGCGCCTGGTTGGAGGCGCGCAGGCCGGACGTGGTGCTCCTGCAGGAGGTCCGGGCGTCCGACGAGATCCTGGCCGACCACCTGCCGCCGGGGGAGTGGCACCTGGCGCACGAGGCGAGCGAGACGGCCGGCCGGGCCGGGGTCGCGATCGCGTCCCGGCTGCCGATGTCCGCCGTGCGGATCGGGCTGAAGACGGGCGTGACCAGCGACTCGGGCCGCTGGGTCGAGGCCGACCTGACGATGCCGGCCCACGAGGGCGCGCCGGGCCGGACCATCACGGTCGTCTCGACGTACCTGCACTCCGCCACGGCGGGGCAGCCGTCGATGGACGAGAAGTACGCGTTCCTCGACCATGTCACCGCGCGGCTGGCCGACATCGCCGAGGGCGGTGGGTACGCGGTCGTCGCGGGGGACATCAACATCGCGCACCGCGAGGTGGACCTCAAGAACTGGAAGGGCAACCTCAAGCACGCGGGCTTCCTGCCGCGCGAGCGGGCGTACCTCGACCGCTGGTTCGACGACCTGGGCTGGCACGACATGGGCCGCGAGCTCGGCGGGGAGGGCCCCGGGCCGTTCACGTGGTGGTCCTGGCGCGGTCAGGCGTTCGACAACGACGCCGGCTGGCGCATCGACTACCAGCTGGCGACGCCCGACCTCGCGGACGCGGCGGTGACGGCGACCGTCGACCGGGCGGCCACGTACGCCGAGCGGTTCAGCGACCACGCGCCCGTGGTGGTCGAGTACGACCTCTGACCGACGAGCGTGTGACCTGCGTCGTCGGGCGGTACGTTGGCGGCACAGGGGTCGACGAACGGAGCCGCATGACGCGTCGGCGCTCGGCCGGGCCGGTGGCGGCGCTCGTGTCCGCGCTGCTGGTGCTCGTCGGCCTCGTGCTGGTGCCGGCCTCCGCGGCACGCGCCGACTTCGCGTCGCAGTGCGCGTCCCCGGACCGGGTGGTCAGCGCCACGGACCCCGCGATCACTGTCGCGTCGGGCGAGGTGGTCCTGGTGGCGGCCGACTTCACCGGTGGTGTCAACGCGCTCCCTCGGGGCGGGACGCTCTGCGTGGCACCGGGCGCCACCCTCACGGGCTTCTACCTGAACAACGCCGAGGGGGCGATCGTCGTGGCAGCCGGAGGCGCGCTCGACCTCCCCTCCGTCGTCGTCGCGGCGGGGTTCTCGCTCGAGCTCGAGGGGGCGGCGCAGTTCGACGGCCTCGGCGCCAACGGCAGCGTCGACGTGCACGTCCACCCCGGAGGCGAGCTCGTCGTCGGCAGCTCGCTGTCGCCCGGCGGCGGAGCGTTCCGCAACGAGGGCACGTTCGAGGTCCAGGGCGCACTGAACGTGAACTCCACGGTGCGCGTCGAGAACAGCGGCTCGCTGGACGTCGCCGGCTCCGCGAACCTCGACGGGACGCTCGACAACTCCGGCGTCGCGACGTTCGGATCCACGGTCACGATCAACGGCTCCGGGTCGCTGCAGAACACCTGCACCTTGAGCACGGCCGCGAGCCTGGTCAACAACGCCTCCGGCTCGGAGAACGCGGGGATCGTGACGGCGACCGGGAGCTTCCTCAACAACGGCACCTGGCGTCAGTCGAGCGGCGGCGTGCTGACCGCCGCGACCCTGACGGACGACGGCGTGGTCGGCGGCTTCGGCGGCTACCAGTTCTCCGGTCACACGAGCGTCCAAGGCGCCTTCGTCGGGGACTCGGCGACCGATCCCGTCCGGGTGCAGTCCGTCGCGCCACCGGGGCAGATCTTCGACGTGCAGACCGGCACGGTCCAGAACGTGCTCCGCGCGACCGTCGATGCGGGTGGCAGCCCGGCGGGCTGCGCGGTCCCCGACGGCCCCATCGCCGACGTCGTCTCGTTCAAGACCGGCCCGGCCAAGGCGCTCCAGGGCGACACCGTGGTGTACGAGATCGTCGTGGCGAACCGCGGCCCCGACGCGGCGGCCGACGTCACGGTGAGCGACCCGCTGCCTGCGGGCTTCGTGCTCGACCCTGCGTCGACGATCGGGACCGTGGTCGGCGGCGCCCTGACCTGGCACTTCGCGACGCTGCCGGCTGGATCCACGCTGTCGCTCAAGTACTCGGGCGTCGTCACGGCGCCGCCGGGCTCCACGCTCGTCAACGTCGTCAGCAGCACGTCGACCACGACGGACCCGTCGCCGTCCAACAACGACGGCAGTGCCCAGTCGAGCCGGGTGAGCACGGAGGTCGTCGGCGCCGTGCCGCCTCCGAACACCCTGCCGGTCGCCCAGGACCTGGTCCGGGACACGACCACCGCCGCGCTCGTGCTCGGGACCGTGACGGCGAGCGACCCCGACGCCGGGCAGGTGCTCACCTTCACGCTGCAGGTGCCGCCGACGGACGGTGCCGTCGACCTCGGTCCGAGCGGCGAGTTCCAGTACCGGTCGGACTCCGACTTCGCCGGCGTGGACACGTTCACCTACCAGGTCTGCGACAACGGGTCCGCGCCAGGCTGTGACGAGGGGCTCGTGACGATCAACGTCCGGCCGCGCGCCGTCGACGACCTCGCGGAGTCGTTCCCCGCCGTCCCGGTGACCGTGCCGGTGGTGGCCAACGACACCGACGGCGCCCCGCTCGACACGACCCCGGTGACCCCGCCGACGAACGGGACGGTGGCGCTCGACCCCGCAACCGGTGCGGCGACGTACACGTCGTCTGCCGGCTTCACGGGCGTGGACACGTTCGAGTACCGGATCTGCTCGCCGAGCGAACCGACGTTCTGCGACACCGCGCTCGTCACGGTCACCGTCGTGGCCCGCAACGACCCGCCGACGATCGCCCCGCTCCTGATGCGCACGACGACCGACGTCCCCGTGACCGACGACCTGGTGGTGGCAGACCCCGACGCCGACACGGTCACGACGTACTCCGGCATCCCCCCACGGAGCGGGACCGAGGTCGTCGAGCCCGACGGGTCGACCACGTACTCGCCGAGGTCGGGGTTCGCCGGGCGTGACCAGTACGGCGTGTTCGCCTGCGACGACGGTGTCCCGCGGCTGTGCGCGACGGCGCGCGTCGACGTCGAGGTGCTGCCGGTCGCTCTGCCCGACAGCGCGCAGACGACCGCGGGGACCGCCGTCCCGGTGGACGTCTCCCCGAACGACGCGGGCCTCGTCGGGCCGCCGGCACTGGCGTCGCCGCCCTCGAACGGGACGGCGACGTTCGGCGGGACGGTCGCCCGCTACGTCCCCAGCGCCGGGTTCGTCGGCACCGACAGCTTCACCTACACGATCTGCGCGACGACGGCTGCGGATCTCTGCGCGACGACGACGGTCACCGTCGTCGTGAGTGCCGTCGTCGTGACGCCCGGGCCGACGCCGCCGCCCGTGACGCAGGTTCCCGGCCCGGCACCTGGTCTGGGCCCCGGTTCGGGCGCGATCGCGGCCACCGGGGCGGAGCCGGTCCCCATGCTCCTGCTCGCTCTCGCGCTCCTGCTCGGCGGTGGCGCGCTCGTCCGGGTAGCGCGTCGTCGCGCGTAGCGGGCACCGGGCTCGGTGGTCGAGCCGGACCTCCGCGCGGAGCACCCGACCCGCTCCGTGCGGAGGACGCGCCCGGCTCCCCGCCGTGGCTACCGTGGTCGGATGACCGAGCCCCTGCCCCGAGGCGGACCACCCTGGGGAGCCGGTCCTCCGTGGGGCCCCTGGTCGGGGGAGCGCCCGCGCGCCGCCTGGCTCGCGCTGCCGGTCACCGCCCTCGCGGTCGTCACGATCATGGGCTGCGTGTTCGTCGGGTTCTGGCACACGCACGCGCGGCCGTTCGATCTCGGCGCGGTGGCCCTGCTGCTGCTGGCACCCGCGTCGATCCTGCTGGTGATGCGGCGGCGCGGTCCGTGGGCGGTCGTCGGGGGCGTCCTCGCCGTCCTGGGACCGGTGTCGTACCTCGCCCTGGGCTACCCGCCGGGTCCGGCGGTCGTCCCGCTCGGGTTCGTCGTCGTGGCGGCCGGCGCGACGAGGCAGCGGGCCCTGTCGATCGCCGCGGCGGCCGCGGGAGCGGTCGGGGTCGGGGTGGTCGCGCTGGGCACCGGGGCGCCGACCGCCGTGTACGCGTGGTTCACCGCGATCGGGCTC
Organism: Cellulomonas sp. P4_A2; assembly: GCF_056402515.1. NCBI lineage: Bacteria > Bacillati > Actinomycetota > Actinomycetes > Micrococcales > Cellulomonadaceae > Cellulomonas > Cellulomonas sp. P4_A2. The sequence continues at coordinate 50,671 of NZ_JBFUHG010000003.1, forward strand.
GGCGTCGCCGTGGGCATCGGCGAAGGGGCTCGCGAGCGTCGCGAGCGGATGCGCGCGCTGCGCGTGGCGCGCGAGTCGCGCGAGGAGGCCGTGGCTGCGGCCGAGCGCCTGCGGATCGCGCGCGAGCTGCACGACGTGCTGGCCCACTCGCTGTCCGCGATCACCGTGCAGGCGGGCGTCGGGCTGCACCTCATGGACCGCGAGCCCGAGCAGGCGCGCAAGGCTCTCGGCGCCATCCGGGACACCAGCAGGGACGCGCTGGACGAGGTGCGCGAGGTCCTCGGGATCCTGCGCGCGCAGGGCGAGGCACCCCGCGAGCCGGCGGCGGCGCGCGATCTCGGCGGGCTGCTCGACCTGGTGCGGATGGCGCGCGACGACGGCCTGGCGGTGGACGACGACGGGGTCGCGCAGGCCGTCGGTGCGTCCCTGGAGGTGGTCCCGGAGGCCGTCGTGGTCGTCGTGCACCGCGCGCTGCAGGAGGCGCTGACCAACGTGCGACGCCACTCGACGTCGACGTCCGTGCTGGTCAGGCTCGTCGTCGGGCCGGGATCGGTGACGCTCGACGTCCGCGACGATGGTGATGTACAAGAGCCGGTGGCCGAAGGGTACGGACTGCGCGGCATGCGCGAGCGCGTCGAGGCGATCGGCGGGGCGCTGGCCGTCGACAGCGCCGCCGGGTTCCACGTGCACGTCGAGATCCCGTGGGCGCAACGATGATCCGGGTCCTGCTCGCCGACGACCAGGCGCTCGTGCGCGGCGGCTTCCGCGCGCTCATCGACGCGGAGCCCGACCTGACCGTGGTCGGCGAGGCGGCCACCGGCGACGAGGCCGTGCACCTGGCCACCCAGCTCCTGCCCGACGTGGTCCTCATGGACATCCGGATGCCCGGGAGCGACGGGCTGGCGGCCACCCGGCGCATCGTGCAGGACCCGCGGGCGGGTGGTGTCCGGGTGGTCGTCGTGACGACGTTCGAGCTCGACGAGTACGTCGCGGAGGCGATCCGCGCCGGCGCGTCCGGGTTCCTGGTGAAGGACACCGAGCCGGCGGACCTGCTGCGGGCGGTGCGCGTGGTCGCGGCCGGCGACGCGCTGCTCTCGCCGACGGTCACGCGACGCCTGCTGGCCACCGTCGCCCGGGCGACCCGCGAGGTCGTCGAGGTGCCCGGGATGAGCGACCTGACCCCGCGCGAGCGGGAGGTGGTCGTGCTCGTCGCCGAGGGGCTGTCGAACGACGAGATCGGCGCTCGGATGTATCTGTCGCCGCTCACCGTCAAGACGCACGTGCTCCGGGCGATGTCCAAGGTGGGCGCGCGCGACCGGGCGCAGCTGGTCGTCGCCGCGTACGAGTCCGGCATGGTGCGGCCCGGCTGGGCGTAGGAGGTCCGTTCGCAGCACCCACGACGGTCCGCCTGGACGACGACGGGTGCCGGTGCCGCGAGCGATCGTGGTGGTGCGGTCGAACGACGGCCGCCCATACGACCCGGAGGTCATCATGTTCAGCTCGCTCGCCACGCTGGCGGCACACCCCGTCGGCTGGGGCTGGGGCTGGGGTCCCGGACCCTGGTTCCTCATCTTCCCGCTGTTCTGGTTCGGCGTGATCGCCCTGTTCCTCGTGCTCGGCGGTCGTCGTCGGCGCGCGTACTGGGCCGAGAACGGCGGGTGGGGTCCGCGCAGCGGGTACCAGCAGGGCGGCACGCAGAGCGCCCGCGCGGTCCTCGCGGAGCGGTACGCCCGCGGCGAGATCGACGAGGCCGAGTACCGCGCCCGTCTCGAGGTCCTGCTGGCGACCGGTCCTCAGCCGCAGGGCTGACGCGCAGCGTCCGAGCAGATGCGGGTCGGGGCCTACATCTGCTCGGACGGTGCGGGTTCCGGAACGGGTGCCGCGGGGAGGTCGCGCATGCCGAGCAGCGGGGAGATCAGCACCGGCAGCACGGACAGCGCGGTGATCGCGACCGCGACCCAGAGCGTCGGGACGACGCCGAGGTGGGTGCCCAGCCAGCCGCCCAGCACCCCGCCGATCGGGATGGTGCCCCACACGATGAACCGGACCGACGCGTTCATCCGGCCGAGCAGGGCCGGTGGGCAGACGCGCTGTCGGAAGCTCACCTGCGCGACGTTGTAGAGCACGACCGCGAACGAGAAGGTCACGCCACCGACGATGAGCACCACGGACGGCGGGAACGGCAGCACGAACGCCAAGGGGGTCAGCGCGGCGGCGGGCACCGCGGCGAGCATCGACAGCGGCACGAGCCGTGCCTCGCCGACCCACCGGGCGAGCCGGCCGGCGACGACCGCGCCGACCAGGCCGCCGACCGCGGACGCCGACACGACCGTGCCCCAGGCGGCGGTCCCGAGGTCGAGGACGCGCAGCGCGTAGATGACCAGGACCGCGGTCTGGATCGAGTTGGCGAAGTTGCCGAGGCCGGTGGTCGCGACGATCCGCCGCAGGATCGGCTGGTGCACGACGAACGAGAGCCCCTCGGCGATCTCGGTGCGCAGCGGGCGGTGGGTGTCGGGGTGCGGGGGAGTCTCGACGTGCCGGATGCGCCACACCGCGAACGCGGAGGTCACGTACATCACGACGTTCACGGCGATGAGGGCGGGTGCCGTGATGACCTTGAGCAGCAGCCCGCCGACCGCGGGGGCGGCGACGGCCGCGACCGACTGCGTGGCCTGCAGCTTGGAGTTGCCCTCGACGATGTGGTCGAGGCCGACCAGCCCCGGCACGTAGCTCTGGTGCGAGACGTCGAAGAACACGGACGCGACGCTGATCACCAGCCCCGCGCCGATGAGCAGCGGGATCGAGGCGTGGCCCGTCATGGCCGCGACGACGACCACGGTCAGCACGGCCGCTCGGGCCAGGTCCGAGGCGAGCAGCACCCGGCGCTTGCGCATCCGGTCCACCCAGGCGCCCGCGGGCAGGCCGATCACCAGGAACGCCGCGGTCTCGGCGGCGGTCAGCAACCCCATCTGCCACTCGGTCGCGTCGAGCGACTGCACGGCGTAGACGGGCAGGGCGAGCCCGGTCAGCTGCGCGCCGAACTGACCCAGGGCGTCGCCCGTCCACAGTCGGCGGAAGTCGGGATGGTGCACGAGGGACTGGCTCACGGACCCAGGATCGGCAACTGATTGGGAAAAGTCAATCAGTGTGCGAGGATCGTCCCGTGACGGAGAACGAGGCGGAGGTCGACGCCGACGCACGCGCGCTGGCCAGCACGCTGCGCCTGCGGATCCTGCGCCTGTGCCTCGACGAGCCGATGACCAACAGGGAGATCGCGGCACGCCTCGACCGCAACCCGGCGACGATCCTGCACCACGTCCGCACACTCGCCGACCGTGGCTTCCTGGCCGCCCAGCCGGCGCGCCGCGGCACCCGGGGGTCGCGCGAGGTGCCGTACCTCGCCACCCGGAAGTCGTGGCGGACACCGGGCGCCCTCAAGTCGTCGCGGGTGCTCATCGACACGTTCCTCGAGGAGGTCGCCCTCGTCGACCCGGGCGAGATCGTGGCCACCCGGCTCGGCCTGCGGCTCGACGAGGCGGGGCACACCGAGCTCGTCGACCGGGTGCGGGCCCTGTTCGAGGAGTTCGCGAGCCGCCCCCCGACGCCGGACGGGACGGCCTACTCGGTCTTCTACGCCCTGCACGAGGACGTGACCCGCAACGAGGCCACCGGCTGATCAGTACCGGATGGCGTCGATCACCCTCACCCGCACGGCGAAGCTCGCGGGGATGATCCCCGCCAGCGCACCGACCGCGGTCGCGCAGAGCATGCCCACCACCGCGGCCGAGACCGGGAACGGGGGCATGTCCTGGATCCCGCCGCCGAACAGCTTCTCCACCGGGATGTTCTTGACGATCGCCACCGACAGCGTCACCCCGACGAGCCCGGCGACGAACGTCGCGACGACCGACTCGAGCAGCACCCCGAAGAACACGCGGCCCGAGGTCGCACCGAACGATCGCCGGATGCCGATCTCGCGGATCCGGTAGCGCACGGTCACCAGGGCGATGTTCACGAGCCCGAGCCCGCCCAGCAGCAGGGCCATGCCGCCGATGCCGATGCCCACCCACTTCGCCGCCCGGTCGAGACCGCCGTTGCCGTAGTCGTTGTCCTGGACGTCGACCTGCCAGCCGGGCGCGACGGTCTGCATGTCCTGCTTGATGCGGGCCGTCAGGTCGCGCGCCTGGTCGGTGGGCACCCAGAGGTACATGGTCGGGACCTGCTGGTTCATCGACGCCTGCATCGACCCGGCGGCCGGGGCGGCGCCGCCCGACTGGATGCCGGAGCCGTCGTCGCCGATCCACCGGTGGTACTGGTCGTACAGGACCATCGCGGTCGGTTCGGCGCCCGGCCAGTCGTCGGCCAGCACCCCGACGATCGTGGTGGTCACCGGGGCGCGGTCGCCCATCTCGACGGTGGGGTGGCTGGACAGGTCCGCGACGCCGATGGCCGTGAGGAACGACTGGTTCACGACGAGGGTCGGCCCGAAGGCCGTCTCGTCGGTCTCCGTGAACCAGCGCCCGGTCGTCGGCACGATGCGGTTGATGGTGCCGAGGTCGGTGTCGACGGTGCGGATCTGGACGGCCCGCTTGCCGTCCGCCATCCGCATCGGCACCTGGAGCCACGCGTCCCGGCTCGCGTAGGTGATCGAGTAGCGGTCGAGCAGCTCACCGAACGCGTCGTCCCAGTCGGTCGGCGCGGCGGCCGCCTGGTCCACCGGGTAGGCGCTGACCATGAGCGTCACCAGGCGCCCGTTCTGGCGGTCGGTCTGCTCCTGGGTGGCCTGCTTGAGCATCGCGATGACGGCCGTGACGCTCGTGATCGCCGTGACGGCGCACGCGACGCCGATCAGCGCGAGCAGCACCCGCAGCTTGTGGATCCGCAGCTCGTCCCAGGCCTCGACGATCGCCCCGACGATGCCCGTCATCCGTGGAGCCCACCCTCGGCTAGCGGGAGGGCCGGCTCCGGCAGCCGGCGCTCGACCGCCTTCGACCGGTTCGCGACGACGTCGCCGACCCAGTCGGAGTCGGTGTCCAGCCGGATGGGCACGAGGACCCCGTCGCTGAGCCGGAACTGACGCTCGGCGCGGGAGGCGACGGCGAGGTCGTGCGTGATGGTGACGAGCGCGGCGCCGGTCTGGGACGCGATCTCGTCGAGAAGGTCCATGACCGAGCCGCCCGTCTCCACGTCCAGCGCGCCGGTCGGCTCGTCGGCGAGGATCACGCGCGGACCCCGCACGAGCGCGCGGGCGATGGCCACGCGCTGCTGCTCGCCGCCCGAGAGCTTGTCGGGCATGGTGTCGACGCGGTCGCCCAGGCCGACGCGCTCGAGCATCTGCGTGGCCAGTCGCCGGCGGTTCCAGAACTGCTTCCCCCGGGCGTACATCAGGGGAGCGGCGACGTTCTCCAGCGCGGTCCGGCCCGGCAGGAGGTTGAACTGCTGGAAGACGAACCCGAAGTCCCGCCCTCGTCGTCGGGTGCGCGTGCGGTTCGAGAGGCGTCCGATGGGCACGCCCTCGAGCAGGTACTCGCCCGTGGTCGGCGCGTCCAGCAGGCCGAGGATGTTGAGGAGCGTCGACTTGCCGGTGCCGGAACGTCCGACCACGGCCACGTGCTCGCCCGCGTCGACCGAGACGGTGACCCCCTGCAGGATGTGCAGCATCCGGTCGTCGGGAAGCCGGACGGACCGCGTCACGTCCGTGAGCTCGAGGAGGCTCATCCGCCGCACACCGCCGGGTCGTAGCTCAGGTTGCAGTCCACCGGGAGGCCCGCGCCGCCCGGCACGGGGATGAACTGGAGCACGGTGTCACCCGCGGCCAGACCGTCGGTGACCTGCACGACCTTGCCGTCGGTCAGCCCGAGCGTGACGGCCTTCTTCTCGTTCTCGCCGTCCGTGCCGACGAGCCACACGTTGCCGGTCTGGACCGTGCCCTGCACGGCCGAGATCGGGACGACGACGGCGCCCTCGACCGATCCGTTCGTGATCTCCACCGTCGCGCCGAGCCCGGCGAAGGCCGTGACGCCGGCGGGGATGGCGCAGGAGACGGTGCCGCTGGGCGACGGCGCCCCCGTCCCGGCCTGGTCGGGGTCGCCGGTCGTGGTCGCGGGGGCGGCCCCGACCCGCAGGCCCGTGCAGTCGAAGGGGGCCGGGCCGCCGTTGAGCGTGACGCTGGCCTGCGTCGGCGCCCCGACCAGGCGGTACTGCTGGTCGGGGGTCAGCGTGCCGCTCACCGACAGCGTGCCCGGGGCGACGGTCGCGACCTGCACGCCGACCGAGACCTCCTGGTCCTTGAGCGTCGGCAGCGTCAGCGTGCCCGCGACCGGCGACTTCACGACGACGGTCTCGACCTTGGGCTTGCGCTCGGTCGTCGTCGTCTCGCCGGTCTCGGCGTTGGTCGTCACGACCGGGTCCTGCGGGGTCTCCTTGCGGATCTCCAGGACGGGAGTGCCGACCGCGACGACGGCGCCGTCGGTGGTGAGGAGCCTGCTGACCTTCCCGGCGAGCGTGGCCTTGACGACGACGGCCGGGTCCGCCACCACGGAGGCCTGGATGGTGACGGCGTTCGTCACGGTGGCCGTCTCCACCTGCACCGTGGGCTCCGCCGACGCGCCGGTGGGCTGCAGCGAGGTGTCCACGCCTCCGACGTCCGCACCCGTGAAGGCGATCTTCACGAGGGCGACGGCGATCACCGCCCAGATGACCAGGCGGATGATCGGGAAGACGATCCGGCGGGTGACTCCCACGGTAGGACTCCTCGCGTCGAGTGGCTCGTGCGTGCGCGTCGGGGTCTGCCCCCGGGTCGGTGCTGGTGGAACGCTGGCTGACCGTAGCGAGGTCCACCGGGGCGTCGGATCCGCCCCGGGGATGATCTCGGCGACAACCGCGCGACAGACACTACTGCGCGATACGCGATACCGCGCACGACACGCCACCAGCTCGCGTGGCGCGGGCCTCAGGCTGCGGGGGCCTGCGCGGTCGCGACGAGGAACGCGGGAGCGCGCAGCCCGGCGTCGGCGAAGGCGTCCGCCACGGCCTGCGCCACCTGGCCGACGCCGTCCGCCGCGACGAGGGCGATCGCGGAGCCGCCGAAGCCGCCCCCGGTCATCCGGGCGCCGAGAGCGCCGGCCTGCACGGCGGTGCTGACCACGAGGTCGAGCTCGCGGCAGGACACCTCGTAGTCGTCCCGCAGCGAGGCGTGCGACGCGTTCATGAGCGGGCCGACCTCACCGACCTCGCCCGAGTCGAGGAGGGCGACGAACCACGTCACGCGGTCGATCTCGGTCACGACGTGCCGGACGCGGCGCACCTGGACCTCGTCGTCGAGCTTGTCCAGCGCCCACTCCAGGCCGCGCGGGTCGGTGGTGATCTCGCGCAACGTCTCGACGCCGAGGTGGGCCGCCGCGGCCTCGCAGGACGCGCGGCGGGCAGCGTACTGGCCGTCCACGAGCGCGTGCTCCGCGCGGGTGTCGACGACGAGCAGCGCGAGCCCCTGCGCGGCGAGGTCGAACGGCACGTGCCGCACGGAGCCGTCGAGGCAGTCGAGCAGCAGCGCGTGGCCGGCCCGGGCCCGCAGCGACGCCGCCTGGTCCATGCCGCCGGTCGGGGCGCCCGCGATCTCGTTCTCGGCGCGAACGCAGAGCTCCGCGAGCCGCGCACGGCCCGCGTCGTCGTCGGCACCGGCCAGACCGAGCCCGAACACGGCGTCGAGCGCGACCGCGACCGAGGCCTCCAGCGACGCGGACGACGAGAGCCCGGCGCCGTACGGGACGCACGAGTCGACGGCGACGTCGAAGCCGCCGACCGCGAGGCCGGCCTCTCGCATCGCCCACGCGACGCCGACGACGTAGCCGATCCAGCCCTCCACGGTGCCCGGTGCCACGTCGCCGAGCGTGACCTCGCGGTGCCCGGAGGGCTCCTGCGCGGACACGAGCCGGACCACGTCGTCGTCGCGACGCCGCAGGGCGACGTACGCGCGGTGGGGGAGCGCGATGGGCAAGCACAGGCCGCCGTTGTAGTCGGTGTGCTCGCCGATCAGGTTGACCCGGCCGGGAGCCGACCAGGTGCCGTCGGGCGCACCGTCACCGAACCGTGCCTCGAAGAGGCTCCTGGCTCGCTCGGCGCCTTGCTCGGGCGTCCACGGCTCGACCCAGGTCACGACTGCGTTCACGCGATCTCCTGCAGGCGGGCGGCGATCCGCTCGGGGGTCGTGTCGCTGATCCAGGCGCCGACGCCCGACTCGACGCCCGCGAGGTACTTGAGCTTGCCGGGCGCGCGCAGCACCGAGAACAGCTGCAGGTGCAGACGGGAGACGTCGCGGCCGTCGCCGACGGGCGCCTGGTGCCAGCCGGAGATGTACGGCAGCGGGATCGCCTCGCCGTCGGGACCCACGAAGAACCGGTCGAGCCGCTGCAGCAGCGACAGGTACACGGACGCCAGGTCCTCGCGCTCGTCGTCCGTGAGCGACGGGAGGTCGGGAACGTCTCGACGAGGGGCCAGGTGCACCTCGACGGGCCAGCGCGCGGCGAACGGCACGTAGGCCACCCAGTGCTCCGACTCGATGACGATGCGCTCGCCGTGCTCGAGCTCGGCGTCCAGCACGTCCCGTCCGAGCAGGCGGCCGGTGCGCGAGTGGTAGGCGCGGGCCTCCGTGAGCATCGCCTGGGTGCGCGGGGTGACGTACGGGAACGCGTAGATCTGCCCGTGCGGGTGGTGCAGCGTGACGCCGATCTCCTTGCCGCGATTCTCGAAGATGAACACCTGCTCGATGCCGGGCAGGGCGTTGAGCGCCGCGGTCCGCTGCGTCCACGCCTCGACGATCGTGCGCATGCGCCGCGGTCCGACGGTGCTCAGGGACGCGGTCGGGTCCGACGAGAAGCAGATGACCTCGCAGCGGCCGGCGGCCGGGCGCACGGTCCACAGCGGCTCGTGCGAGCGCAGGGTGGGAGCGTCGGGCACGCCGGGAACGGCGAGCAGCGACGGGAACCGGTTCTCGAACACGACGACGTCGTAGTCCTCCGCCGGGATCTCGCCGTCCTGGTAGACCGCCCCGGGCTTGGCGGGGGCCAGCGGGTTGGCGTCGGCCGGCGGGAGGAACGTGCGGTTCATCCGGTGGGCCGCCATGGGGATCCACTCGCCTGTCAGCGGGTCGCGACGCAGCTCGGGCCCCGTGACGGGGGTCGCGACACCGTCGGGACCGACGACCGGCGCGAAGCGGTCCGGCAGCGGCCTCGGGTCGTCGAGGCGACGGGTCTTCGTGCCGGAGACGTACGGCTCGCTGTCGTCGAAGTAGAGCAGCTCACGACCATCGGCGAGGCGGGTGGGGGTCAGGCGGACGGGCAGGGTGCGCGCGTCGGGCATCGTCACGTGGTGGCTCCAGGGTGCGGGGCGGTCGGGGAGCTGTGGGGTCCCACGGTGACGAGGCGGAGCTGGGTGGCTCCTCCCGTCAGCTGCCGACGGGCGTCGGAGGGAAGGGAGTCGTCGCTGATCACGGTGTCCACGTCGTCGAGCGGGACGATGCGGGCCAGGCCCACCGCACCCCACTTCGTGTGGTCCGCCAGGACGGTGGTGACCGCGGCGCACGACATGAGCGCGCGGTCGGTGGCGGCTTCCGCCAGGTTCGGGGTGGTCAGGCCCGCGGCGTCGAAGCCGTGCACGCCGAGATACGTGCGGTCGACGCGCAGGCTGGCCAGCGTGGCGTCCGCGACGGGACCGACGAGGGCGTCCGACGGCGTGCGCACGCCACCCGTGAGGATGACCTGCACGCCCGTGGCACTGTGCAGCACGTCCGCGATCCGCAGGCCGTTGGTCACGACCGTGAGCGGCCGCAGCGTGGGGTCCGAGGCGATGAGCTCGGCCAGGAGGTACGTCGTGGTGCCGGCGGACAGGGCGATGGCCTGCCCGGGCTCGATCGTGCCGAGCGCCGCCTGCGCGATGACGGTCTTCTCGGCACTGGCCCAGCCGCGCTTGGCGTCGAAGCCTGGTTCGTCGGTGGGCCGACCGGGTGCGTCGGGCGCGACGGCACCGCCGTGGACGCGACGGACGAGGCCGGCGCGGGCGAGCTCGGCGATGTCCCGACGGACGGTCATGTCCGAGACGTCGAGGCTCTCTACCAGGTCCGCTACGCGGGCAGCCCCGTGTGCACGGACGGCAGCAAGGATGCGCTCCTGGCGCTGACTGGCGAGCATATGAACATCGTCACACAGGTTCGAACAGACTCCAACGAGCATTCCGAGTACGTCACCGGACGAGCGGGTGATTTTTCACCGCGCAGCCGGAGACAACCCCAGTGACCGCCCTGCCAGGCCACGACGTCGTGCTGCAAGGGACCGCGCCACGCCGCGCAGGACCTCCGCCGCCGGCGAGTCTGGTTCGGACAGTACCACCGGGTAACCCCCGTCTCCGGCCTCCCTCAGACGCACGTCCAGCGGGACCTGTCCGAGCAGGGGGACGTCGCTGCCGGTGAGGGTCGAGAGGTTGTCCGCGACGCGCTGTCCGCCGCCTGACCCGAACAGCTCGAGCCGCGACCCGTCGGGCTGGGCCAGCCAGGACATGTTCTCCACCACGCCGACCACGTTCTGCCGGGTCTGCAGGGCGATCGAGCCCGCGCGCTCGGCCACCTCGGCGGCCGCCAGCTGCGGGGTGGTGACCACCACGAGCTCCGAGCTCGGCAGCAGCTGGGCCACGGAGATGGCGATGTCGCCGGTGCCGGGCGGAAGGTCGAGCAGGAGCACGTCGAGGTCGCCCCAGAACACGTCCGCCAGGAACTGCTGGAGCGCACGGTGCAGCATCGGTCCGCGCCAGACGACCGGCTGTCCCGCCGGGACGAACATGCCGATGGAGACCACCGACACCCCGAACGCCTCGGGCGGGAGGAGCATGTCGTCGACGCGGGTGGGCTGGCGCGTCACGCCGAGCATCCGGGGGATCGAGAAGCCGTAGATGTCGGCGTCGACGATGCCGACCTTCAGGCCGTCGGCTGCCATCGCGACCGCCAGGTTGGCCGTGACCGAGGACTTGCCCACGCCACCCTTGCCGGACGCGATGGCGAAGACCTTGGTGAGCGACTGCGGCTGCGCGAACGGGATGACCGGCTCCCCGCCCGGGCCGCGCAGGAGGGTGCGCAGGTCGGCCCGCTGCTCCGCGGACATCACGCCGAACACGACGTCCACCGTGCCGACGCCGTCGACGGTCGCCGTCGCCGCGGTCACGTCCCTGGTCAGGGTGTCCTTGAGCGGGCAGCCGGGCGTGGTCAGGTCGATGCCGACGCGCACGTGAGCGGCGCCCGGCCGGCCGCCGGCCAGCTCGATCGACCGGACCATGCCCAGGTCGGTGATCGGCCGCTTGATCTCCGGGTCCAGCACGCCGGCCAGGGCGGCACGGATCGCGTCGGTCAGCGGGTCGGTCAGATCGGGCATGTCTCCATCGTAGGTGGCGCGGCTCGGCGTCCCGGCCGCGCTATGGGCGCTGGGCGCGACGCCCCTTCTTCGGTTCCTTGGGCGACGAGTCCGCCTCGGCGTCCTTGTCGCCGTCGCGCTCGGCCGCCATGTCCTCGAGCAGCGCGCGCAGCTCCGAGCGGACGAAGTCGCGGGTGGCCACCTCGGACAGCGCGATGCGCAGCGCGGCCATCTCCCGGGCGAGGAACTCGGTGTCGGCCAGGTTGCGCTCGGAGCGCTGGCGGTCCTGCTCGGCCTGCACGCGGTCGCGGTCGGTCTGCCGGTTCTGCGCGAGCAGGATGAGGGGCGCGGCGTAGGACGCCTGCAGCGACAGGACGAGGGTCAGGGCGGTGAACCCGCGGGCGGCGGAGTCGAACTGCGGCCGGTCGGGTCCGATGTCGACGTTCCACAGGATCCAGGCGATGCAGAAGATGCTCAGCCAGATGATGAACCGCGGCGTGCCCAGGAACCGCGCGATGCTCTCCGAGATCTTGCCCGAGGCGTCCTCGTCGATCTGCGGGCGGCGGATCAGGACGCGGCGCGTGGACCGTGGGGTGTCGAGACGCTCAGGCACGCGACACCCCCAGCTGGCCCTCGTCGTCGGTCTCGCGCCAGTCCTCGGGCAGCAGGTGGTCGAGGACGTCGTCGACCGAGACCACGCCGAGCAGGCGCTTCTCGGCGTCGACGACCGGCAGCGCGAGCAGGTTGTACGTCGCCAGCTGGCGAGTCACCGCGAGCAGCGGGGCGTCCACGGGCAGGGCGTCGATGTCGGTGTCGATGATCGAGCCGATCGACTCGTGCGGCGGTTCGCGCAGCAGCCGCTGGAGGTGCACGACGCCGATGAACCGGCCCGTCGGAGTCTCGAGCGGGGGGCGCGCGACGAACACCATGGACGCGAGCGCGGGCGTGAGGTCCTGCCGGCGGACGTGCGCGAGGGCGGCCGCGATCGGCGTCTCCGGGCCCAGGATCACGGGCTCGGTGGTCATCAGCCCGCCCGCGGTGTTGTCCTCGTACGCCAGCAGGCGCCGGACATCCTTGGCCTCCTCGGGCTCCATCAGCTCGAGCAGCTCGGCCTGCTGGTCGTCCGGCAGCTCGTTGAGCAGGTCGGCGGCGTCGTCGGGCTGCATGGCCTCCAGGACGTCGGCGGCGCGCGTGCGAGCAAGGCCCTGCAGGATGCCGACCTGGTCGTCCTCGGGCAGCTCCTCGAGCACGTCGGCGAGCCGCTCGTTGTCCAGCGCGCTGGCCACCTCGAGGCGTCGGGTCAGGCCGAGGTCGTGCAGCACGTCCGCGAGGTCGGCGGGCTTGAGGTCCTCGTACTGCGCAAGCATCAGCTCGGCGCCCTGGGCCGCGGTCGCCTGGGCGAGCCCCGTGACCTCGTCGATGGAGATGAGCAGCGTCTCGCCGCGGCGGCGCAGGATGCCCGGCCGACCCGAGGGACGGCGCCGGACGAAGAGCTTGGAGATCACCCAGTCGCCGTTGCGCTGCAGCTCGATCGCCACGTCCTCGATGCTCGCGACACCGGTCCCGTCGACGAACTCGACCGTCCGGTCCAGCAGCTCACCGACCGCGAGGGTCTCGAACGCGCGCTGCTCGAAACGGCGCATGTTCACCAGGCCGGTCGAGATGACCTGCCCGGAGTCGATCGACGTCACGCGGGTCAGCGGCAGGAACACGCGGCGCCGGCTGCCGACCTCGACGACGAGGCCGACGGCTCTGGGCGCTCCCTTGGGGCGCACCAGCACGACGACGTCGCGCACCCGTCCCACCTGGTCTCCGAGGGGGTCGAACACGCTCGTCCCGGCAAGGCGCGCGACGAAGACCCTGGTCCCGACGCTGCTCACGCCGGTCAGCCTAGACCGCGCCCCCGGGCACGCCCGACACCGACGCCGGGTGTTCGGTCGACGGCCACCGGGTGGTCTCCCGGACGACCGCTGGGAGAGGATGACGGCATGTCGTACTCCGGCTCGGCCCGCGCACCACGCAACCCGACGCAACCGCAGGGTGAGACCGTGGCCGCCTACGGCACCTACCTCGAGGCGCAGCGCGCCGTCGTGCACCTCGCGGACAAGGACTTCCCGGTGCAGCTCGTCACGATCGTCGGCACCGACCTGCGGATGGTCGAGCGCGTCACGGGCCGGCTGTCCTACCCGCGGGCCGCCCTCGGCGGCTTCCTCACCGGCGCGTGGCTCGGTCTGTTCGTCGGGCTGCTGCTCACGCTCTTCTCGACGGACGGGACGAGCACCCCGATCGTGTCGGCGATCCTCATCGGCGGCGCGTTCGGGATGCTCTTCTCGGTCGTCACCTACTCGGTCACGCGTCGGCGCCGCGACTTCACGTCGACCAGCCAGATCGTCGCGTCGTCGTACGCGGTGCTGTGCCGGGCGGAGCAGGCGAACAAGGCTCGCAACCTGCTGCGCGAGATCGGCGGCGTGCAGTCCGGCTGGCCGGCGCGTCCCGTCGTCGCTCCGGCGGTCACCACCACATCGTCGACGGGTCCGTCGGCTGCGTACCCGCCTGCCGAGCCCGTGGCGCCGCCGGTCGAGGACGAGCCGACCGCACCACCCGCTCCGCCGAGCGGACAGCCTTCGCCGCCGCCCGCGCCCTGACCCGCGCGGCCCGACGCTCCGCCGACGTGGGCGGAGGGTCGATCGTGGGCGCGTCGGGCAGGGCGCTGCGCATGTCCTGGTGCGCGATCCTCGAGAACAGCAGAGCGGACAGTCCTTCCATCGTGCGCCTCCCGGTGCTCGCGGGACGTGGATCGTCCCGGCGCAGGGGTGACGCGCGACGCGCGGTCGGCTCGACTACTCGCTGCGAAGTCCTGCCATCCAGGCCTCGACCGCGTCGGGGTCGCGGGGGAGCGCCGCGGACAGGTTCTCGTTGCCGTTCGCGGTGATGAGCACGTCGTCCTCGATGCGCACCCCGATGCCGCGGTACTCCTGCGGCACCAGCAGGTCGTCGGACTTGAAGTAGAGGCCCGGCTCGATGGTGAACACCATGCCCGGCTCCAGCACGCCGTCGAGGTACAGCTCGGCCCGCGCCTGCGCGCAGTCGTGCACGTCGAGGCCGAGGTGGTGGCTGGTGCCGTGCACCATCCAGCGGCGGTGGTGCTGGTTCTCGGGCAGCAGCGACTCCTCGGCGGAGACCGGCAGCAGGCCCCACTCCGAGAGGCGCTCGGCGATCACGCGCATCGCGGCGGCGTGCACGTCGCGGAACTTGGCGCCCGGGACGGCGGCCTCGAACCCCGCGTCGGCGGCGTCCAGCACGGCCTGGTAGACCCGTCGCTGCACCTCGGTGAAGGTGCCGTCGATCGGCAGCGTCCGCGTGATGTCGGCGGTGTACAGGGAGTCGACCTCGACGCCCGCGTCGATGAGCACGAGCTCGCCCTCGCGCACCTGGCCGTCGTTGTCGGTCCAGTGCAGCGTCGTCGCGTGCTCGCCCGCGGCGGCGATCGTCTCGTAGCCGACGGCGTTGCCCTCCTGGCGTGCGTGCCCGACGAACGTCCCCTCGATCACGCGCTCGCCGCGCTGGTGCGCGATGGCGGCCGGCAGCGTTCGCACGACCTTCTCGAAGCCCTCGATGGTCGTCGCGACGGCCAGCCGCATCTGCTCGACCTCGTGCACGTCCTTGACCAGCCGCAGCTCGGAGAGGGCCTCGGCCAGCACCTCGTCGCGGACACCGGCCTGCTCCGCCGCTCGGATGTCCTCGACGACCGCCTCGATGGCCTCGTCGACGTCGGGGACGATGCGCAGCTGGACGCCGTCCTCGCCGACGTCCTTGGCGAGCGCGTCGCGCAGGTCGTCGACGTGGGCGGTCCGCACGCCCGTGAGCGTCTCGATGTCCTCGAGGGTCGGACGCGCGCCCACCCAGAACTCGCCGTAGCGGCTGTCCGAGAAGAACTCCTCGGTGTCGCGCCCGGCCAGGGGGCGGATGTAGAGGACGGCCTCGTGCCCGCTGCCGTCGTCGCCCGAGCCGTCCTCGACCGGGTGCAGCACGAGCACCGCGTCGGGCTCCTGCTCCACGCCCAGGCCGGTCAGGTGCGCGAAGGCGGAGTGCGGACGGAACCGGTAGTCGGTGTCGTTGGAGCGGACCTTGAACGTGCCAGCGGGGATCACCAGACGCTCGCCGGGGAACCGGCTCGAGATCTCGGAGCGCCGGGCGGCGGTCGAGTCCGCCGCGGGGCCGCGCGTCACCGTCGAGGCGGGTCGCTCACCCCAGCCCGAGGTGATGAAGCGGAGGAACTCCGCGGACGACGGCCGCTGCGACCTGTTGGTACCGCGGTCCGCCAGGGGCTGTTCGGTGGAGGTCTCCTCGCTCATGGGCCACATCCTCCCACCGCAGACCCACCGCTACCGTGGGGGTCGTGCGCATCGACCTCCACACCCACTCGACCGCGTCCGACGGCAAGGACGCTCCCGCGGAGGTGATCGCCGCCGCGGCCGCTGCGGGGCTCGACGTCGTCGCGCTGACGGACCACGACACCACGGCCGGCTGGGACGAGGCGTCGGACTCCGCCCGGCGGCACGGGATCGACCTCGTGCTCGGGACCGAGGTCTCCGCCCGCGCGCACGGCATCAGCATCCACCTGCTCTCCTACCTGCAGGACCCCACCGACCGCGCGCTGACGGTGGAGCTCGACAGGACCCGCGAGGCGCGCGTGAGCCGGGCGCGGGCGATCGTCGAGCTGCTCGCCGAGGACTTCCCGATCACCTGGGAGGACGTCATGGAGCAGTCGCAGGACGCCGTCGTCATCGGCCGCCCGCACATCGCCGACGCCCTCGTCGCGCTCGGGATCGTGCCCGACCGGGACGCCGCGTTCGCCCGCCTGCTGCGCGCCGACGGCCCGTACCACGTGCCGCACTACGCCCCCGCCGGGGTCGACGCCGTGCGCGCGATCCGCGCCTCGGGCGGGGTGCCCGTCTTCGCGCACCCGGGCGCGGACGCCCGCGGCGAGGTGGTCCCGGACGCGGTGTTCGACGCGCTCGCGGCCGCAGGGCTGGCCGGCCTCGAGGTCGACCACCGCGACCACAGCCCCGCGCAGCGCTCCCGCCTCACCGCGATCGCCCAACGGCTCGGGCTGTTCGTGACCGGGTCCAGCGACTACCACGGTTCCGGCAAGGTCAACCGGCTCGGGGAGAACCTCACCGACCCGTCCGTCCTGTCGCAGATCGAGGACCTGGGCACGACGAAGGTCGTCCGCCCGTGAGCAGCGTGATCGACCTCCAGCTGTTCGGGTCGGTGTTCATCACGCTGTTCGTGATCATGGACCCGCCCGGCACCGTGCCGATCTTCCTCGGCCTGACCGCGGCGATGACCCGCGCGCAGCGCAACCGCGCCGCGCGGCAGGCAGTTCTCGTCGCGCTCGGCGTGATCGTGGCGTTCGCGCTGTTCGGGCAGAAGCTGCTCGACTACCTGCACATCACCCTGCCCGCCCTGCAGGCGTCCGGCGGCCTCCTGCTCCTGCTCGTCGCCATGGAGCTGCTCACCGGGAAGATGGAGCAGCCGCAGCCCGCCGGGGACGGCAAGGTCAACGTCGCGCTCGTCCCGCTGGGCACCCCGCTGCTGGCCGGGCCTGGCGCCATCGTCGCGACCATGGTGTTCGTGCAGCAGTCCGACCAGACCGCAGCCGACTGGGTCGCGATCGCGCTGGGCGTCCTCGCCGTGCACGTCTGCCTCTACCTGGCCATGCGGTTCGCCAACGTGATCCACCGCGTGCTCGGCGACGGCGGCACCATCCTGGTCACCCGGATCGCCGGCCTGCTGCTCGCCGCGATCGCCGTCCAGCTCATCGCGAACGCGGTGGAGGCCTTCATCAAGGCCGCGTAGGTCCCTGGGCGACGACGAAAAGGGCACGCACTCCGTGGGGAGTGCGTGCCCTTCGTGGTGCTGGTGTCAGGCGTCCGTCGAGGGAGCCGGTGCGGCGCTCTCCGTACCTGTGCCGGTGCTCGCGCCCGTGCTCGCGCCGCTGCGCGTGCGACGACGGTTGCGGCTGCGGCGTGCTCCGGTGCTCGTGCCCGGCTCGCCGCTCGGGCCGTCGGCCGTGATGTTCGCTGCCGCATCGGGAGCCGACGTGTTCGTCGTCGAGCCCTCGCCGCCCTGCCCGCGACCGCGGCCGCCGCGACGGCGGCTGCGGCCTTCGCGCGACTCGCTGCTCTCGCCGGCCGTGCCCTCGGACGCGTGCGGGGCGCTGCTGCGCGGAGCAGACGAGCCGGAGCCACCCGAGCGCGGTGCGCCGGAGCCACCCTGGCGGGAGCCGCCGGAGCGCTGGTCGGGACGGGCGCCACCGCTCGCCTTGCTGTGCTTGCCGGTCTCGCCCAGGTCCTCGAGCTTCTCCGCACCCAGGCCCTCGCGGGTCTGCTGCGCCTTGGGCAGGCGGCCCTTGGTGCCCTCGGGGATGTCGAGGTCGGTGAACAGGTGGGCCGAGCTGGAGTACGTCTCGATCGGCTCGGGGATGCCCAGGCCGAGCGCCTTGTCGATCAGGCCCCAGCGGGGGATGTCGTCCCAGTCGACGAACGTGACGGCCGTGCCCTTGGCGCCCGCGCGGCCGGTGCGGCCGGTGCGATGCAGGTAGGTCTTCTCGTCCTCGGGGCACTGGTAGTTGATGACGTGCGTGACGGCCTCGACGTCGATGCCGCGGGCGGCCACGTCGGTGGCGACCAGCACGTCGACCTTGCCGTGGCGGAACGCGCGCAGCGCCTGCTCGCGGGCACCCTGGCCGAGGTCGCCGTGCAGCGCACCGGCGGCGAAGCCGCGCTCGATGAGGTCGTCGGCCACCTTGGCGGCGGTGCGCTTGGTGCGCGCGAAGACGATCGTCAGGCCGCGGCCGCGGGCCTGGAGGATGCGGGCGAGGAGCTCGACCTTGTCCAGGGCGTGCGCGCGGTAGACGACCTGCTTGATGTTCTTGACCGTCTGGCCGTCGTCGTCGGGGTCCGCGGCACGGATGTGGGTCGGCTGCGTCATGTAGCGGCGGGCCATCGCGACCACGGCGCCCGGCATGGTGGCCGAGAAGAGCATGGTGTGGCGGCTGGCCGGGGTGGCGCTGAGCAGCGTCTCGACGTCGGGCAGGAAGCCCAGGTCGAGCATCTCGTCGGCCTCGTCGAGCACGACAGCCTTGACCCGCGAGAGGTCGAGGTGACGCTGCTTGAGCAGGTCGATCATGCGGCCCGGGGTGCCGACGACGACGTCGACGCCCGCGTTGAGCGCGGCGATCTGCGGCTCGTACGCGCGGCCGCCGTAGACCTGCAGAACGCGGACCGCGCGGCGCGAGCTCATCGTCGCGAGGTCGCCGGCCACCTGCACCGCGAGCTCACGGGTGGGGACGACGACGAGGGCCTGCGGCTTGCCGGGCTCGGCCAGCTGCTCGTAGCCCTCCTCGCCGGGGGCGATCACGCGGTGCAGCATCGGGACGCCGAAGCCGAGGGTCTTGCCGGTGCCGGTCTTGGCCTGGCCGATGATGTCGTGGCCGGACAGCGCCACGGGCAGGGTCATCGCCTGGATCGGGAACGGGTGCGTGATCCCGGCGTCGGCGAGCGCCTGCACGATCTCGGGGCGCACGTCGAAGTCCGCGAAGGAGGCCTCGACGGCCTGCACGGAGGACCAGGTGTTCTTGAGGGGCCGCGTCATCGGCTCGGCCAGGGCTGAGATCTGGTCGGGCGTGTCGCCGGGCGTGGTCGGGTTGGTGTCGGTCGTCGTCACGAAGGCTCTTCACTGCGAAGGGTGGTGACCCGCGCGCTGCCGGGATGGCGACAGACCGACAGAAGTTCGACGGATGTCCGTCGGAGTCTCGTCGGATCGTTCCCGGGCGACAGCGGAGCTCACCACGCGATGTGGCCGGCAGCCGATCGTGAAAGGCGACTCGCGAGCGTCTTCCGGCCGAGGCCGGGGCTGAGCGAGGTGGGTCAGACTCAGGTGAACGAGACGACCGGGCAACCGAATTACCGTGCCAGTCTATCTGACGGGTCCGCGCCCCGGGCCCACGTCGCACCGACCCGCCGCACGCCCACGCGTGTCGTCCACGACCGGACTACGATCCTCGGATGACCACCACCCCCTCGCGACCGGACAGCGCCGCCCTGCGCAGCGACGGGACGAGTGCGCTGGAGCAGGCGGACGCGATCGAGCTGCTCGGCCTCGTCGCCCAGCTCGAGCACGTCGCCTTCGGGCGGCTCGCCGCCGACGCGGCCCTCGCGCCGACCATCGAGCAGCGGCTCGAGCTCAGCAGGTTCGCCGCCGGAGCCGTCGAGCGCCGGGACCGGATCCTGGCCCGCATCGTCGAGATCGGTGGCGACCCCGTCGAGGCCGTGCGGCAGTACGACCACGTGCTCGACGACTTCGACGCCCGCACCCAGCCCAGCACCTGGTGGGAGCGGCTGCTCAAGGCCTACGTCGGGTACGGCGTGGCCGACGACTTCTGCCGGCTGGCCGCCGAGGGGCTCGACGAGGGGTCGCGCGCGATCGTCCTCGAGGTCCTCGACGACGCCTCGCACGCCGAGCTGGCCGTCGCCGAGCTCGACGCGGCCGGTTCCGCGGACGGTGTGCTGACCGCGCGGCTGGCCCTGTGGGGTCGGCGGCTGGTCGGCGAGGCGCTCGGTGTGGTGCAGCGGCTGCTCGTCCAGCGCCCCGCCCTGGTGCGGCTCGTCGCGCTCGGCTCGGCGCGGACCCCGGCCGAAGGCGGGCCGGCCGACGGCGCACCGACGAAGCTCTTCAGCGAGCTCACCGCGCAGCACACCCGCCGCATGGCGCGGCTCGGGCTCACCGCCTGACCCCTTCTCGCGGACGCACGAGAGCCCCGGACGTCTCGTCGTCCGGGGCTCTCGTCCTGCGGGTCAGCTGTTGGCGAAGCCGACGCGGCCCTTCTGCTCCGAGCCGATCTCGACGTATCCCAGGCTCGCGACCGGCACGATGATCCGGCGACCGCGAACGTCCGTGAGCTCGAGCGTCGGCCGACCGCTGAGTGCCGCCGCGACGACCGCGCCGATCTCGTCGGCCGTCTGGTCCGACTCGAGGCTGATCTCGCGGGGTGAGTTCTGCACGCCGATGGTGATCTCCACCGTCATCTCTTCCACGTCCTTACTCAAGCGGTCCGTTGCCCTTCGACCGATGGGCCGGGGCACATCGTCCGATCCTAGGCGTCCTCGTAGACGAAGTCGGGCCGGATCAGCGCCGACACCCCGCCCCAGGCCAGCTGCGTGACGAGCTCGACGGTGCGTTCGGGCGCCACGTCGTCGGGCTTGCGGAGGCGATGCGTCGCGGCGCCCTGCGCCATCGCGATCAGCGAGACGGCCAGCAGACCTGCGTCCTCGAGCGACAGGGCTGTGACCTCGGACAACACGGTCGTGATGCGCAGGGCCGCCTGCGAGGAGGCGTGCTCGACGCGGGCGCGCACGTCGGCGTCGTGCGTCACGTCGGACTCGAAGAGCAGCACG
Source organism: Cellulomonas sp. P4_A2 (assembly GCF_056402515.1). Classification (NCBI taxonomy): domain Bacteria; kingdom Bacillati; phylum Actinomycetota; class Actinomycetes; order Micrococcales; family Cellulomonadaceae; genus Cellulomonas; species Cellulomonas sp. P4_A2. The sequence continues at coordinate 71,525 of NZ_JBFUHG010000003.1, forward strand.
GACGCCTCTCCTGCGCCCTCGACGAACATGACGTACGCGCGCACGATCGCCGCGATGACGTCGCGCCCGTCGCCCCGGCGGACCGGTCCCTGCTCGATCCCGGCGACGGCTGCGTCGACGGCGACGAGCAGGTCGGTGCCGCGCAGGTCGACGACGGCGAGGTAGAGGTCGAGCTTGGACGGGAAGTGGCGGTACAGCACCGGCTTGCTGACCTCGGCGCGCTCGGCGATGTCGTCCATGGAGACGTGGTGGTAGCCCTCGGTGGAGAAGAGCTCCTGGGCGATGCGGAGCACCTGCGCACGGCGCTCGTCTCGAGCCATCCGCGGACTGCGCGGACGAGGGGTGGAATCGTCTGTCCCGGCCGTCATCCCGTGATGGTAGCGACGTGATGTGTCAACGATGCGACGATGTGCGGTGTGACAATCCCCGGCAAAAGCCGGAAAGCCGACAGCACGAGGCGCCCGCACCGGCCGCCGCGCCACCGTGGTGTGCCTCTGCACCGTCGCGGCGCCCTCGTCCTGGCCGTCGCGCTCGGGCTCGTCGCAGGCGCCGGGAGCGCGTTCGCGGCGTCGAACGATCCTCGCGCGGCCGGGCTCTTCGGGGTGCCGACGAGCACCGCGACGACCGCGGCCGACGAGCTCGGAGCCGTGACGCCGGACGGCGACCTGCTCGACCGGACCGGGCTGCAGAGCCGCACCGCCGGGGACCGGCCGTTCGGCGTGCCCGACCCGGTCGTGGCGCCATCGTCGGCGCCGCCGGTCGTGGACCCCGTGCCGAGCGTGACGGCCCTGCCGCCGGGCCTGACGGCCGCGGACGTCTCCGCGGGTCTGCTCTCGGCGGTGGTGCCCGAGGTCGCGGAGGGCACGTTCGTCGTCGTCCCCGGCAGCGACCCGGGGCCGGGTGTCGGTGCGGTGCGGACCGTGCGCGTAGAGGTGGAGGCCGGGCTGGCGGTGGACGGGTCCGCGTTCGCCGCGACGGTCATGGCCACGCTCAACGATCCGCGCGGCTGGGGCGGGGACGGGTCGATGTCGTTCGCGCGCACCGACGGCGACGCCGAGCTGCGCGTCCTGCTCGCCTCGCCGGAGACGGTCGACGACCTCTGCGCCCCGCTGCGAACGGACGGCGAGGTCTCCTGCGGCCGGGCCGGGCACGCGGCGCTCAACCTGCGGCGGTGGGTGGAGGCGACGCAGGAGTACGCGGCCGACAAGACCCTCTACCGCCAGTACCTGGTGAACCACGAGGTCGGGCACCTGCTCGGGCACCAGCACGAGCGCTGCGGGGGTGCCGGGCAGATCGCCCCGGTCATGCAGCAGCAGTCCTACAAGGTCGCGCCGTGCGTCCCGAACGCGTGGCCGTTTCCCTGAGCGTCCGCTAGTTCTTCGCCCGATCCACCGTTCGTCGCGGGTCCTGCACGAGCCTGTCGGTGGCTCGTGATGGACTCGTCTGCGTGACCACCGCGACGCCCGCCCTGCGCCTCGTGCGCCCGGCGTTCGCCGACGTCCCGTCCTCCGGGCCGGGGTCGCTGGTCCAGCTCGACACCGACCAGGCCGCCGTCGTGGCGGCCGTCGCCCGCGGGGCCGATCCGGCGCTCCTGGTGCTCGGTGCCCCGGGCACCGGCAAGACCACGGTGGCGGTCGAGGCCGTCGTCGCGGCGGTCGACGCCGGGCTCGACCCGCACGACGTGCTCGTGGTCGCCGCGAGCCGGCGCGCCGCGGCCGACCTGCGCGACCGGCTCTCGGCCCGCCTGCGCGCGACGTCCGGACGCCCGCTGGTGCAGACCGCCGCGGCGGCCGCGTTCTCCGTGCTGCGGGCGCGCGCCTCCCTGCTCGGGGAGCCGCCCCCCACGCTGGTCTCCGGCGCCGAGCAGGACCTGATGCTGGGCGAGCTGCTGGCCGGGCACGCGGCCGGCGACGGCGTCCCGCTCGCGTGGCCCGCCGAGGTGCGGCCCGACGTCCTCGGGCTGCGCCCGTTCCGCGACGAGCTGCGGGACCTGCTGATGCGCGCCGCCGAGCGCGGGGTGCGGCCCGCGGACCTCGCCGAGCTCGGCGACCTGCACCGGCGGCCGTCGTGGGTGAGCGCGGCGCGGCTCTACGAGGAGTACCTGGACATCGTCGAGCTGCGCACCGGGACGCCGGACCTGGGCGCGCGGCTCGACCCGGCGGTCGTCGTCGACGAGGCCGCGCAGGCGCTCGTCACCTGGGAGGACGAGGTCCCCGGGGCGGTCCGGCCGCGCTGGAGCCTGGTCGTGGTGGACGACTACCAGGAGAGCACCTCGGCGACCGCCCGGTTCGTCGGGGCGCTCGCCGACGACCGCGCCCGCGTGGTCCTGCTGGCCGACCCCGATGCCGCGGTGCAGACCTTCCGCGGTGCCACGCCGTCCCTGGTCGGTCGCGCGGTCGTCACAGGATCGGGCCCCGGCGAGCTCGGCGCGCGCACCACCACCCTGCGGACCGTCTGGCGGCACGACGGCCCGATGCGGCGGGTGGTCGAGCGGATCACCGAGCGCATCGGGACGGTCGGCGTCGTCCGGCACCGGCTGGCGACCGCGGTGGGTCAGGCGGGCACCGGCGCGCGCGTGGCGCTGCTGCCGAGCACCGCGCAGGAGGCGGCCTACGTCGCGCACGCGCTGCGCACCGCCCACATCGAGCAGAACGTGCCGTGGGCGCAGATGGTGGTCGTCGCACCGACCGGCGCGCAGGTCACGACGCTGCGGCGCGCGCTCGCCGGGGCGGCGGTGCCCGTGAGCGTGCTCGGCAGCGACGTCCCCCTGCGGGACGAGCCGGCCGTCGCGCCGCTCCTGGACGCCATGCGTGTGTGCGTCGGGGCCGTGGAGCTGGACGCGGGAACCGCAGCGCGCCTGGCGTGCTCGCCGCTCGGCGGGCTGGACGCGGTCGGGCTGCGGCGCGTACGCCGCGCCCTGCGAGCGCACGAGATCGCCTCCGGCGGCGGCCGGGCCAGCGACGTGCTCCTGGTGGAGGCGCTCGGCGGCCAGACCGCCGACGAGCTGCCGCTCGCGGCCCGCCAGCTCGTCCGCCTCGCCCGGGTCCTCGACGCCGGCAGGGCCGCGGCCGCGCGTGCCGACGCCGACGCGCAGACCGTCCTGTGGGCGCTGTGGGCCGCCGCCGACCAGGCCGAGAGCTGGCGCAGGTCCGCGCTCGCCGGCGGCGCGGCGGGGGAGCGGGCCGATCGCGACCTCGACGCGGTGCTCGCGGTCTTCCGCGCGGCCGAGACGTTCGTGGACCGGATGCCGCGCTCGACCCCGGCGGCGTTCGTCGACTGGCTCCAGGCGCAGGACCTGCCGTCCGACTCGCTCGCCGCCCGCGCCCGGCGGGCCGCCGTTCAGGTGCTCACGCCGGCCGGTGCTGCCGGCCGGGAGTGGGAGGTCGTCGTCGTCGCCGGGGTGCAGGACGGCACCTGGCCGGACCTGCGCCKGCGCGACTCCCTGCTCGGCGCGCAGGCGCTGGTGGACATCGTCGCCGGTCGCGCCGGCACGGTCTCCGACCCGGGCCGCGAGGCCGCCGAGGCACGGCAGGCGGTGCTCGCCGACGAGCTGCGGACGTTCGCCGTCGCCTGCTCGCGCGCCCGCACGTCCCTGCTCGTGACGGCGGTCGACGACGTCGACCACCAGCCGTCGCTGTTCGTCGAGCTGGTCGAGCCGAACGACGAGGACGTCGACCCGCGCCGGACGAGCGCGCCGGCGCCGCTGGACCTGCGCGGCCTGGTCGCCCAGCTGCGTGCCCACCTCGAACAGGCCGCCCTCGACGGTGTCGACCCCGACCCGGCGGCGGCGCGGACCCTGGCCCGGCTGGCCGCCGAGGGTGTCGCGGGTGCCGACCCCGGGGAGTGGCTGGGACTCGCCGCCCCGTCGAGCGACGCCCCGCTGTGGGCGCAGGACGAACGGGTGCCGGTCTCGCCGTCCAAGGTCGAGACCGCGCAACGGTGTGCGCTGCGCTGGGCCCTGGAGGCTGCGGGCGGCACCGCGTCGGCGAGCGGTGGGCAGAACCTCGGCACGCTGCTGCACGCGATCGCGCAGGAGCACCCGCAGGGCACGCACGCGGAGCTCTCGGCCGCGCTCGACCGCCGCTGGGGCGAGCTCGGCCTGGGCACGGGCTGGCCGGCGATGGCGACGCGTCGCCGCGCGGACGCGATGGTCCAGCGCCTGGCGGGCTACCTGCGCACCGCGGGCGAGCCCCTGCTGGTCGAGGGCGCGTTCTCCCTCGAGACGGACCGGGCCACCCTGCGCGGCAGTGTCGACCGCGTCGAGCAGGCCGACGACGGCGCGGTGCGGGTGGTCGACCTGAAGACCGGCGCGAGCCCGCCGAGCGTGGCCAAGGCGGTCGAGAACCCGCAGCTCGGCGCCTACCAGCTCGCGGTGGACGCCGGAGCGTTCGCGGACCTGCCGCACGGGGCGACGAGCGGCGGCGCGCAGCTGGTCTACCTGGGCACGGGCGTCTCGGCCACCACCCGTGTGCAGCCGGCCCTCGGCCCGGAGACCGACGGGCCCAGCTGGGCGCGCGTCATGGTGGACCAGGTCGCGGACAAGATGGCCGCCTCCACGTTCGAGGCGACCGCGAACGACCTCTGCGACCGGTGCCCGGTCCGCCGCTCGTGCCCGGTGCGCGGCGAGGGCGGACAGGTGGTCGCATGACGAGCGTCCTGACGGAGCAGCCCGTGCCGCACCCGCACCCGGCCCCGGTCCTGTCCGCCGCCCAGATCGCGGAGCTCGTCGGCCAGCCTGCGCCGACCGACGAGCAGCGCCGCATCATCGAGGCGCCGCTGGCCCCGTCCCTCGTGGTCGCGGGAGCGGGGTCGGGCAAGACGGAGACGATGGCGGCCCGCGTGGTCTGGCTGCTGGCCAACGGCGTGGTGCAGCCCGACCAGGTGCTCGGCCTCACGTTCACGCGCAAGGCCGCCGGCGAGCTGGCCGAGCGGGTGCGCAAGCGCCTGCGGACGCTCTCGCGCGCTGCGGCGGCCCAGGGGGTCGAGCTGGCGGACGTCGGCTCGGGGGACGCCCTCGTGGGCCTGGCCCGGCCGACGATCTCCACCTACAACTCCTACGCGGCCTCGCTGGTCGCCGACCACGCCCTGCGGCTCGGCCTGGACCCGTCGGCCCGCCTGCTCGGCGAGGCCGCCCAGTGGCAGCTGGCCGCCGACGTGGTCGAGGCGTGGGGCGACGACCTCGACACGGACGCGGCGACCTCGACGGTCATCGAGGCGGTGCTCACGCTCTCGGGTGCCCTCGACGAGCACCTGCTCGAGCCATCCGCGGCGCGCGACGGCATCGAGGACATCATCGAGGCGCTGCTCGCGACGCCCGCTGGGACGCCGGCGCGCGAGCCCTACGCCGAGATCAAGAAGCTGCTCCGGTCGCTGGGCGAGCGCGTCCGCGTGGTCGAGCTCGTCGCGGAGTACCGCCGACGCAAGCGCGCCGCCGACGCCATCGACTTCGGCGACCAGGTCGCGCTCGCGGCACGGCTGGCCCTCGACGTCCCGGAGGTCGGCGCAGGTGAGCGCACCCGGTTCCGGGTGGTGCTGCTGGACGAGTACCAGGACACCTCGTACGCCCAGCTGACCCTGCTCGGAGCGCTGTTCGGCGACGGCCACCCGGTGACCGCCGTCGGCGACCCGCACCAGTCGATCTACGGCTGGCGGGGCGCCAGCGCGGGCGGCCTCGAGGGCTTCCCGACGCAGTTCCCGCAGGTCCACGACGACGGGACCCGCACCCCGGCCGACGTCCACCAGCTCTCGACGTCGTGGCGCAACGACGCCCGCATCCTCGCTGCCGCGAACCACGTCGCGGGTCCGCTGCGCGCGGCCAGCACGCGGGTCGAGGTGCCGGTGCTCACGTCGAGGCCAGGAGCGGGCGACGGTCGGGTGCACGGGTACGTGGCCGCGACGGTCGAGGACGAGGCGAGCGCGGTCGCGACGTTCGTCGCCGAGCGGTGGCGGCCGGCCGTGAACGGCGCGGGACGCGTGAGCGCCGCGGTGCTGTGCCGCAAGCGGTCGCAGTTCGAGCCGCTGCGTCGCGCGCTGCGGGCCCGTGGCCTGCCGGTCGAGGTCGTGGGGCTCGGCGGGCTCCTGTCCGCCCCCGAGGTGGTGGACCTGGTCGCCGTGCTGCAGGCCGCGCACGACCCGTCGCGCGGCGACGCCCTCATGCGCCTGCTCACGGGTGCGCGCACCGCGCTGGGCGCGTCCGACCTGCACGCCCTGGCGGCCTGGGCCGGCGAGCTCGCCGCCCGGCACACGGGGGTGTCGCGGTCGGAACGCGTCACGACCGGCGACACCCCGGCGGTCGACGGGTCGGTCGTCGTCGAGGCCGACGCGGTGGACGAGCGCAGCATCGTCGACGCGCTGGACGCGATCGGGGAGCTGCCGGCCGCCGGGTGGACGAGCCGTAGCGGGCGGACGCTCAGCGCGACCGGCCGGGCGCGGCTGGTCGAGCTCGCAGCACTGCTCCGGGTCGTGCGGTCGCACACCTATCTGTCGGTGCCCGAGCTCGTCGCCGAGGCCGAGCGGCTGCTGGGGCTGGACATCGAGGTCGCCGCCCGCGCGGGCACGACTCCGGGCCGCGCCAGGGCCCAGCTCGACGCGTTCCGCGACGTCGCCGCCGACTTCGCGCGCTCGGCCGACCACCCCAACCTCGGGGGCTTCCTCGCGTGGCTGGAGGCGGCCGAGGCGAAGGAGCACGGGCTGGACATGCCCGTCGCGGAGCCCGACCCGGATGCGGTCCAGCTGATCACGGTGCACGCGGCCAAGGGGCTCGAGTGGGACGTCGTCGCGGTCGCGGGACTGGTGGACGGCGGCCTGCCCGCGACGGCGACGCAGGGCAAGGAGGGCCCGAAGGACTCCGCCTGGCTGACCGGGCTCGGCTCGCTGCCGTACCCGCTGCGCGGCGACCGCCACGACCTTCCGACCTTCGACCTCACGGGCGCGGCCGACCCGAAGGACCTCGAGGAGCGTCGCAAGGACTTCGTGCTCCGCGCCGGCGACCACCAGGTGGCCGAGGAGCGGCGGCTCGCCTACGTCGCCCTGACGCGCGCGCGCACCGACCTCTTCCTCACCGCGGCCTGGTGGGGCGACGGGTCGCGCCCGCGCAAGGTGTCGACGTTCCTGCACGAGCTGGCGGAGGTCGGGCTGGTCGAGCTCGACGCGTGGGAGAGCGCGCCGCTCGACGGCGAGGAGAACCCGCGGGGCGCTCTCGTGCTGACGGCCACGTGGCCCGCGGACCCGTTCGCGACCGACGGGGTGTCGGTGCGGCGCGCGCACGTGGAGGGCGCCGCGCAACGCGTCCGGGAGGCGATGCAGGTCCCCGACGAACCGTCGCCCGAGGCGAGCGCGGGCCACCCGTGGGAGCTGCTCGCGACGCGGCTGCTGGTCGAGCAGGAGCGCGTCCGCAGGCCGTCCGGCGAGGTCGAGGTGCCCGCGCACCTGTCGGCGTCGGCGCTCGTCCGGCTCGAGACCGACGCGGCCGAGTTCGCACGGCACCTGCGTCGGCCGGTGCCGGCGGAGCCGTCCAGCCAGGCTCGCCGCGGCACGCGGTTCCACGCGTGGGTCGAGAGCTGGTACGGCTCGGCGGCGCTCGTCGACGTCGACTCGCTGCCCGGCGCGGACGACGAGAGCGCGACGACCGACCTCGACGAGCAGGCGCTGCAGGAGGCGTTCCAGGCGTCCGAGTGGGCCAACAGGTCGCCGATCGCGATCGAGGTGGACGTCGAGACGCCCGTGGACGGCTACGTGCTGCGGTCGCGGATCGACGCGGTGTTCGCCGACCCCGCCGCCGACCGGCCCGGCGGTGTCGTCGTGGTCGACTGGAAGACCGGCGCCCCGCCGCGGGACGACGAGGCGCGTGCAGCCCGCGAGGTGCAGCTGGCCGTCTACCGGCTGGCGTGGTCGCGGTGGACCGGCATCCCGCTCGACCGGGTGCGCGCAGCCTTCTGCTACGTCGGCTCGGGCGCGACGGTCTACCCGGAACGGCTGCTCGACGAGGCGGAGATCACCGCGCTCCTGAGGTCGGCGACGACGCGCGAGGTGCCCCTCGCCCCGCGCCCCTCCCGCGCCGCGGCGCCGGGCACGAACCGCGCCGGTCGTCGCGACAACGCCCCCGCACACGCCCGGTCGGGGTGGACGGGCGGCAAGACGCGTCGACCCACGAACCAGCCGACGCTGGACCTCGACGGGCTCGTGGGCGACGGTCCCGATCGCTGACCGCGGCCGCCACCTGCGGGCTCAGCCGACCGGGGCCGCGAGGATCTCCCGCGCGGTGACCGGCTCCCGACCCAGCAGGGTGCGGAGCAGCGGGTCCACGCCGGCGAAGTAGCCGGCCTCGGCGGCCTGGTACATGCCGAGGACGAAGCGCACGGCGACCTCGGGCCGGCCCGCGGCCACCTGCGTCGCGACCCAGTCGTCCTCGTCCATGACGACCCGCTCGATCGTGCGCCCGGTGAGCTCGGACGCCATGACGGCCAGGTCCTCGAACGTCGGAGCGGCGGTCGCGGTCAGGGTGATCGGCCCGTTGAACGCGCCGTCCGAGGCGAGGATCAGTGCTGCGGCCTCGGCGGCGTCCTCGCGAGCCGTCCACGAGACCGGCCCGTCGGCGGGCACGGTCATCACACCGGTCTCGCGCCAGGCGCCGGTGAGCCAGCTCAGGCTGTGGGCGTAGAAGCCGTTGCGCAGCGACGTCCAGGCGATGCCCGAGTCGTCGAGCAGCTGCTCGGTCACGGCGTGGTCGTGCCCCGGGCCGAACGGGCTGCCGACCGCCGCTCCCTGGTGGCTGGTGTAGAGGATGCGACCGACCCCCGCGCTCACGGCCGCCTCGATCGCGTTCCGGTGGAGCGCGACGGCGTCGGCGGCCGGGTCGCTCGACGAGACGAGGAGCAGCTGGTCCGCGCCTCGGAACGCTGCGCGCAGCGTGCTCGGGTCGGCGTAGTCGCCGTGTCGGACCTCGACGCCGCGGTCGGCGAAGCGCTCGGCCTTGCCGGCGTCGCGGGCCACGACCGCGAGGTCGCTCGCGGGCATCCGCTCGAGCAGGTGGTCGACGGTGGCGCCGTTCAGGGCGCCGGTCGCGCCGGTGACGATGATCATGGTGGGACCCTTCGTGCTAACGATGATATCGACCGGACGATATCACGGGTAACGCATAGCGCTATCAGGTCTGCGTTATCGTTGCTACGTGATGGATGCCACGAGCAGCCGGGACGCCACGAGGGCGCGGATCGTCGACGTCGCGGCGCGTCTGCTGCGCGAGCAGGGTGCCTCGGCCGTCACCACGCGCGCGGTCGCCGAGGGCGCCGGGGTGCAGGCGCCGACGATCTACCGGCTCTTCGGCGACAAGGACGGCCTGCTCGAGGCGGTGGCCGAGCGCACCATGGCGACGTTCGTCTCGGCCAAGGCGGAGGTGGTCGAGGCCGCGTCGACGAGCGGTGTCGACCCGCTGGCCGACCTGCGCGACGGCTGGCGGTCGCAGATCGACTTCGGCCTCGCCAACCCGGACCTGTTCCGCCTCCTGACCGACCCGACCCGCGCCGAGCGATCGGCGGCGACGGTCTCAGGGCTGCGCGTCCTGGAGTCCCGCGTCCGACGTGTGGCCGAGACCGGACGGCTGCGGGTGAGCGAGCGACGCGCGGTGAACCTCATAGCGGCCGCCGGGACGGGCGCGATCCTGACGCTCCTGACGGCACCGCCGGACGAGCGAGACGACGGCCTCGCGGACGACATCTACGAAGCCGTCCTGCGCCAGATCCTCACGGACGGGGACGATCGCCCCGCCGGCGGGGTCCTGGCGGCGACCGTCGCGATGCGGGCGATCGCCCCGCGGCTCGACATGCTGAGCGCTCCCGAGCGGGACCTGCTGACCGAGTGGCTCGGCCGTGCGGTCGACGCCCTCTCGGAGCAGCAGGCCTGACGACCCCGAGGGCGTCACGCCATCTGGCGCTCGGCCTCGGCCTCCGCGTCGTCGAGGACGCGCGTGTGGTCGTCGAGGTCCACGAGCATGGCGACCGCGTCGTCGATGATCTCGGCGTCGTCGGTCCGCACCCCGTAGAGCAGCCACCGTGCCAGCGCCAGCTCGCCGGCGAGCAGTGCCCGGTCCACCAGGTGCGGGTCGATGAGCTCGGTGCGGCGCAGCTGGTACGCCTCCATGATCGAGTCCGCGGCGTCCGACGGTGCGGCGACGAGCAGCCAGGCGAGGTCGTCGGCGGGGTCGGCCACGCAGGCGTCGCCCCAGTGCAGGATCCCCGTCACGGTCTCGCCGGCGACGAGCACGCGGTCGGCGCTCAGGTCGCCGTGCACGACGGTGGGCCGGAACCGCCAGAGGGCGACGTCCTCGAGGCGGGCCTCCCAGCGGCGCAGGAGCGCGGGCGGGACCTTGCCGGTGCGCGCGGCCTCGTCGACCTCGGCCTGCCGACGCTGGCGGTACGCCGAGGCGTCGTACACGGGAAGGCCGGCGTTCTCGACGATGCTCGTCGGGAGCTCGTGCAGCGCGGCGAGCGCTCGACCGAGCGACGCCGCGAGGCCCGGACCCGGCTGCAGGTGCTCGAGGTCGAGGGACTGACCGGGGATCTCCTGGTGCACGGTGGCGCGCCCACCCTCGGGCAGGTGCGCGAATCCGGCGGGCACGGGGACGTCGAACGGCAGGCGACCGGCGGCGGCCTCGGGGCCCAGCAGCCCGAGCAGGACCACCTCGGCCTCGAGCGCGGCACCTGCCGCGGCGTGCTGCGGCGCGCGGACCACCCAACGCTGCCGGGTCGAGTCGATGACGACGGCCGTGTCGTAGTCGGTCCCCGGTCGGGGAGGACGACGGACGTCGAACGCGTCGAGGCCCGGCACGGCAACGGTTGCCAGTGCGGCCAGGGCGAGGGGTGAGCGGACCACGCGCTCAGGATAGGAGCGACCCACCGTCCATCCTGGGGAGCCGCCCGGCGTGTCCGCGCCCGAATCGTCCGGTTGGCACGGCCTTGTCCGAATCGTCGGACCGCGATCTCCGCGTAGCGTGGCGCGAGTGATCGTTTCCGAGGACCTGCCGTTGTCCCGTGCCGACATCGACCGAGCCGCGCACCGGCGGAGCGATCCGGACGTCGTCGCGACGGCGCTGGCGACTCCCTCGACGCGCATCCTGCTGGTCCGGGGCGGGTCGGTGAGCACCACCCCCGAGCGCTCGCTGGCGTTCCGGTCGGCGGCCGACGCGGCCGACCTCCCGCACGCGGACGGTGACGAGCCCGGCGCCGACTGGCTGCTGCTCGGCGAGGACCACGACGGCGTCACCTACCTCGCCCGCCGGGTGCCCGAGCCGGACCCGCTGCCGCTGGCCGGTGAGCCGTCGGACGTGCTCGTGCACCGCCGGGCCACCGTGGAGCCGACAGGCTGGACGTCGCTGCGCGAGCTGGGCGCGACGCTCGACGGAGCCGAGGCCGGGCTGGCGACCACGGCGGTCGCGCTGGACGCGTGGCACGACCGGCACGTCCGCTGCCCGCGCTGCGGCGCCGCGACGCGCGTCGAGCAGGCGGGCTGGATCCGCGTCTGCGTGGTCGACGGCTCGGAGCACTACCCTCGCACCGACCCCGCGGTGATCATGGCGGTCGTCGACGCCGCCGACCGGATCCTGCTGGGCCACGCCGCGCAGTGGGCGCCGGGACGCTGGTCGACGCTGGCCGGGTTCGTCGAGTCCGGGGAGTCGCTCGAGCACGCGGTCCGGCGCGAGGTGCTCGAGGAGACGGGGGTCGTCGTCGGCGACGTGTCCTACCGCGGCAGCCAGCCGTGGCCGTTCCCGGCCTCGCTCATGCTGGGCTTCCGGGCCGTGGCCCTGAGCACCGACGTCGTCGTCGACGGGGTCGAGCTCGCGGACGCGCGCTGGTTCACCCGCGACGAGCTCGCCGCCGCGGTGGCCAGCAAGGAGGTCGTCGCGCCGGGGCGGACCTCGATCGCGCGCGCCCTCGTCGAGGAGTGGTTCGGCGGACCCCTCTAGGAGAGGCGCGCCTTGACCTCGACCAGCGACGGGTTCGTCGCCGCGGTGCCGTCGGGGAAGATCACGGTCGGGACGGTCTGGTTCCCGCCGTTCAGCGACGCGACGAGCTCGGCGGCGTCCGGGACGTCCTCGATGTCGATCTCCGTGTACCCGATGCCCGCCGAGTCCAGCTGGGTCTTCAGTCGACGGCAGTAGCCGCACCAGGTCGTGGAGTACATCGTCACGGTGCCGGTCGCGGGCAGGGTCTGCGTGGTCATCGGTCCTCGGTCGTTCGTCGGGTGGTCGCCGAAGGCGTCAACATACTGGACGGCCGTTCGATTCCCGACGACTGCCGTCCACAACCCGTTCGGCCCTGTCGGTGCGGGCTGCGAGACTGGGCGCGATGTCCTCCGAACCCCTCCTCGACGCGCTCGATCCCGAGCAGCGGACCGTCGCGACGACGCTGCGCGGCCCCGTCCGCGTGCTGGCGGGCGCCGGGACGGGCAAGACGCGGGCGATCACCCACCGGATCGCCTACGGGATCCAGGTCGGCGCGTACCGGCCGGGCAACGTCCTGGCCGTGACGTTCACGGCGCGCGCCGCCGGGGAGATGCGCACGCGCCTGCGCCTGCTGGGCGCCTCGGGCGTCCAGGCGCGCACGTTCCACGCGGCCGCACTGCGCCAGCTCGGCTTCTTCTGGCCCAAGGTGGTCGGCGGTGCGCCGCCGCGGATCCTCGAGAAGAAGCTGCAGGTCGTCGCCCACGCCGCGCAGCTCGTCGGGGTCGAGACCGACCGGGAGAGCGTGCGGGACCTGGCCTCGGAGATCGAGTGGGCCAAGGTCTCGCTCGTCACGGCGGACGACTACGAGAAGGCCGCCGCCGCGACGGACCGGCCCGCGCCGGGCGGCGTCGACCCGCAGTCCGTCGCCCGCCTCATGACCGCGTACGAGACGGCCAAGGACCAGCAGGGCGTCATCGACTTCGAGGACGTGCTGCTGCTGCTGGCGGCGATGCTGGGTGAGCGCCGCGACGTCGCCGACTCGGTGCGCGAGCAGTACAAGTACTTCGTCGTCGACGAGTACCAGGACGTCAGCCCGCTGCAGCAGTACCTCCTGGACCAGTGGCTCGGGGGGCGCGACGAGCTGTGCGTGGTCGGCGACCCGAGCCAGACCATCTACTCGTTCGCGGGTGCCACGGCCCACCACCTCACGGCGTTCACGGCGTCGTTTCCCCGAGCGACCACCATCGAGCTGGTCCGCGACTACCGCTCGACGCCGCAGGTGGTGGGCCTCGCCAACCACCTGATGCGGCGGGCGGACGGTCCGGCCGCCCTCGCCCTGCGCGCCCAGCGCCCGGACGGCCCCGACGTCTCGTTCGTCACGTACGCCGACGACGACGCGGAGGCGGTCGGCGTGACCACCCAGATCGCGGGGCTGATCCGCAGCGGGGTGCCGGCCGCCGAGATCGCGGTCCTGTTCCGGACGAACGTGCAGTCTGAGGCGTTCGAGGCCGCGCTCGCGGACCGGGGGATCGGCTACCAGGTCCGGGGCAACGCCCGCTTCTTCGACCGGGCCGACGTGCGCAAAGCGCTGGTCCTGCTGCGCGGCGGCGCCCGCAGCGCGGACCCCGAGGTGCCGATGCCGGAGGCGGTGCGCGACATCCTGCGCTCGGCCGGCTGGACCGAGAAGGCGCCCGAGGGTCGCGGTGCGAGCCGCGAGCGCTGGGACGCGCTCCAGGCACTGGTCTCGCTCGCCGACACGCTGGCGGCCGCCCCGCCGACGGCAGCCGCGCCGACGGTCTCGGACCTCGTCGCGGAGCTGGACGAGCGCGCCGCGGCGCAGCACGCGCCGACCGTCGAGGGGGTCACGCTCGCGTCGCTGCACGCCGCCAAGGGCCTCGAGTGGGAGGCCGTGTTCCTCGTGGGCCTCTCGGACGGGCTCCTGCCCACCGTGCAGGCCCAGACCGATGCGGCCGTCGCCGAGGAGCGCCGGCTGCTCTACGTCGGGATCACGCGTGCGCGCGAGCATCTCGAGCTGTCGTACTCCCGGGCGCGGCACCCGCGGGCGCGGGCGTCGCGCAACGTGTCGCGGTTCCTCACCGACCTGTGGCCGGGCGAGCGCCGCTCCGTCAAGGTGTCGACCGCCGAGCCCGACGAGCAGCTCGTCGGGTCGCTCACGCGGTGGCGTGACGCCCGGGCGGCGGAGCTGAACCGGCAGCCGGGCTCGGTGCTGACCACGGCGACGATCCGCGCGATCGCGGAGCGCCGACCGGCCACCCTGGAGGAGCTCGGTCAGGTGCGCGGCGTCGGGCCGAGGATGCTCGCGGACGTCGGGGAACAGGTCCTCGAGGCGCTCCGGAGCCCGGTTCGTTGAGCCGAACGGGCGATGGCAAAAACTCGTCGAAGATTTGTCGCTAATTAGGTTGTCGACCCTCGGAACCCCGCCCTAGGGTGACGATGTCCCTGTTGATGGGCCGCGCGGAAGACGCGAGGGCCCGAGTGCGAAGGAGGTGGGTGCCCCGATGAACATCACGATGATCGAGACGACGAACGCCGTTTGCGCGTTCCTTCCGCGATCTCTCGCACCCGTCGCCTTCGGCTACCAGGGGAGCGCTCTGCCTATCGGCGGTGCCGCTCTCGAGCCGATCGGTCGTGCCGTGTCGAAGCGCACGTGGACCGATCGTCACCCCCGTATCTGGACTCCCATGATCTAGGCCCTCCACGAGGGCACAGGCCGCGGAGTCCGAACTCGGACCCGCGGCCTTTCTGTTTCTCCCGATGACTCGGGTGGGCGAAGGCGGACGGTCCGGCACCGACGCAAGACGCTCACCAGCAAGGACATCAGGAGGACATCGTGCGGCTCACGACGCTGCTCGACACGGTGAACCAGGGCGGATCCGGCCCCTGGCCCCTTACCGACAGCACGACCGACGACCGTCAGCAGTTCGACCAGATGGTCGCCGACTTCATCCCTTGCCGGTCCAACGACCCCGAGCTCTGGTTCGCGGAGCGCACCGCCCAGGTGGAGCAGGCCAAGGCCCTCTGCCGGGAGTGCCCGCTGATGGAGGGCTGCCTGGCCGGCGCCCTCGAGCGTGCCGAGCCGTGGGGCGTCTGGGGTGGCGAGGTGTTCATCGGCGGTGTGGTGGTCGCGACCAAGCGTGGTCGTGGACGTCCCCGCAAGGACGCGGCTCCCGCGGCATGACCGCTACGGGACGGCCGGGAGGGCGGTGCACCCGCAGTCAGGGTGCACCGCCCAGGCGCGTTCCCGGGGGACCGCGCCCGGAGCGCTGACCTCGAAGACCGTGCCCGGTGGACGACCACCGGCACCGTCGAGGTGGGCGAGCACCGCGGCCGTTCCGAGTCCCGAGGCGACGACAGCGGTCGCGGCGGCCTCGACGGCCGGGTCGGAGCGACCGAGCTGGTCGAGCAGGCTCGGCCAGGCCGGGTCGGCATCCGTGCGGCGCAGGTCGAGGCACCGCAGGCACGGGCCTCGCCCGGGCACGACGAGCGGGCCGACGACGACGTCCGCCTCCCGGAGCACGACCGACAGGTGCACGGTCCCCGCGGCGACGAGGGCAGGTCCGCGGAGCGGGTCGGCGACGTCGGTCTCGACGAGCACGACGACGTCCGGTGAGCGCACCGGTTCCGTCGACACCCGCGGCGCGACGTCCCGCAGCCGGCGCGCGGCGACCGAGGTGCGCGAGGCCCCGACGTCCGTCCAGGAGTATCCCGTCGGCCCGACGTCGAACGGGCGGACCGCCGCTTCGTCGTCCAGGAGGACCGTGCCGACGCCGGCCGCGGCGAGACCGACAGCGATGCCCAGGCCGGTCGGACCGAGCCCGAGGACCGCGACCACCCGCTCCTCGCGCGCTGCTACCACCGACGGACCGTCCGCGGCCGGGCGCAGCAGCGACCAGACCTGCGCATCCACCGCCGACGGCCCTCGCAGCACAGGCTCGTCGTCGTCCTGGGTCAGGTGGGCCTGGGACAGCAGGCCCGCGACCACGGGGTCGACCAGGAGGTCCGTGTCCGACGGGGGGAGGTCGGTGAGCCGGACCGCCCAGCGCGGATCTGTTCCGACCTGCACCTCGGTCGCGCTCCGGCGCAGCACACGAAGCCCTCCACGCAGTCGCATCCGTGGACTCTGGCACCTCGTCGGAGCGGGCGTCGGGGGTCGTCCACAGGCCCCGGACATGCCGAAGGGCACCGTCCGTCCGGACGATGCCCCGTGGCGCGGTGCTGGGTGTGGTCAGGCCTTGCCGAGGATCCGGTTCAGCTTGGTGCCGCAGACCGGACAGACGGCCTTGGCCATGCGCCGACCCGATTCCGAGATGACGACGTCGCCCTCGGCCTCGCGCTTCTCCTTGCACTTCACGCAGTAGAACTCGCCCGCATACGTCTCAGCCATGGTGGCCTCCCTCGGTGTCGTGCACCGGACCGGGGATCCGCCGGCCGGCGGCCGGGCGTGGTGAAGCACCGACGCCCGCGCGACGATCACAGTAGTGGGCTCGCGCGCCCAGATCGGCGAGATTCCGCGGGACGCGCCGTGCGCAGACGGGGGAATTCCCGTGGGTGTCGGACGGCCGCGCTAGCGTTCAGGGGTGCCGTCCACGCAGGACCTGTCACAGGTCGAGATCCGCCGGTCGCGCAAACGCGTGCGCACGGTCTCGGCCTGGCGCGAGGGTGAGCGCACGATCGTCGCCGTCCCCGCGCGGTTCACGCGCGCCCAGGAGAACGAGTGGGTCGAGCGGATGCTCGCCCGGCTGGACGCCCAGGAACGTCGTCGAAAGCCGTCGGACGTCGAGCTCGCGGCCCGGGCGCTGGACCTCTCCGCCCGGTACCTGGGCAGCCGCGCGATCCCCACGAGCGTGCGCTGGGCCACCAACCAGGGGCGCCGCTGGGGCTCCTGCACACCGTCGGACGGCACCATCCGGATCTCCGACCGCGTCCGCGGGATGCCGCGGTGGGTCCTCGACTACGTGCTGCTGCACGAGCTGGCGCACCTGCTGCACGCGGGCCACGGCCCGGACTTCTGGGCCGAGCTCGACTCCTACCCGCGCACCACCCGGGCGCGGGGCTTCCTCGAGGGCTACGCCTACGGGGCGGACCGCCCGGCCGGGGAACCGGCGGACGAGGAGGACGACGAGACGCCGGACGCCGTCGACCACGTGGACGACAGCCTGGACGACGACTTCAGCACCACGCTGTTCGACGAGGTCTAGGACCCCTCAGGCCTTGTCGTCCGGGTCCTCGCCGAGGATCTCGGCCAGCGCGCGGTCGATCTCGGCGGCGTCGTCGACCGCGGTCGCGCGGCGGGCCGCGTAGCCGGAGGGGTCGTCGAGGTCCTCGGTGCCGGGCAGCAGGTCGGGGTGGTCCCAGACGGCGTCGCGCGCGGCCGGGCCGTTGTCGCGGGCGATCTGGGCCCAGAGCGCGGCGGCGTCGCGCAGCCGGCGGGGTCGCAGCTCGAGGCCGACGAGGTTGGCGAACGTCTGCTCGGCCGGACCGCCGGCGGCCCGGCGGCGGCGGATCATCTCGCGCAGCGCCATGGTGTGCGGCAGGTGGGGGAGCGCCGCGTTCGACGCGACCTCGTCCACCCAGCCCTCGACGAGCGCCAGGGCCGTCTCGAGCCGTTCGAGGGCCGCGACCTGGTCGGGCGTCGTGTGCGGGGCGAAGACGCCGCCCGACAGCGCCTGCTGCAGGGCAGCCGTGTCGGTGGGGTCGATGGACGAGACCGCGTCCTCGAGCTGGTCGACGTCGATCGTGATCCCGCGGGCGTAGGCCTCGACCGTCGCCAGCAGGTGCGAGCGCAGCCACGGCACGTGCGTGAAGAGCCGGGTTGCGGCTGCCTCCCTCAGCGCGAGGAAGAGGCGCACCTCGTCGGCCGGCGCGTCGAGGCCCTCGGCGAACTCGTCGACGTTCGCGGCCACGAGCGCGGGAGCCGGCCTGTCGAGCAGCGGCAGCCCGATGTCCGTCGTGCCGAACACGTCGCGCGCGAGGGTCCCGGCGGCCTGGCCGACCTGCATGCCGAACACCGCCGACCCCAGCTGGCGCAGCAGGTGGCTCGGGTCGAGGCCGGGCAGCTCGGGCGCGTCCAGGCCCCCCGGCAGCGAGCCGCCGAGCGCCTCGACCAGCGCCGAGGACAGGGAGGAGGCCACGGGCTCGGTCAGGGTCCGCCAGGTCGGCAGGGTCGCCTCGACCCACTCGGCGCGGCTCCATGCGTGCGGGGTGCCGGTCGAGGGCGGCAGGTCGGTGGCTGCGTCGAGCCAGAGCTCCGCGACGGCGAGCGCGTCGAGCACCTGCTTGGACTGGTGGGCCGTGAGCGACGGGTCGCCGCCGGCGGCGGCCTGCTGGCGGGCGAGGTCGTGCGCCATCTGCCAGTTGACGGGCTCGTCTCCCGACGCCGACAGGAGCGCCTGGACCTGGGCGACCACCTGCTGGAGCGCGGCGGGGTCGTCGGGGAGTCCCGAGGCAGCGGCCATCGCGGCGGGGTCGAAGCCGCGCGACTGGAGCTCGCGGATCGCCTCGTCGGCGCCCTCGCCGAGCATGGCGCGCATCATCTGCTCCCAGGCAGGGACGCTGTCGCCCGGCACGGCGGAGTTGTCGGGACTCACTGTGTCCTCCTCGAAGAACCACCTGAGACGATTGGGTCGGCTGCGTTTCCAAAGTAACCATGCAGCCCGGGGATCGGGGAACGGTGGGGGAGCAGGTTCGCTCAGGGCGCAGCCCGCGGCGGGGGGTCGCGACGACGGCCGACGACGACGCAGCCGTCGTCGTCGKGGTGGGGCGCGGCCCGGTCGCGCGCGGCCTCGCGACCGGGTGGCAGGACCCCCGGAGCACCGTCCGAACGGTCGACGAGCTGCCGCCCCAGGGCGCGCGGGACCTGCTCGCCGGCGCGACGGTCGTGGTGCTCGTCGGGCACCCCGGCGACATGGTCGGCGCCGGCTCGCGTGGTGCCAGCGAACGGCAGAAGGCCGTGGTGGCGCACACCCAGCGCACCCTGGCCGCGGCGCGGGCCGTCGGTGCACGGCACCTCGTCGCGATCTCGTCGGCGGCCGTGCACGGGGCGTGGCCCGACCGGCCCGAGATCCGGGACGCAGATGCCGCGGCCACGTTCGACGAGGCGTCCCGCGACGGGCTCGTCGGCGACCTGCTCGCCATGGAGGCGGTGCTCGAGCGCGGTGCGCGACGCGGGAGCCCGCTCATCACCGTCCTGCGGCCGGCCGCGCTCGCGGGTGCGGGCGTCGACACGTTCGTCACGCGGCACTTCGAGGCGCCCAGGTTGCTGACGGTGCGCGGCGCCAGGCGGCAGTGGCAGTTCGTGCACGTCGACGACGTGGCGTCGGCCGCGCGGTTCGCGGTGGAGCACGGGCTCGTCGGACCGCTGACGGTCGGGGCGACGGACGCGCTCGAGCCGGGCCAGGTGCTGCGGGCCGCCGGGATGCGCGGGATCGAGCTCGCCGCGACCACCGCCTTCGGCACCGCCGAGCGCCTGCACAAGGTCGGGGTCCTGCCCTCGCCGGCCGGTGAGCTGGCGTTCGTCGTGTACCCGTGGACCGTGGCGTCGGACGGGCTGCGGGCCGCGGGCTGGGAGCCCGCGTGGTCGAGCGCGCAGTGCCTCGACGTGCTGCTCGAGGGGGTCCAGGGCCGGGTGGCCGTGGCCGGTCGGCGGCTGGGCACGCGGGACGCCGCGGCCATCGGTGCGGCCGGTGCGGCGGTGGCGTTCGTCGGGACCGCGGCCGTATGGCGGCAGGCCCGTGCGCGGCGAGGGCGCTGACGCACCCCTGCGTAGGGGATGATCGGCAGGTGCTCGAGCAGCCCCCGGTCGCGCCGGAACCGCAGACGCCGTACGACTTCGACGAGCCGGCGCCCCGCGCCACCCCGCGCTCGATCATGCTCTCGGTCGCGATGCTCGCGTCGGCCGTGCTCCTCGCGGTGCTGATCGTGCTGCCGACGCCGTACGCGGTGAACAGCCCCGGTCCCACGCGCAACGTGCTCGGCGAGCACGACGGCACCCCGCTCATCACGATCAGCGGCGCCGACACCTTCCCGACGACCGGCGAGCTGCGGCTCACGACGGTCTCCGGGACCGGCGGGCCGGGGTTCCCGTCGACCATCCGCGACGTCATCTCGGGCTGGGTGTCGCCGTCGTCGGTGGTGCTCCCCGTCGAGCTGCTCTACCCGCCGGACGCGTCGCAGGACGAGATCAACGAGTCCAACAACGCCGAGATGGTCTCGTCGCAGGAGAACGCGACCGTGGCCGCGCTGACGGAGCTGGGCTACGAGGTCCCCGCCACGCTCGTCGTCGCGGGAACGGTCGAGGACTCCGACGCCGACGGCAAGGTCGAGAAGGGCGACGTCATCGTCGCCATCGACGGCATCCCGGTGCCGGACTACACCACCCTGCTGGACCACCTGGGCGAGGTCGACCCGGGGTCGACGATCACCCTGACCGTCACGCGGCAGGGCCAGACGGTCGACGTGCCGGTCGTCACGGGCACCAAGGACGACGGCACCGCGCAGATCGGCATCTACATCGACCCGTCGTTCGACTTCCCGGTCGACGTGACGATCAGCATCGACGACATCGGCGGCCCGAGCGCCGGGACCATGTTCGCGCTCGGGATCATCGACAAGATGACGGCGCAGGACGAGACCGGCGGCAAGGACATCGCCGGGACCGGGACGATCGACGTGAACGGCGACGTCGGCCCCATCGGGGGCATCCGCCAGAAGATGCCCGGAGCGCTGCGCGACGGTGCGTCGTGGTTCCTGGCGCCGTCGTCGAACTGCGACGAGGTGGTCGGGCACGTGCCCGACGGGCTCCGCGTGGTCAAGATCGCGACGCTGCACGAGGCCCGCCTCGCGGTCGAGGCGATCGGCGCGGGCAAGACGAGCGACCTGCCGACCTGCACGCCTGCTCCGTAGGCGGGCCCGGCTCGCTCGCTCAGTCGAAGGTCGAGCGCACCGCGGCGACGAGCCCGGGGACGAGGTCGGGTCCCTGACCGACCTGCTGGGGGTCGTCGTCGGCGCGCATCCGCACGGCGCACCACGACGGTCCGCCGCGCAGCGCCCCGACCGCCAGCCGCACGTCCTGCCGCTCGGGATGGGCAAGCAGGTACTCCAGGGCCGCACCGGCGTCGTCGGGCATGGCCTCCTCGGCCGCGGGCGGCAGCACGACGCGCTCGACCGTGACGGCCATCCCGTCGACGGTGGCCGGCCACGAGAGCCCGGCCAGGAGCGTCTCCAGGTCCGGCGCCGAGGGCAGCTCCTCCTGCTCGATCGAGGTGAGGTGCCAGGGCTGCGCGGTCGCGGCCGCCAGCACCGACGGTTCGAGCTGTGCGGCGAGGCCCGGCTCGGTCAGCAGGGCCTCCTGTGTCCGGACCAGCGCGAACACGCGCACCGGTCCGTCCCAGCCCGCCTCGGCGACGTGCCGCTCGATCTCGAGGACGGATTCGGCGAGCGCGCTCAGCGCGGGGTCCGGAGCAGTTTCGGTCACCCCTCATGGTCGCATCCGGACGCCTCGGGACTCGAACTGGTAACGGTGGGAACTGGCGCCGTGAACGATGCGTTCTGGGATCGAGCGGTTCGCCCGGTGCGGCCGTTCAGGCAGGTCCGGTACCGTGCCAGACCAGCCAGGACGCTTTGCCGACGACGAGGACCGCAGCACCGTGACATCTGCCAATCCGCCCCGCCCAGCCCCGGCACGCCAGCGCCGGCGGGGAGCGCTCGTACCGACGCTGATCACGCTCGGCGTGCTCGTGATCGTCGTGCTGATCCTCGCGCAGGTGTGGACCGAGGTGCTCTGGTACCGCCAGCTCGGCTTCGGCCAGGTCCTGGCCACCGAGTGGGGCACGCGCCTGATCCTGTTCGTGCTCGGGTTCGCCATCATGGCGGGCGCGGTCGGCTGGAGCCTCAGCTTCGGGTACCGGTCCCGGCCGGTGTACGCGCCCTCCACGCAGGAGCAGGCGAACCTCGACCAGTACCGCGAGGCGATCGAGCCGCTGCGTCGGCTCGTGATGATCGTCGGCCCCGCGGTGCTCGGCCTGTTCGCCGGCGCCGCGGCGTCCCAGCAGTGGGCGACCATCCAGCTCTGGATCCACGGCGGCACCGTCGGCCAGGTGGACCCGCAGTACCACATCGACCTCGGCTTCTACATGTTCACGCTGCCGGGCCTGCGGTTCGTCGCGTCGTTCCTCATGGCTGTCGCGGTGCTCGCGGGAATCGGCGCCGTCGCCACCCAGTACCTCTACGGCGGCCTGCGGATCGGTGGCCAGCGCGGCGGGGCGCCGCGCACCACCCGCGCGGCCCGCGTGCACCTGTCGGTCATCGCCGCGGTGATCATGCTGCTCATCGCCGCGAACTACTGGCTCGACCGGTACTCGATCCTCACCAAGAGCCAGAGCAACAAGTTCGCGGGCGCCTCGTTCACCGACGTGCACGCCGTCATCCCGTCCAAGCTGATCCTGGCCCTCATCGCGATCTTCGTGGCCGTGCTGTTCATCGTCACCGCGATCCGTGGCAACTGGCGCCTGCCGGCCATCGGCGTCGGGCTCATGATCGTGGCGGCGATCGCCGTCGGCGGCATCTACCCGGCCGTCGTGCAGAAGTTCCAGGTGCAGCCGAACCAGCAGGACGCCGAGTCGGAGTACATCTCCCGCAACATCGACGCGACGCTCGACGCCTACGGGCTCAAGGACGTCGAGACCACCGACTACACCGCCAAGGTCACGGCCGAGGCCGGCGCCCTGCGCCAGGACGCCGAGACGACGGCGTCGATCCGGCTCCTCGACCCGCAGGTGGTCAGCCCGTCGTTCAAGCAGCTCGAGCAGATCCGCGGCTTCTACGACTTCCCGGACTCGCTGGCGGTCGACCGCTACGAGGTCAACGGCGAGAGCCGCGACACCGTGATCGCGGTGCGCGAGCTCGACCTGGCCGGCCTGGACGCGCAGCAGCGCAACTGGACCAACGACGCGACGGTCTACACGCACGGCTTCGGCGTCGTCGCCGCGTTCGGCAACACGACCGCCGCGCGCGGTGCCCCCGACTTCTGGGAGGGCGGCATCCCGTCGACGGGCGACATGGGCCCCTACGAGCCGCGCATCTACTTCAGCCCGAAGTCGCCCGAGTACTCGATCGTCGGCGGCCCCGGGGGCACGACCGGCTGGGAGCTCGACTACCCGGACGACGCGTCCTCCGGTGCCGTCAACACGCGCTTCCCGACGCAGACCGTGAGCGCCGGCCCGAGCATCGGCAGCCCGCTGAACAAGCTGCTCTACGCGCTGAAGTTCGGGCAGGGCAACATCCTGTTCTCCGACCGCGTCACGCCCGACTCGCAGATCCTGTACGACCGCGACCCGCGCGAGCGCGTCCAGAAGGTCGCCCCGTACCTGACGCTCGACGGCCGCGTGTACCCGGCGGTCGTCGACGGACGCGTCAAGTGGATCATCGACGGCTACACCACGACCGACCAGTACCCGTACTCGGCGTCCCGGTCGCTCGACGCCGCCACGACCGACTCCCTCACGGAGACGTCGGACACCATCCAGGCGCTCCAGCCGAAGAACGTGAACTACATCCGCAACTCGGTGAAGGCCACGGTCGACGCCTACGACGGCTCGGTCACGCTCTACGCCTGGGACGCCAAGGACCCGATCCTCAAGGCGTGGTCCAAGACGTTCCCGACGTCGCTCAAGCCGATCTCGGACATCGACGGCGCGACGATGAGCCACCTGCGCTACCCCGAGGACCTGTTCAAGGTGCAGCGCAACCTGCTCACCCAGTACCACGTGACCGACTCGGTGCAGTTCTTCTCGGGCAACGACTTCTGGAACAACCCGGACGACCCGACGAGCACCGTCAAGGTCCCGCAGCCGCCGTACTACCTGACGCTGAAGATGCCCGACCAGGACAAGGCGAAGTTCTCGCTGATGTCCACGTTCATCCCGCGGGGCGCCAACGCGCGCAACGTGATGACGGGCTACCTCGCCGTCGACGCGGACGCCGGCAGCGAGGCGGGCAAACCGTCGGCCGACTACGGCAAGATGCGGCTGCTCGAGCTGCCGCGCGACTCGACGGTGCCCGGACCCGGGCAGATGAACAACAACTTCACGTCCGACCCGACGGTCTCCAACGAGCTCAACATCCTGAGCCGCGGCGACTCCAAGGTCCGGCGCGGCAACCTGCTCACGCTGCCCGTCGGTGGGGGACTGCTGTACGTCCAGCCGGTCTACGTCCAGGCAGCCAGCGGCACCACGTACCCGACCCTGCAGCGCGTGCTCGTCGGCTTCGGCGACAACATCGGGTTCGCGGACACCCTCGACGGTGCCCTCGACCAGGTGTTCGGCGGCGACTCAGGTGCGGACGCCGGCGACGCCGGGACCGATCCGACTGCCGGGGAACCGACGACGCCACCCGACGCGGGCACGGGCGACACCGGTGGCGACACCGGCACCGCTCCCCCCGACTCGGACACGCAGGCCCAGGTGCGAGCCGACCTGACCAAGGCTCTCCAGCAGGCGAACAAGGCGATCCAGGACGGCCAGGCCGCCCTCGCGATCGGCGACTTCGCGGCCTACGGCGAGGCGCAGAAGAGCCTCGACGCGGCCATCGACGCCGCGCTCGCGGCCGAGGAGAAGCTCAGCCCGTGACGGCGTCCGACCGGCGGTTGTGACGTACGCAACCGCCGGTCGGGGCCCTGCGATTTGGGTGCCCCTGCGGTCTGAGGTAGGTTGTACTCACCGACGCGGGGTGGAGCAGCTCGGTAGCTCGCTGGGCTCATAACCCAGAGGTCGCAGGTTCAAATCCTGCCCCCGCTACAAGAAGACGAAGGCCCGGACCTGATGGTCCGGGCCTTCGTCGTTCACGCGATCTCCCTGCTCAGCGATGCACCGCTGAGACCGCTCGGGGAACCGGCGAGACCTGGAGCGAGCTCAGCAGCAGCTCGGCCCGACTCGCGAACAGGTGCGCGCCCCGGCCGAGCGCGACCGCCCGGGCACGCTCGGCCAGGCGGACGGCGCCGAGATGGTCGCCGGCGGCCGCAGCCAGCTGCGCCCTCACCAGGACCACGAGCCCTTCTGCCGAGCGTTGGCCGTAGCGTTCCAGGCAGTCGTCGGCACGATCGAGGGCCGCGGACGCGGCGGACAGCGACCCCGCGGCGATGCGCATCTCGGCGAGCAGCGCGTACCAGGTCGAGACGCACGAGCGAACCGGGTTCGACAGGTTCACCAGGATCAGTCGTTCCGCCTCGTCCGACGCCGGCCCCGGGTCGCGCCCGCTCATCGCCATCGCCCAGCACCGGGCCAGCCGTAGGTAGGTCCCGAGGAAGACGAAGGAGAAGTGCGGGTCGACCGCGATCCCACGCTCGCTGCGGCCGAGTGCCCACTCGGGATCACCGACGACTGCGGCGGTCCGTGCCGCCATGGTGGTGGCGACGGTGACCGCGTAGGGGTCGTCACCGGCCGCTGTCTCGAGCCGGTCGTGGAGCACTCGCGCCTGTGCGGCGTCCCCGTGGTACGCGGAGATCTCGGCGAACGTGCCGGCGGTGAGGAGCTGCAGACCGTCCCGGACCGGGTCGGGGTCTGCCGCGCGTTCCTCGGACCGGCCGTCGGAGTGCATCGCGCTGAGGGTACGGAACGACTCTCCGACGTTGCCCAGGTGCCATTGGTGGATCCCCCAGGCGGCCTGCCCGTAGATGCGGACGACCAGGTCGTCGGACGCCGTGCCCTGCGTGAGCAGCCGACGAGCGAGGGGGCCGCTGGTCTCCAGCTCGAGGCCCTGGCCGTGCGCGGTCCAGCGTGAGAAGAGGAACCCGGCGGCATCCCGCTCGCGAACGAGGCCCCGGGCCACCTGCTCCGCCCGCTCCAGCAGGCTCACCGACGTCCGGCCGTACATCGAGCGCATGCCGACGACGGCGATCAGCTGCGAGAGCGCCTCGAGCTCCAGCTCGAGCAGGGACGATCGGCGCGCGAGCTCCACGGCAGATCTGAGCTGACGCTCTGCCGCGCCCAGAGCGGTCTTCTCCTTGGCCCGGGCTCCGGCGCGGATCAGGGCGTCGACCGTCCGGGCCGCATCGCCCAGGGGACCTGCCGCCCACAGGTGGTGGGCGACCCTCTCGGCGACGGACTCTCCGCCGAGCCCGGCGCCCTCGAGGGCATCGGCGATCCGTCCGTGGAGCGCGGCGGCGCGGCCCGGTGGGATCGCCTCGGACACGGCCTGCCGCACGAGGTCGTGGACGAAGCGGTAGCTGTACGGATCTCCCGGGTTCGGGCCGATCAGGCCGAGGGCGCGCACGGGCTCGAGGCGTCCGAGGCTGGCTGACACGTCCAGAGATGCTGCCCGGGCGAGCACGGCGATCTCGACGTCCCGGCCGACCAGCGCTGCGACCTCCAGGAGCTCCTGCGCATCGTGGTCGAGTGCGCCGAGGCGGTCGCGGACGACGTCGCGGACCGTCAGGGGCACACCGGTGCTCAGCACCGCCGGCCTGGACGCCGCCTCGCCGGCCGTCCACAGCCGGCCCAGCTCCTGCACGAAGAAGGGGTTGCCCCCCGTGCGGCTGTGCACCAGCGTGGCGATCTCCGTGGTCGGGACGACGCCGGTCTCGAGCTGGACCAGCTCGGCGACCTCGGGCGGACTCAGAGGCCCCACCCTGACCCGGCGGTGTCCGGGCGCGCGGCTGGCTGCGGCGAGCGTGTGGGACAGGTCGGGGCTGGGCGAGGGGCAGGAGTCGCGAGATGCACCGACGGCGGCGCTGCCGGCAGGGAGCCGGGCGATGACGTGCTCGAGCACCTGCAGAGAGCTGGGGTCGGCCCACTGGAGGTCGTCGATCACCATCACCACGGGTCGTTCCCGGGCCGACTCCGCGATGAGGTCGACCAGCTGCTCCTGCAGGCGGAACCGGGCGCTGCTGTCAGGGATCGGGAGCGTCGGCCACGAGGCCGCGTCGGTGCCGACGAGGTGGCCGAGATCGCGCGAGAGCCATCGTTCGCGCCGGTCCGGCGCCATGGCGTCGACGAGGCCGGTCACCACCTCGATCCACGGCCACATCGTGGGGGTCCCCTCGCCCTCCAGACAGTGGCCCCGCACGACGAGAGCGCCACGTGCCGCAGCGTGGCAGGCGACCTCCTCCAGGAGGCGGCTCTTCCCGGCCCCGGGCTCACCCTCGAGGAGCACGACTGCTGTTCTCGCGGCGAAGGTCGGTTCGAGCGCGTGGCGCAACGTCGCGATCTCGTCCGAGCGGCCGACAAGTCGTCCCGGGACGCCCGTGTCCCCAGCCGCAGTGCCCGAGGGCGGGGCAGGCTGCGTGGCGGAGGTCGACGATCGTGTCTGCGCGAGCACCCGGTGGTGCGCGGCCGCGAGCGAAGCTCCAGGATCGATGCCGAGGTCGTTCACCAGGCGGCTGCGCACCGTGTCGAACACGGCGAGCGCCTCGGCCTGGAGGCCCGCAGCGCCCAGCAGGTCCATCAGGCACGACTGCACCGGCTCGTGCAGAGGCGCCATCGTGGCGGCGAGGTGCAATGCGGGCAGGACCCGTTCGGGGCAACCGTGGGACAGCGCGACCCCTGTGGCGTCGACACAGGCCCGGAAGAACTCGTCGTCGAGGCCGGCGAAGATCGACGCGGCCGCAGGCCCGTGCGCCCACCCGTCGCCCGCCGGGCCGCTCCACAGACCGAGCGCCTCGACGAGTTGGTCGAGTGCCGTCGTCCCGTCGGCTGCGGCGAGGGCTGATCGTGCAGCGCCGGTGAGATGGCGGAACGCCGCGAGGTCGAGGACGTCCGCTCCTGCCGCGCACAGGTAGCCGGCGCCCCGGCGCACCAGGTAGGTGCCCGCGTCGCGGGACGGGAGGTCGGGTTCCAGGAGACGCCGCAGCGAACCGATGTGCTTGTGGATCACGTTCAACGCGCTCGCGGGCGCGCCCTCGCCCCAGATCAGGTCGATCAGCTCCGCGGCGCCGGTGGGACGGCCGCCCCGAGCGAGGAGCAGCGCCAGCAGATAGCTCTGCTGGCGCGGTCCGGCGTCGAGCTCGGTGGTGCCTCGCCACAGCCGGAGCGGACCGAGCACCTGCAGGCGCAACGGCTGCGTGAGCTCCGGTGGCCCGACCCGGTCGGGGCCCTCGTGCACGAGCGTCACGCTCATGTCCGTCTCCTGTCCGCCGGCTCCGCCTCTGGTCGTCTGAGTGGCGTGGTGCGAGTTGGAGCGCTCGTGCGGTTGCTCGACAGATAATCTAGGCGCTGGAGTACCTCTCTAGCCAGATCTCACGACCGAGGGACGGGACCACCGACGGTGCCAGGCGAGTCACGACCACCCAGCCGGCGCGACGAGTACGCCGAGATGACCCGGCAGAGCGTCGTGGAGGCGGCCCGCAAGCTCTTCGCCGCGAACGGCTACGAGCAGACCACGGTCCCGTCGATCGCCCGCGAGGCGCGGGTCTCCGCCGCCACCGTGTACGCCCAGTGCGGCGGCAAGGAGGGTCTGCTCCGGACGCTGATGGACATGTGGACCCGGAGCGACCTGGTGACCCGCATCATCGCCGACTGTGCGGCGGCCACCACGGGACATGCCAAGCTGACGACGCTCGCCGACGGCTACGTCGAGCTCTACGCCGCGGACGACGACATCATCCGCATCGTCACCCGGGCGGCCGCGAGCGCTCCGCCGGCAGCGGACTTCGTCGGCATCGCCGATCAGCGTCATCACGAGGCGTTGGCCGTGATCGTCCAGGGGATCGAGGACGTCGGTGACCTGGCCGATGGTCTGTCGGTGGACGATGCGGCGCGCATCATCTTCTTCCACTTCCGGCACGCCCAGTTCGTCCTCGCCGTCGAGACCTTCGGGTGGGGAGTGGACCGCACGAGACGGTGGATCCTCGAACGGGTCGAGGCTGCGGTGCTGAAGGACTGACGTCCGCCGGTCCCGCGGACGGCGGTCCACTCGTTCGTCACTTCTTCTCCACACCGGCTCTCTAGCGTCGGCGGCACAGGGAGCGATCCGAACAGCCGTCTACCGCCGCGAGCAGACCCGTCCCGTCGGCGGTGCGATCCGAGGAGAAGCCATGTCAGTCACACCCACCGTGGTCCTGGTCCACGGAGCCTTCGCCGATGCCTCCAGCTACGCCCGCGTCGTCGCCGAGCTGCTCGACGACGGCACGAAGGTCGTGGTCCCGGCCGGTCCGAACCGCGGCCTGGTCGGTGACGCCGCGTACATCGCCTCCGTCGTGCGCCAGATCGACGGCCCCGTCGTCCTCGTCGGGCACTCCTACGGGGGCGCGGTGATCACCGTGGCCGGTGTCGAGGACAACGTCGTCGGACTGGTCTACCTCGCCGGCTACGCGCTGGACGAGGGGGAGAGCCTCGGTGAGCTGCAGGGACGCTTCCCGGAGTCACCGCTCGCGGGGGCCCTCGCCTACGCCACGTTCCCCGTCGACGGCTCCGACGAGCCCGGCACCGACGTCTTCGTCGACGTCGCCAGGTTCCCGGAGATCTTCGCGCCCGACGTCGACCCCGACCTCGCCCGCGTGCTGGCCGTCTCGCAGCGCCCGCTGGCTGCGGTCGCGTTCGCGCAGCCGGCCAGCGTCGCCGCCTGGAAGACCAAGCCCGCCTGGGGCGTGGTGGCCTCCTCGGACACCGTGATCAACCCCGACGTCGAGCGGTTCGGCTACGAGCGTGCGGGGATGAAGGTCTCCGAGATCGACTCGTCCCACCTGCTGATGCTCTCCCACCCCAAGGAGGTCGTCGAGGTCATCCGCGAGGCTCTCGCCTCCGTGACCGCCTGACCTCCTCTCGGCAGCCGTCGCGGCGGGAGCGCGGACGCCCGCACGACCCGGACGACAGGGAGCCGACGTGAGAAGGCAGTACGGGTGCATCGCCTCACTGATGACGTCCGCGAGGACCAGCAGCACTACGGCAGCGACGAGTTCTACGACCGGGTGCGGTCAAGGGCGACGGGTGCCTGCGGGCGCCGACCCGTTGGGTCAACGAGAGGCTGCTTTCCCGGCCCGGATGGACGGCTTGTACCTCGCGACGGTCAGCCAGACCGGATGGCCCTACGTCCAGTTCCGCGGGGCCCCGCCGCGCTTCGTCTCGGTGCGGGACGCGCACACGGTCGGCTGGGCGGACTTCCGTGGCAACCTCCAGCACGTCTCCACCGGGTACCTGAGGGGGCACCGGCGTGTGGCGATCATCGCGGTGGACTACCGACGCGGGGTGGAGCAGCTCGGTAGCCGGCTGGGCTCATCACCCAGAGGTCGCAGGTTCACATCCTGCCCTCGCTACACGATGACGAAGGCCCGGACCGGATGGTCCGGGCCATCGTCGTTCGACGGAGGTCGGCTCACCCCTCGTCCTCCGGGGGCTCCGGGACCCCCTCGCGTTCGTCGCGCTCGGCCCAGTCCAGCAGGGGCGCCAGGTCGAACACCGCATCGTCGATGCCGGCATGGAGGTCGCCGAGCTCGGCAAAACGTGCGGGGACCGTGCGCAGGGTGCAGTCGCGGGGATCGACGTCGTCGATCTCGTCCCAGCGCAGGGGCGTCGACACGGTGGCGTCGGGGGTGCCGCGCACCGAGTAGGCCGAGGCGATGGTGTGGTCGCGCGCGTTCTGGTTGTAGTCGACGAACACGAGCGACGGATCCCGGTCGCGCCGCCACCACGTGGTCGTGACGTCGTCCGGTGCACGGCGTTCGACCTCCCGCGCGAAGGCGAGCGCTGCTCGTCGTACGTCCGCGAACCCGTGCTCCGGCGCGATCCGGACGTAGACGTGCAGGCCGGAGCCCCCGGAGGTCTTCGGCCAGCCGACTGCGCCCAGCTCGTCCAGGACCTCGTGCGCCACGTGCGCCACCCGTCGTACCCGGTCGAAGGGGCAGTCCGGCATCGGGTCCAGGTCGATGCGCCACTCGTCGGGGCGTTCGGTGTCGGCCCGACGGCTGTTCCACGGGTGGAACTCGACGGTCGACATCTGCACCGCCCAGATCACGTGGGCCAGCTCGGTCACGCACAGCTCGTCGGCGGTGCGGCCGTAGCGCGGGAAGTAGACCTCCACCGTCTCCATCCACGGTGGAGCGCCTCGCGGCAGCCGCTTCTGGTGCACCTTCTCCCCGGCGACGCCCGTCGGGTAGCGATGCAGCATGCAGGGGCGATCCCGCAGCGCACGCACGATCCCGTCACCGACGGCGAGGTAGTAGTTCGCGAGGTCGAGCTTGGTGGCGCCGCTGGCGGGGAAGTAGACGCGATCGGGGTTGGAGAGCCGCACGGTGCGGGACCCGACCTCGAGCTCGACGGCGGGTGAGTGTTCCGGGGCCATGGCTCATTCAAGCGCGCCGCGTGCCTGCACGTCGGCAGCGCGAAGCACGAACAGAGGAGGGGCTGGCCGTCCGGTCGGTCCCGAGATCGGACCGGGTGGAAAATCCTGCCGGGCAAATCGGCACATCCCTCGCCAACACTCGCGTTTCGCCGTCGATTCGTGTCGGAACCTGACCCCTCCTGTTCCCCCGTGGTGATTCGCTTACTGCGCTGTAAGTGAATGTCTTGTGCTCACGATTCCGGCGTCCTAATCTCACCTCGTTCTCATTGCCGGACGACGAGGTCCGGTCGACCATCGACGGTCGGCCATCGCTGATCCGGAACCTGTCTCTCCGCGCGCGGGCGGAGCCCCCTCACAAGGAGTTCTGATGCGCGCGAGTCGACGGTGGAACGGGCATGTCCGTGGGCGGTCCCGGCAGCGGGCTGCGGGCGTCGCCGTCGCGTCGCTGGTCGCGCTCGCCCTGGCGGGCTGCGGCGGTGCGGGCGGCGTGCCCGAGCGTGACCACGAGTTCCACATCGCGGTCCTGAACGACGGCTCGGTCGCGGCGGAGGAGGCGGCCGTCGCACGGTTCAACGAGACGTCCGACGTCAAAGCCGTTCTCGACAAGGTGGCCGACAACAGCTCGCAGTACCAGGCGTACGTCCGGTCGCGGCTGGGCAGCACGGCCGCGCCCGACGTCTTCATGAGCGGGGGTGCCCGCGACATCCAGGCGCTGGTCGAGCAGGGTCTGGTCCTGCCGCTGGACCAGCTCGTCACCGAGAACCCCGCGCTCAAGGACTCGTTCCTCGCGACGGTCTTCGAGAAGGAGGTCATCGGCGGCAGCGCCTACGGGATCCCCGTGCGGGGCGTGGAGCCAGCGTTCCTCTTCTACAACAAGGCGGTCCTGGCCGACGCCGGCGTCGAGCCCGCCACCACCTGGGAGGACCTCCTGGCGCAGGTCCAGCCGCTGACGGACTCGGGGCACCTGCCGATCGCGCTGGCGGGCCGCGACCTGTGGCCGACGCAGCTGTGGTTCCAGTACCTGTACGCCCGGCACGCCGGCAGCGCCGCCGTCGCGGCGGGGCTGGGCGGCGACGCGAGCGTCTGGAGCAGCGACGCCAGCCGCGCGGCGCTGAGCGACCTCGCCGACCTGCGGGACTCGGGTGCATTCGGGCCGGTGTTCGACACGGAGGGCGCGGGTGCCGCCGGCACGGCCCGGCTGATGGTCCAGGGGACGTCCGCGTACGAGCTCATGGGCAGCCGGAACTACGAGTGGCTGAAGTCGGCGGACCCGGAGTTCGTCGCGACGAACCTGGGCTGGACCGCCTTCCCCGACCTCGCGGACGCGGGTGGGGAGCCCGGTGCGATCACGGGCGGCACCGGGGGCTTCTACAACGTGAGTGCACAGACCACGTACTCGGCGGCGATCGCGCAGTTCCTGGCGCAGCTCTACAGCGACGAGTTCGTCACGGACCAGCTGGCGCTCGGCAACCTGCCCGCCACCACCAACGCGCTCGCCGTGATCCAGGCGGACCCGCAGATCGACGACGCCGAGAAGGGCTACCTGGGGTTCGTGGTCGACCTGATGAGCAAGGCACCGGTGTTCCAGAGCTCGTGGGACGGCGTCGTCTCGTCGGACCGCACGTCCCGTCTGCAGCGCCCGATGGAGGACTTCGTCGTCGACGAGACGGACGCCGACGGGTGGATCGCGTCGATGACCACGGTGACCGCGCCGGAGGAGTGAGGCGTTCGCCGCGCTGAACGTCGTCGGGTCTGGTGACAATGGACCTGTCGCGGCCAGTCACCTCCTGGCCGGCAAGGAGCTGACATGGTTCCGCCCGCGGACGTCAGGGCTGCCGCCGCTGCTGCGCTCGCAGACCTCGATGCGGCCCGCGCAGAGCTGTTCGAGCTGCGGCTCGAACGCTGGTGGCCCGATCTGCGGGACGGCGTCGAGACGGTCTACCCGGGCGAGGCCGGCCAGGCGCTCCTGGTCGACCTCGTCGGGTCGGCGGCCCGCGCCTACGCCGAGCGCGACCCCGAGCTGCACCGCCTCGACCAGCAGCGCACCCTGGCGCCCGACTGGTTCCAGCAGCCGCAGATGCTGGGCTACGCCACCTACGCCGAGCGTTTCGCGGACGACCTGGACGGGGTGCGTGGCTCGGTGGACTACCTGCGCGAGCTCGGCGTGACGTACCTGCACCTCATGCCGCTGCTGCTGCCGCGCGACGGCGACAACGACGGCGGCTACGCGGTCGCCGACTACCGGACGGTGCGTCCGGACCTGGGCACGATGGATGACCTGCGGGCCCTGGCCACCGACCTGCGGCGCGCCGGCATCAGCCTGGTGCTCGACCTCGTGCTCAACCACGTGGCGCGCGAGCACGAGTGGGCGCGCCGGGCACGGGCGGGGGAGCAGCACTACCGCGAGTACTTCCACGTCTACCCCGACCGCGCCGTCCCGGACGCGTTCGAGCGCACCCTGCCGGAGGTGTTCCCGGACTTCGCACCGGGCAGCTTCACGTGGGACGACGACGTGGCGGGCTGGGTCTGGACCACCTTCAACGCGTGGCAGTGGGACCTCGACTGGTCGAACCCGCGGGTGTTCGCGGAGCTCGTGGACGTCGTGCTGTTCCTGGCCAACCAGGGCGTCGAGGTGTTCCGGCTGGACGCGATCGCGTTCCTGTGGAAGCGGATGGGCACGACGTGCCAGAACGAGCCCGAGGTGCACGCGATCACGCAGGCGATGCGGGCGGTGGCGCGGATCGCGTGCCCCGCGGTGGTGTTCAAGGCCGAGGCGATCGTCGGGCCCGGGGACCTGGTGCGCTACCTGGGCACGGGCGTCCACCACGGCAAGGTCAGCGACCTGGCGTACCACAACGCCCTCATGGTCCACGTGTGGTCGATGCTCGCCTCGAGGGACACCCGTCTCGCCTCCCGCGCCCTGCGCGCGCTCCCGCCGACCCCGACCACGACCGCGTGGGTCACGTACCTGCGGTGCCACGACGACATCGGCTGGGCGATCGACGACGCCGACGCGTGGGCGGTCGGCCTGGACGGCTACCTGCACCGCCAGTTCCTCTCGGACTGGTACGCCGGGTCGTTCCCCGGCTCCGACGCCCGCGGGCTGGTGTTCCAGCACAACGCCGCCACGGGCGACCGCCGGATCAGCGGCACCGCGGCGAGCCTCGTCGGCCTCGAGACCGCCCGGGACACCGGCCACGGGACCGACGCCGCGATCGCCCGCCTGCTCCTGGCGCACGCCGTGGTGATGGGCTGGGGCGGCGTCCCGGTGCTGTGGTCCGGCGACGAGCTGGGGCTGCCGAACGACCCGCACTGGGCGTCGGAGGCCGGGCACGCCGACGACAACCGCTGGGCGCACCGACCGCGGCTCGACCCGGCGGTCGTCGCGCGGCTGGACGACCCCGGCACCGTCGAGGCGCGGGTGTACGGCGGCCTGCGGCACCTCGCCCGCGTGCGGGCGTCGCTGCCGCACCTGCACGCCTCGGTCGCGAGCGAGGTCCTCGAGCCCGACGACCCCGGGGTGCTGACGATCGTGCGTCGGCACCCGCTCGGGCCGATGCTCGCCGCCTACAACGTCACGGGCGACTGGCGGCCGGTGGTCAGTTCCCGGCTGCGCGAGCACGGGCTCGTGAACGCCCGCGACGCGCTGACCGGCACGAACGTGGAGCTCGGCGACGACGGCGCGCTATGGCTGGCGCCCTGGCGGGCGGTCTGGCTGACCTGAGCCAGACACACCCGCCGGTGACCGTGGTCAGGGGTGTTCGGCCGCTCGCGCTGACTCCAGACACCAACGGTGGAACCTCCGGGTGAGGCTGCTCCGGGACGATGGTCACAGCGCTTGCGGTGGGCGATGCTCGGGTCATGGACCTGCGCGTGGAAGTGTCGAACGCCGACATCGCTGCGGCCAAACGGCTCTGGAAGGGGGCGTCCGAGGCGGGCGCCCGGCCGGAGCTCGTCGAGACGCTGCTCTCCGACTACGTCCAGCTGATCAGCGCCCAGGCGCAGCAGATCGCCGACGACTTCCGGCGCAGCCGCACGGTCGAGCGCGGCGAGGCGTAGGCACCTGACGCGTCCGGGTCAGCGAGCTCGTTGCGGCGAGCTCCCGGCCGGGGCCGTGCGCCGGACCTTCCACCAGCGTTCCGACGACGTCCGTCTGGTGTTCGCCGCAGGCGGCGAGACTCGGTTCATGAGCACAACGGCACCCGCGGGTATCAGGCTCGGGGACCCGGTCGTGGGGTCGATCGTCTGGGCCGTCGTGCACCCCATCGGACCCGTGCCGCTCGACGGCTCGGCCGACGAACGCTTCGTGTCCGTCATGGGCGAGGTCAACGGTGCGCGGCTGGACGCACCCGGGTGGGGCTACGCGCAGGTGTGGTCGTCCGAGGAGCTGTGCCGCGAGCACGCCTGGTCCATGCAGTGCGTGGGCCGACGGTTCTACGAAGGCCTCGAGGTGCGTCGCGTGCGCGTGGTCGGCCCCGCGCTGTTCCGGCTCGCCTGAGCAGTCACGGCCGACGGGCGGCCAGCTGCTCGACCATGCCGAGAGCCCGCCGCTCGTGCGCCTCGAGCGTGAACCCGAGGGACTCCACCTGGCGCAGCGGCCGGTGGCAGAAGCGCTCGCCCTGGAGCGGCACCGACACCACGTCGACGAGCCTCTGCAACGACCGCACGGCCCAGCTCGACGACTCCACGTGGTCCGCGAGGAGCAGCAGCCCGCCCGGCCGGAGCACGCGGGCCAGCTCGTCGACCGCACGACGTTCGTCGGGGATGCTGCACAGCGAGAACGTCATGAGGACCGTGTCGAACGAGGCCTCCGCGAAGGGAAGGTCGCGCGCGTCTGCCTGCCGCAGGTCCGCGGTGATGCCGAGGTCGGCGGCCCGCCGCACCGCGACCGCGAGCATCGACGGGCTCCACTCGATCCCCGTGAGGTCCAGACCGGCAGGGTAGTGGGGCAGGTTCAGCCCGGTGCCGACCGCGACCTCCAGCGTGCGGCCGGTGGCTCGTCGGCACAGCCACGGACGGGCGGCGCCGAACCACTTCCGCTCGGCCGTGCTCATGCGTCTGTCGTACGCGCTGGCGCGGCGGTCCCAGGAGCCGCGCAGCCGGTCGTCGCGGCTCGTCACGTCGACAACCCTACGTTCTAGGGTGGTTCCGGACGGGAAGCGTCCGGAAGGCAGGGATGGTGAGCGAGGACCAGAACCCCACGGCGCGAGCGTTGACCGCACTCGAGCTCATCCAGGCGAGCCCCGGGATCAGCGCGGACCGGATCGCCGACCGGCTCGGCGTCTCGCCGCGGGCGGCCCGGCGCTACGTCGCGACCCTGCGGGAGGCCGACATCCCGATCGTCTCGACGCGCGGGCCGTACGGCGGCTACCGGGTGGGACGCGGCCTGCGACCGCCGCCGCTCGTCTTCACCGCCTCGGAGGCCCTGGCGCTGGTGATGGCCGTGCTCGACGGGCACCACGAGGCCGACGACCCGACGCAGCCGGTGGGGACCGCGCTCGGCAAGATCGTTCGATCGCTGCCCGAGTCCGTCGCGGCCCCCGTGCGGGCCGTGCGCGAGGTCGCGGCACCCGCGCCCGACCGTGCGGCGGCGCGTCCGGACCCGACGATCGCGACCGCGCTGGTGCAGGCGTGCTCGGCGCGGACCAGGGTCCGGCTGACGTACCGCTCGGAGGGCGGGAACGCCTGGCAGCCCGAGGTCGAGCCGTGGGCGGTCGTCGTCCGGCACGGCCGCTGGTACCTGCTGTGCCACTCGCCGGCCGCGGATGCGCGGCGCGCGTACCGGGTGGACCGGGTCGGCGGTGTCGAGGTGCTCGCCGAGACGTTCGAGCCGCCTGCGGACCTCGACCCCGTCGCGGAGCTCGAGGAGCACCTGGCGGTCGGCTGGGAGTACGCGGTCGACGTGGTCGTCGAGGCCCCGGCGCACCGAGCGGCCCGCTGGCTGCCGCGAGATCTCGGCCGGATCGAACCGGTCGACGGCTCGTCGTGCCGTCTCGTGGGCAGCACGAGCGACCCGCCCTGGTACGCAGGCCGGCTCACGGGCATCCCGGTCCCCTTCCAGGTTAGGGGTGGCCCGGAGCTGCGTGCGGTGGTGCGGTCCGTCGGGGAGCGCCTGATCGCGGCGACGGACGCGGAGGCCGTTGACAAAGCCTATGACTGAGAGCACGGTCATCTGGGGGACAGTCAGGTCGGTCAGCAGCGGCCGGTCCTGGCCTTGCGCCGCACTGAGCAGGCACGATAGGCATCGCCCGAGAACGTCATCCGTATGGCTGAGGTTCTACCACCCAGACGAGTGATCTCCACAACATTTGTTGGTCATAGGTGCCTATGACCTTCATTGGAAGCCCCGACCTGCCGAAGGAAAGCGTGTTCCCCCGGAGAGGCGCTTCCCTTGTCGACACTCGATCTGCCCCGTGTCCCGCGCATCACCCTGGCCGATCTTCGTCGCGTCAACGGCCACGTCGTCCTCGTCGCGCTGGTCGTCGTCCTCGTCGCGTGGACCACCGGGCTCGTTGCCAGCGCGGGCGTCCAGGCGCGTCGGCATGCCGAGCTGGTCGAGCACCAGCGGCAGGTCGCGCACCAGGTGCACGCCCTGTCCGCCGACTGGCGCACCGAGCTGGCCTTCCTCGACACGGCCCGTGACGGCGCGGTCCGCACGCGGCTGGAGTCGATCGAGGCCGAGCGCGCCGCCGTCGCCGGGAATCGGGACGTCGCGCTCGCCGACGCGGCCGCCGCTCTGGCCAGCTCGGCCGGAAAGGTCGACGACGCGCACCGCGCCGAGCTCGAGTCGGCGGTCGGCGCACTCGCCGCGCCCGAGACCGTCTACTCGCGCGTGGTCGTCGCGACCGGCGAGGTGTCGCGGCTGACCGGGGAGGTCACGGCTGCCGAGGTGGCGTGGAACGCCGAGCAGGCACGGCGCGCTGCTGAGGCCGCCGCGCGCAACTCCGTCACTCCCGTGAGCCACCAGAGCAGGAGCCGGGTTCCCGCGCCGCCGTCAGCTCAGGGTGGCGGGACCGTGCAGGAGGTGGGGGAGGCCGCGCTGCGCGCGCTTCCAGGCAACGCCGGGGTCTCGATCCACTGGGACGACCCGGACCTCGCCGGCCACCTCGGCGCGGTGTGGTCCGGCAACACCTCGTACATCATGGTCAACGGCTCAGCGCTCGCCGGGAACCCCGGTAAGACGCAGGACGTGGTCCGGCACGAGATCGCCCACATCTACCAGGGGCGGCTCGCCGCGGCGTACGGCCTGTCGTGGGGCGAGCTGGGCGACCGCATGGCCCCCGCGTTCGGGGACCGCCCGCAGGAGAGGGCCGCCGACTGCGTGGCCCGGCGGTTCGGTGCGTCGTGGACGCACTACACGTCGGACTGCTCGAGCGCCGACAAGCAGGCGTGGGTGGACGCAATGATCGGCGGCTACCTGCCCTGAGGGTGTAGATACGAGACCGTGACCCAGACCTTCCGAGACGGTGAGCAGCTCTGGCGGGAGCGGATGTCGGCGAGCACCCTGGTGGCCGGCTGGCTCGGCGTCGCGCTCGGGCTGCTCATGATCGGGGTCGGGGCGTCGCGCGGGTCGGCGGTCTACGTCGTGCTCGGCGTGATCCTGGCGGCGTTCAGCGTCCTCGGGTCCCTGCTGCCGGTCGTCGAGGCCCGCACGACCGGCATCTATGTCCGCAACGTGCTGCACGAGACCTGGGTGCCCTGGGCGGCCGTCGTCACGATCGTGCCGAGCACCCGCGTGAACGTGATCCTCGACGCCGGGCGGTTCGTGGGCGCGTGGGCCGTGCAGCCCGGCGCCGCGCGTCGTCTGGGTGGTCGTTCGCGCGTCGAGGTCGTCGCCGAGAGGCTGACCGAGGCGTGGAACGCGCACGGCACGGCCCGCGGTCCGAGCACGGTGGTGCGTCGGCTGGCCGTGCCCGGGCGCCGCTGACGACCCTGGACGACGAGAGCGGCAGCCCGCCACGCGAAGGTGGCGAGCTGCCGCTCTCGTCGAGCAGCCGGACCGGCGGGGTCAGTCCAGAGCGAGCTCGAGGTCGCGCTCGAGCTGCGTCTCGACGGCCGGAGCCTTGGGCGTCCGCACCATGACGGCGAGGAGCACCATGGTCGCCGCGATGAACATCGCCGCGACGAAGAACGCCCGGTCGGCGCCGACGACGAACGCGTGCTGCGCGATCTGGGTCGCGGTGCTGCCCGTGGGGGTCGCGCCCCGTGCGGCCGACGAGGCGACCGTCACCAGGATCGCCAGCCCGAGCGAGCCACCCACCTGCTGGCTGACGTTGACGAGCCCGGAGGCCGCACCGGCGTCCTTCGGCGCGACGCCGGCCAGCCCGAGCGACGTCAGCGGGACGAACGCGAGCCCGTTGCCGGCACCGAACAGGACGAGCGGCACGAGGACGGCCCAGTAGGAGCTGTCCGCCGAGATCTGGGACAGGATCAGCAGGCCCGTGGTGGACAGCGCGAGGCCGCCCACCATCAGCGGCCGGACGCCGAGCCGGGACACCAGCGACGCGCTGACGCGGGACGCGACGAAGAGCACGACGGTCAGCGGCAGGAACGCGAAGCCCGTCGCGAGCGGCGAGTAGCCGAGGATCTCCTGCAGGAACTGGGTCAGGAAGAAGAACATGCCCATCATCCCGGCGACGAGCAGCAGGCGGGCGACGTAGGACGAGGACCGCGTGCGGTCCGCGAACAGCCGCAGGGGCGTGATCGGGGCCGGCGCGCGCAGCTCGACCATGATGAACGCCGCCAGCAGCAGGACTCCGGCCGTGAACGCGAGGATCGTGCCGGGGTCGCTCCAGCCCGAGCTCGCGGCGCGGACGAACCCGTAGACCAGCGACGTCATGCCGAGGGTCGAGGTCGCGGCGCCGAGGAGGTCGAAGCGGCCGGGGTGCCGGGGCGTCTCGGGCAGGACGACGCGGGCGAGCACGATCAGGGCGATGCCGATCGGCACGTTGACGAAGAACACCCAGCGCCACGACACCCACTGGGTGAGCATGCCGCCGGCGATCAGGCCGAGGGCCGAGCCGCCGATCGAGACGGCCGAGTAGTAGCCGATGGCACGCGTGCGCTCGCGCCCCTCGGGGAAGCGGGCCATGAGCAGCGCGAGCCCGGACGGAGCGGCGAACGCCGCGCCGGCGCCCTGGACCGCGCGGGCGACGAGCAGCTCGGTGGGGGACTGGGCGAACCCGCCGACGAGCGAGGCGAGCGTGAACAGTGCGACACCGCCGATGAGGACGCGGCGCCGGCCGAGGATGTCGCCGGCGCGGGCGCCGAGCAGCAGCAGGCCGCCGAACGCGAGCGTGTAGGCGTTCATGACCCAGGACAGGCCGGTCGGCGTGAACCCGAGGTCGGTGCGGATGTCGGGCAGGGCGACGTTCACGATCGTGGCGTCGAGGACGAGCATCAGCTGGGTGGTGAGGATGGCGGCGAGCACGAGTCGCGACGAGGCGACTCGGGCAACGGGAGATGGGGCAGACACGCGGACCTCCGCGACGTACGATGGGATAAGTGGAAGGAGCCTCCACTTAGAGGAACTATACGGAGGCTGCCTCCGTTTAGGCAACAGCTGACGACGACGAACATGCGAACAGGGGTGGAACGTGGGGCAGTCCGGTACGGCGACCGAGCCGACGGCCCAGCCGGACGCCGCGGTGCGGCCCCTGCGCGCGGACGCCGCGCGCAACCGCGACAAGATCCTGGAGGCGGCCGCCGAGCTGTTCGGCGACGAGGGCACCGACGCCTCGCTCGAGGAGGTCGCCCGCCGCGCGGGCGTCGGGGTCGGAACCCTCTACCGGCACTTCCCCAACCGGACGGTGCTCATCGAGCAGGTCTACCGGCGCAGCGTCGACGAGCTGTGCTCCGAGGCGCCACGCCTCGCCGCCACGCTCCCGCCCGGTGAGGCGCTGGAAGCCTGGATCCTCGGCTTCGTGACATATGTCGGCCGGAAGAAGGGCCTCGCGACAGCGCTTCGCGGCGCGCTCGGCGACGACGCCT
The DNA here is from genome assembly GCF_056402515.1 of Cellulomonas sp. P4_A2. Taxonomy (NCBI): domain Bacteria; kingdom Bacillati; phylum Actinomycetota; class Actinomycetes; order Micrococcales; family Cellulomonadaceae; genus Cellulomonas; species Cellulomonas sp. P4_A2. The sequence goes on from NZ_JBFUHG010000003.1 coordinate 112,740, forward strand.
CGGCGATCTTCGCCGACGTCCATGCGCGGCTCAAGGCGGCGGGCGACGTGCTCCTCGTCACCGCCCAGGACGCCGGTGTCGTCCGCACCGACGTCGAGACCATGGACGTGCTGCGCGCGGTGAGCGGGGTCTGCTCGGCGACCGCGGACGCCCAGGACCCCGAGAGGACGCGACGGGTGCTGCGTCTCCTGCTCGACGGGCTCAGGTACGGCGCAGCCGGCTGACGAGGTTCGGTGATCATCGTGGGTCGGCGCCCCTGCACGGACGGGTGAACGGCCACGCGTTCCGCTCACAGGTGCTAACACCCAGTCGATAGTCGTCACTGTGCAGCGGGACAGAGGCAGGGTGGCGACGGAGGCGCAGGTGAGCCTCCGATGAGCGTGCTGACGTCCGGCTCCGCGGCGACGGCCACCGCCGACCGGTCCCAGCAGCCCGCACCGGCCACGATCTCCGACCAGCTCGCGGACTCCGTGGACTGGTTCGAGGGCACGCTGCCGGCGTGGCGTCGGAGCAGCTGGTGCCGCGCGGTCGCGGTCCTGGCCATGCTGGGGGCGATCGGCGACGCCCTGACGACCTCGACGCTCCCGCACGTCGAGGGCATCCACGAGGGGAACCCCGTGTCGGCAGCCGGTCAGGCGTTCGTCGGCTCGGTCCCCGTGTTCATGCTGGTCGTGACCATCCCGCTGGTGCTCGTCTTCCTCGTCCTGGCCAACCGGCCGACGTCCCGCTACACGTGGTTCATCTGGCTCGCGGTGGCGAGCGTCGGCGCCGTGAAGCTCGTCGTGACGTTCTCGAACCTCGTGGTCCTGGGAACGGTCTTCACGACCTGACCGGCCTCAGCCCGGGGGCAGCCGCAGCTGGATCCCGCGCGAGTCGACCACCGTGGGCCACCGGTCCAGGGCGTCGAGCGTCTCGGTGTCGAAGTAGTTCCCACGCGTGCGCGCCAGGACCATCGCCTCGCCGGACATGAGGTACTCGCGGGCGGCGCGCTGCCACTGCGCGTTGTCGATCCGCTCCACGGGCGAGCCGCTCCCGTCGGTGTGGCCCGCGTCGAACGTCTGGCCCGACAGGTCGACGGCGACGTCGCAGCCCTGGTCGAGGTTGCGCGAGAGCACGTCGAGGAGCGCGAGCGCCGTGGGCGCATCCGCCTGCACGCAGCCGGCGGGCAGCTGGGCGGACATCTGCGCGGCCGGGAAGTCGACGAGCGGCGACTCCCGGAAGGCGCCCATCGTCAGACCGAGCGAGACACAGCCCAGCACCGCGATGGGGACGCGCGTGCGGTCGGGGAGCGCCGCGACACCCGCCGCGACGACGAGCACGAGCGCCGGCGCCGTGTAGGCGGCGTAGTGCGGCAGGTACGACGGCGACAGCAGCAGCACGGCGCCCTGGGCGGCGAGCATGACGACCCACAGGCGACCGCGGCGGCCGCGCCAGGCGAGGACCGCCGCCGCGACGACGGCCGTGCAGGCGAAGACCAGGAGCAGGTGGCGGTGCGACTCGTCGAGCGTCAGGTTGGTGACGTTCACGCCCGTCATGCCCAGCAGCCGGTCGGTGGTCGGACGCCCGTCCCGCGGGCGACCCAGCTGGTCGAGCACGACGTAGCGGAACATCTGCGAGCCGCCCGTCAGCACAAAGGGCAGGATCGCGACGACGACGGCGGCGCCGGCCGCGAGCGTCGCGCGCAGGGCTGGTCGCCAGCCGCGCACCACGAGCTGCCAGAGCAGCACGACGAGCACGGGCACGACGTCCCAGATCTTCACGACCACGCCCAGCCCCAGCACCGCGCCGCCGGCCCACGTCCACCAGGTGCGCGCGCCGACGTCGGCCGAGCGCAGGAGCAGCAGCACGCCGCCGAGCAGGGTGACGGTGCCCAGGGGCTCGAGCAGCGTGAGCCGGTCGGCGTAGGCGGCCGGGGCGGCGACGGCGTAGAGCAGCCCGCCGACGACCGCGGCGGCGGTGCCCCACCGCCAGGCGATCCGGGTGACCAGGACCGCGCTCACCGCGCCGACCACCATGAAGCCGACCCGTGCCGCGACCAGGGCGTCCGAGTCGCTCACCAGGTGCGTCAGCGCGGCGAACGGGGTCAGCGCGAGCGTGATGCCGGGTGGGTGCAGGAAGAGGAAGTCGCGGTAGGGCAGCTCGCCGTGCACGAGCGCGACCGCGGACGCGAAGTACACGCCGTCGTCGTACCCGTGGTACCCGCGGACCCCAGGACCGCCGCCGCACACGATCCAGCGGACGACGAACGCGACGACGCCGGCGCCGGCGGCGACCAGCCAGCCGAGCGTGCGCCGGGGGAGCACGAAGCGCACCGCGGGTGTCGCGGCGGGGCGGGTGCTCAGGTCGACGGCCAACGCAAGGCTCCAGGGTTCGGGTCGAGGGGCGCGTCGTTGCACCCCGATTCTCGCACCCCGCCTGCGTCGGCCGGGTATCGCGGCCGAATAGGGTGATGCCCTCGCCGACGAGAGGGAACGCTTCCGATGGACAAGGCCTGGCTGGACGCCACCCGCACCGCTGCGGAACGCGCCGAGCTGCTGCTCGCCCGGATGACCCTCGCAGAGAAGGTGGGGCAGCTGCACCAGCCCGCCAACATCAGCGCGGTGGACGACGCCGACGACCTGCGCGCCGGGCGGATCGGAACGTCGCTGTCGGCCAGCGGCGCGACCGCGGGCAACATCCGCGACGAGGGCGTCGCGGTGCGCGCGGTCAACGACGTGCAGCGCCTCGCGGTCGAGGAGTCCCGGCTGGGCATCCCGCTGCTCCTGGCCCGCGACGTGATCCACGGGCACCGGACCGTGCTCCCCATCCCGCTCGGGCAGGCCGCGACCTGGGACGCCGGGCTGGTGCAGCATGGCGCCCGGGTGGCCGCCGTGGAGGCGAGCGCGGTCGGGATCGGCTGGACCTTCACGCCCATGATGGACATCACCGGCGACCACCGCTGGGGCCGGGTCGCGGAGAGCCTGGGGGAGGACCCGGTCCTCGCGGGCCGGCTCGCGGCGGCGATGGTGCGTGGCCTGCAGACGGACGACCTGTCGGCGCCCGACGCGATCGCGGCCTGCGCGAAGCACTTCGTCGGCTACGGCCTGGCCGAGGGCGGGCGCGACTACGGCTCGGTGACCGCGGGGGAGACCAGCCTGCGCAACCTCCAGCTGCGTCCGTTCCATGAGTGCGTGCGCGCCGGCGTCGCCACGGTGATGTCGAGCTTCAACGACATCGACGGCGTCCCGGTGCACGCGAACAAGCGGTACCTGCGCGAGATCCTCAAGGACGAGTGGGGGTTCGACGGCGCGATCGTCAGCGACTGGGACGGCGTCGGCGAGATCGTGCAGCACCGGGTCGCGGCGGACGCCGCCGACGCCGCGCGCCAGGGCCTCGAGGCGGGCGTCGACATGGACATGGTGTCGGGGTCCTACGCCGCGCACCTCGAGCAGCTGGTGTCTGACGGCGTGGTCCCGACGGACCTCCTCGACGACGCCGTGCGCCGGGTGCTCACGCTGAAGTTCCGCTGCGGAGTCTTCGAGCACCCGTACACCGACGAGGGTCGCGAGGCGCAGGTCGCGGGTTCCGACGAGCACCGCGCCGCCGCGCGGCAGACCGCGGCGTCATCGCTCGTGCTGCTGAAGAACGACGGGATCCTCCCGCTGACGGCGGGCTCGGAGGAGGCCGTCCTGTTCACGGGACCGCTGCTCGACGCCACCGACGCGCTGTTCGGGACCTGGACGCTCGACGGCCGCGCGGACGAGGTGGTGACGATCGCCGCCGGGCTGGCGCCGCACACGGGGTCGGGCGCCCGGTCGGTGCCGTGGACGCACAGCGACCAGGTGCTGGCCGCCGCCCGCGAGGTCTCGACGGTCGTCGCCTTCGTCGGCGAGCACCCGGTGCGCTCGGGCGAGGCCAACTCGGTCACCACGCTCGACCTGCCGGTCGGCCAGCTGGAGACGCTGCAGGCGATCAAGGCGGTCGGCGTCCGGCTCGTGGTCGTGGTGCTCGGCGGACGCGCGCTCGCGATCCCGTGGCTCGCCGAGCACGCCGACGCGGTCCTGTACGCGTGGCACCCGGGCTCGGAGGGCGGGAACGCTATCGCCGACGTGCTCTTCGGCGCGGCCGGTCCGCGCGGGCGCCTCCCGATCACGCTGCCGCGGTCGACCGGCCAGCAGCCGCTCGTCTACAACCACCGCTCGACGGGCCGGCCCATCGAGCCGGCGCAGGACCGGACGACCGGTCGCTACCAGGACAGCCTCTCCTCGCCGCTGTACCCGTTCGGGTTCGGGCTCACCTACGGCCAGGTCGAGTACGCGGACGTCACCGTGTCGGCGGGGTCGTCGGTCGCCGCGTCGGTCGTCGTGACCAACACCGGCGACCGGGCGTGCACCGAGGTCGTGCAGGTCTACGTGCGCGACGAGGTCGCCGCCGTCACGCGACCGGTCAAGGAGCTCGTCGACTGGGCGGTCGTCGAGCTGGCACCGGGGGCCTCGCAGACGGTCCGGTTCACGATCGACGCGGACGCGCTCGGCTACTACGGCCCCGACGGCCGCTTCCGGGTGGACCCGGGCGCGTTCGCGCTGTGGATCGCGCCGGACTCCGCGAGCGGGGAGCCCGTGTCGTTCGCCCTGGGGTGAGCGCTCAGCGGGTGGTGGTCAGGTGCCGCGCGCGGCGGGGTTCCGGCACGCCGTTGTGCGTCGGGGCCGGCACGCGGCGCTCGAGCTCGTCGGCCACCGCCCGCCAGCAGCGCTCGGCCTGCCGCAGCTGGGCCGACACGTCGTCGGGCCCCACGTGGCCCACGCTGCCCAGACCGTCGGCGGCGTCGAGGGCGTCGAGACCACGCTCGATCGCCTGCTTGGACGCCCAGTAGTTCGTGGTGTCGCGCGACGTGGCCGGCGTCATGACCTCGAGGGCGGCCGCGGCGTCGTCGAACAGGGCACGGACCAGCGCGATCGCGTGCGGCCGCTCGCTGAGCGACATCTGACCCGCCGCGACCGCGACCGCGCTGACGATCGTCGACTGGGCCAGGTGCTCGACCGTCTCCCGCAGCGCGCCGGGCCGGACCTGGATCAGCAGGAGCAGCGCGACGGTCCGGCCGAGCAGGGTCTCGTGCCGCGCGCGGTTGATCCGCTGCCGCTCGGCCGCCTCCCGGGCCTCGCTCTCGGCGCGCAGCGCGTCGGCGAGGGCCGCGCGCTCGCGCCGCTCGGCCTCCTGCCGGGCCGCGGTGGCGTGCCGCGACACGATCTCGCTGGCGGTCCGCACCTGTCGGGTGCTCTCGGCCTGGGCCTTGAGCACGAGGTCGGTGGCGCACTGGTTCATCGGGGACGCGTACCCGGAGTCGGTATACCCGAACAGGGCGACGTGGTGCTCCTCGGCGTAGAGGATCGCGACCTTGGCGAACCCCGACCGCGAGTAGAAGACGGCGACGGTCGACCCCGCTGCGGACCGCAGGCGCTCGATCTCCGCCCGCTCGACCGGGCTGCGCCCGTGCTCGACCCGGCCCGAGAAGTCGTAGCCGATCAGGTCGATCGCGTTGTCCGGCTGGGTCTGGGGGTCGAGGTTCACGCGGACGTCGACGAACGCCAGGACCGTGCGGGCGTGACGCTCGGCGAAGTGCTCGGCGTCCCGCCACTGCGGGTTCTTGGCCACCTGGTTCACGTCCACCTCCTCGCGTCGTCGTGGGCGTCCAGTCGTCACACCGACGCTATGCGCTGTGACAGACGGGGCGCTCGGGCCGTTGGAGTGACCCGCGGGCGGACAAATCGGCACCGCAGCAGGACGCACCCGGACGAATGCGGCTGGTGGGCGTCAGTCGTTCGTGGTGGCAGGGTGGGGGCATGACGGCACGGTGGCCGCAGTTCGAGCCGGCGCTCGAGCGCGCGACGGAGCACACCCGCGAGTGGATCACCTCGCTGCACGACCGGCCCGTGCACCCCAGGGAGCGCAACCTCGCGTTCGGCGGCCCGCTCCCCGACGGTCCCACCGACCCGGCGCTCGTCGTCGACGAGCTGGCCGCGCAGATCGAGCCCGGGCTGATGGGCATGCCGTCGGGGCGGTTCTTCGGGTGGGTGATCGGCGGCTCGCACCCGGCCGCGCTCGCTGCCGACTGGCTCACGAGCGCCTGGGACCAGAACACCGCGATGCGGTACGCGACGCCGGGCACCGTGGCCGTCGAGGACGCGGCGGCGACGTGGCTGCTCGACCTGCTCGGGCTGCCGGCCACCGCGGACGTGGGGTTCGTGACCGGCGCGACGATGGCGAACTTCACCGGGCTGGCCGCCGCACGCCAGCACGTGCTCTCCGAGGCCGGCTGGGACCTGAACCGGGATGGGCTGGCGGGCGGGCCACGCGTCCGGGTGGTCGTCGGCGAGGAACGGCACGGGACGCTCGACCTGGCGTTGCGCTACCTCGGACTGGGCGTGCCGCAGACCGTGGCGGCCGACGCCCAGGGGCGTCTGGTGGTCGACGCGCTCGCGGAGGCGCTGGCCGCCGTCGACGGTCCGACGATCGTGTGCCTGCAGGCGGGCAACCTGCACTCCGGGGCGTTCGACCCGATGGCCGAGGCGATCGAGGTCGCCCACGCGCACGGCGCCTGGGTGCACGTCGACGGCGCGTTCGGTCTCTGGGCGGCCGCGTCGCCGCGCCTGCGGCACCTGACCGACGGGCTCGCGGGCGCCGACTCCTGGGCCACGGACGCGCACAAGACGCTCAACGTGCCCTACGACTGCGGCGTCGCCGTCGTCGCCCGGCGTGAGCCCCTGCGGCGCGCCTTCGGCATGCAGGCCGAGTACTTCGCGGCGTTCGCGGGCGAGGGCGACCCGCACGACAAGGTGCCCGAGCTGTCGCGACGGGCGCGCGGGGTGCCGGTGTGGGCGACGCTGCGGTCGCTCGGGCGGTCGGGGGTCGAGGACCTGGTCGACCGGCTGGTCCTGCGGGCCCGGCAGATCGCCGACGGGCTGGCCACGATCGAGGGAGTCGAGATCGTCAACGACGTGGTGTTCACGCAGGTCAGCGTCGCGTTCGGTTCCGACGAGCGGACCCGACGGGTGGGGGAGGCGTTGATCGCCGACGGCGGCACCTGGATGTCCGGGTCGCACTGGCAGGGCCGCGACATCGTGCGGGTGTCGGTGAGCAACTGGTCGACCGACGAGGAGGACGTCGCCCGGTCGGTGGAGGCGGTGCGTCGAGCCGTGGCCGCGGCGGGCTGAGCGCCGTGGCGCCCCGCCCGCCGCTGCTGCTGCTGCCTGCTTCCCCCTACTCGTACGGGTTGTGCGCGGGCGGCGCCTGCGGCGGCTGACCCGCACCGACGCCGACCGGGATCCGCTCGTGCTCGATCGGGCCGGGCTCCGGCTGCGGGTGGCGCCGCTGGTAGCGCCGGTAGAGGACGACGGCGCCCCAGGTGATCAGGCCACCGGCGACGAGCCACGGCAGCAGGACCCCGAGCACGATCGCGATGCCCCCGAGGACCTCGACGAACGAGCCCCAACCGGCGGACAGGCCGTCGAGGAACGAGTCCGGTCCCGGTTCCGCGACGACCTCCTCCTCGACGGGCGGAGGCGCGACCGCGGGGCCGTGCAGCGAGATGGTCAGCGTCGAGAGGGAGACCTGCTCGGCCAGCCGCGCCCGCTGGCTCTTGAGCTGCTCGAGCTCCGTCTGCCGCTCGGTCAGCGCCGCCTCCGCCTGGACGATCTCGGCGTTGGACTGGGCCTTGCTGAGCAGGTCGGACATGCGGGCGACGGACAGCTCCAGACCGGCGATGCGCGCGTCGAGGTCCTCGGCTGCGCTCGTCACGTCCTCGGTGCCCAGCTCGATCGTGTCGACCGTGCCGAGCTTGCGCAGCTCGACGACGATCCCGTTCACCGACGTGGACGGGATCCGGATCGTGAGCTCGGCGGTGGCCACGCTGTCCTCGGTCGCCGCCTTCTCGGTGCGGCTGTCGGTGCGCCCGCCCTGCTCGTCGGTGAGCGTGACGATCGCCTGGGCGGCGTCCTGCGGCTCGTCCACGGTCATCGCGATGTCGCCGGTCTGGATGACCTGGCGTCCGTCGTCGACGTTCGTGGCCGTCGCGTCGGTGCCGGAGTCGGTGCCGACGTCGGCTGGGGGCGCCGCCTCGACCGGGCCGGCGGGGTCCCCGCCGACTGCGTCCTGCACGGAGCCGTCGGTGCTGCCGCTCGTCTCGCCGGCGCTGCAGCCGGCGAGCAGGGCGCTCAGGGACAGGACGACGCCGGTTGCGAGGACGGCGCCGCGGTGGGCGGTGGATCGGCTTCGGTGACTCGTCGTGGGCTTCATGGCGCGAACGTAGGGGAGTCGCAATCGTCATGGTTCGGTGCGGTGTCAATCGTGACCGCCGACCCCCCGAAGTGGCCTGATCGTGACCGCGCCGTGGCGCTTCAGATGCTGGACGCGCGTCCGACCTGCACGAACGGCGTACGGCAGTGAGGGTTACACCGCGTACGCACTGCTGGTCCACAGGTGGACCGCGGCGAACGCGCGCCACGGACGCCAGCGCTGCGCGGCGTCGGCGACCGCGCGTGCGTCGGCGACCCCCAGGGCGCGCCGCAGCACCAGGTCGCCGACCGGCATCGCGTCGCGGTCGCCGAGCACGCGCAGGGCGAGGTAGTCGACGGTCCACGGACCGATCCCGGGCAGGGCCAGCAGGCGCGCCCGGACATCGGCCTCGTCCTGCGCGCCCGGCTCCAGCGAGAGGCCGTCAGCGCACGCGACCGCGAGCGCGTGCAGCGTCCGGGCGCGCGAGTGGGTGATCCGGACGACCCCCTGCAGCTCGACCGGGTCGACGGCCGCGAGCTCGGGTGCCGACGGGTACGCGAGGAGCCCGGCAGGCCCCGGCGTCCCGTAGGCGGCCGCGAGCCTGCCCCCGAACGTGCGTGCGGCGCCGAGCGAGACCTGCTGCCCGAGGACCGTGGTGACCGCGGCCTCGAACCCGTCGGGATGCCCGAGGATGCGCAGCGCCGGCCGCGCGGCCACGAGCGGTCCCAGGACCGGGTCGTCGGCGAGGGCGTCCACGACGAGCCCGAGGTCGTCGGCGAGCCCGAACCACCGGCCCGCCAGGCGCTCGAGCGCGGCCGTCGAACCCGCCGAGGCGTGCAGGGTGACGCAGTCCACCGCCAGGTGGGCCTCGACGACCGAACTCTGGCCGTCGAGGACCACGAGCCGCCGGACCGTGCCGTCGGCGACCACCTCGACCCCGGGAACGGCGTGCGCGACGAGCGAAGCGAGGGCGGGCGCAGGGTCGAACGGGCGTCGGACGGTCACGGTGGTGCTCACGGACACCCACGCTACTTTGCGTTTTCGAGGAGGATTCATGGTCCGCTTGCGGCAGTTCTGTGGGAGGGTGAGAATCGTCGCAGCCGACCTCCTCACGAACCTGGGGTGATCGGCTGGTCGAAGGTCTGAACCGCGTTGCAGAGGGTCACGGCGAGAGCCGGACCGCCCTTCCAGGGTTCAGGGAGTGCGCCAAGCCTCGTGCCGGCGAGACGCCTCTCCGGTGGGCCCCGTCTCCGAAGCAGGGGACGGGGCCCCTCTACGTCCGGGACCCGAAAGATGAGGTCTGCGCCGCATCTGCCTACGCTGAGGCGCGTGCCCCTGCTCAACGTGCTCCCCGCCACCACCACCGACGACGGCGTCGCCCACGACGTCCAGGGCGTGGCCGTCCCGGTTCTCTCGATCCTCGCCGCGATCGTCGTCGCCTACGTCCTGGCGACCCTTGTCGCGGTGCTCGTGGGCCGGGTCGCGCGCAAGTCCCCGCTCGCCGCGGACCTGAGCCGCCGGTCGCGCCGGCCGCTGCGGGCCGTGCTGCTGGTGATCGCCATCTGGGTCGCGCTGCGGCTCAGCACCGATCCGGCGGACTGGACGGTGCAGGTCGAGCACGTGCTGCTCATCGCCCTGATCATCACCGTGACGTGGCTGATCGGGAGCCTCGCGTTCGTCGTCGAGGATGCCGCAGTCCAGAAGTACCGCATCGACGTCGCGGACAACCGGCACGCCCGCCGCGTCCGCACGCAGGTGCAGGTGCTGCGCCGGATCACGGTCGCGATCCTCGTGGTGTGCGCGATCGCGGGCATCCTGCTCACGTTCCCGCCGGCCCGCGCGCTCGGCGCGAGCCTGCTCGCCTCTGCGGGCCTCATCTCGATCGTCGCCGGCCTGGCCGCGCAGAGCTCACTGGCCAACGTGTTCGCCGGCGTCCAGCTGGCGTTCACGGACGCGATCCGGGTGGACGACGTGGTCGTCGTCGACGCCCAGTGGGGCCGGATCGAGGAGATCACGCTCACCTACGTCGTGGTGCACATCTGGGACGACCGTCGGTTGATCCTGCCGTCCACGTACTTCACGACGACCCCCTTCGAGAACTGGACCCGGCGGGCGGCCGACCTCCTGGGCACCGTCGAGCTCGACCTCGACTGGGAGGTGCCGGTGGAGCCGATGCGCGCCGAGCTGGTGCGCCTGCTCGAGCACACCGACCTCTGGGACCGGCGCGTCGGCGTGCTGCAGGTGACCGACGCGGTCAACGGGTACGTGCGGGTCCGCGCCCTGGCCAGCGCCGTCGACGCCCCGACCCTGTTCGACCTGCGCTGCTACGTGCGCGAGGGGCTGCTCGCCTGGCTGCAGGACGTGGCGCCGCAGGCCATGCCGCGGACGCGGTTCGAGGGCGCGGCGCCCGTCGCGAGCGAGACCCGGCGCGCTCGTCGCGAGGAGGCCGCTTCCCGGCCGACCCCGGTGCTGCCGCCGCCGGGCCGGTGGGCCGGGAACGACTCCGACAACGGCACCGCCGACGACACGATGACGATCACGACCGGCAACAACGACGCGCGCCTGTTCACCGGGAGCATCGAGGGGCTCGAGCGGTCGCGGCAGTTCTCCGGGCCGGGCAAGGACGTGATCGAGGAGCGCGAGCAGGCGGCCGAGGAGCACGGCGAGGGTCGATCGAACGCGTGAGCATCGAACCGGTCTCGCTCGACGTCCTCGTCGAACGGGTGGTCGTGGCCGTGCTCGCCGCGGGTGCCGGACGGGTCCGCGTGATCGTCGACGGCGCACCGCCCACCGAGCCGGCCGCGCTCGCCGACGCCCTGGTCGGGCCGCTGCGCGCCGCCGGACGGTCCGTGGCGCGCGTGCACGCCGACGACTTCCTGCGGCCCGCGTCCCTGCGCTGGGAGTTCGGCCGGTACGAGCCCGATGCGTACCTGGAGGACCGGCTCGACCTCAACGCACTGGGCCGCGAGGTGCTCGACCGGTTCGCCGACGAGGGCCGCTACCTGCCGACGCTCTGGGACGCCGAGGCGGACCGAGCCACCCGCGAACCGTACGCGGAGGCGCCCGACGGTGCGGTGCTGGTGCTCGACGGGAGCCTGCTGCTCGGCCGCTGGCTCGAGCACGAGCTCGCGGTGCACCTGACGCTGCGTGCGGCGTCCCTGGAACGCCGGACGCCCGCCGACGAGCGGTGGACCCTGCCGGCGTTCGCGCGCTACGACGAGGAGATGCTGCCGTCGGCCGTCGCGGACCTCGTCGTGCACGTCGACGACCCGCGCCGTCCTGCGCTGGAGGTCACGCGACCGCCGCAGTGACGCGGTCGGCGAGCCGGCGCATGGCGTCGACCAGCTCGGTCGGGCCGACGACCTGCAGCGGCGCCCCGAACATGGCCATCTGCGCGGCGAGGCCGTCCCACGACCACGACGACAGCACGACCCGGCTGCGGCCGTCGGGCAGCGCCTCGACCAGGCCGTCCCGGCCCGCCCACCGGACGATCTCGTCGGCCGGCCGGTCGATGAGGGCCTCGCCGCGGATCGACGACTCCCACGGCGAGATCGACCGGAACCGCTCCGCGACGAACGTCGCGACGTCGGCTTCCGGCAGGTCCCGCGGTGCGTACCGCGGACCCGACGGCGTCTTCGGGGTCATCCGGTCGACACGGAACGTGCGCCAGTCGTCGCGCTCCAGGTCGTAGCCGACGAGGTACCAGCGCCCGCCCCACGTGACCAGGTGGTGCGCCTCGGCCCGGCGGGGGATGCCCAGCGCGTTCGCCGTGCCGCCCGCGTAGTCGAACCGCAGCACCTCGCGCGCCCGGACCGCGCCGCCGACGACCATGAGCGTCTCGGCGTCGACCGACGGTCGCTCTCGCGCCGGCGCCCGGGTCACGGCCGTGACCTGCAGGGCCTCCGCGGCCGACCGCAGCCGGGCGGGCATCACCTGGCGCAGCGTGGCCAGGGCCCGGACGGCGGCCTCGTCGACACCGTCGACCCCCGTCGACGCGGTCTGCAGCGCGACGACGAGCGCGACGGCCTGCTCGTCGTCGAGCAGGAGGGGCGGCATGTGCGTGCCGGGCTCGAGCCGGTAGCCGCCGTCGGGGCCCTTGGCGGCGTGCACGGGGTAGCCCAGGTCGCGCAGCCGGTCGACGTCGCGGCGCACGGTGCGCGGGCTGACGCCGAGCCGGTCGGCGAGCACGTCGCCGGGCCAGTCGCGGCGCGTCTGGAGCAGCGACAGGAGCGAGAGGAGTCGCGACGACGGCGTGGACATGACCTCAGGATGGCACGCAGTAGCGGACAGGATCTGACCTCTATCTCCGAGAGAGTCGTGTCGTACCCCTCCCGAGAGGAAGAGCCCATGATCCAGACCCGAGGACTGACCAAGGATTTCGAGGTCAGCAAGTCGCAGACCGTGCACGCCGTGCGCGGGATCGACCTCGACATCGCACCCGGCGAGCTCGTCGCGGTGCTCGGCCCGAACGGTGCCGGCAAGACGACGACCATGCGGATGCTCACCACGCTGGTCCGGCCCACCTCCGGCACGGCCACCGTGGCGGGCGTCGACGTGGTGCAGGACGCCGCGACCGTCCGTCGGCACATCGGCTACGTCGGCCAGGGCAACGGCGCAGGGCACACCCAGCGCGGCGTCGACGAGCTGTACTCGCAGGGCCTGATCTACGGCCTCGACCGCGTCTCGGCCCGGCGCCGGGCGAACGAGCTGGTCGAGGCCCTGGACCTGTCCGCGCACGCGACCCGCAAGGTCAGCGAGCTGTCCGGCGGGCAGCGGCGCCGGCTCGACGTGGCGCTCGGGCTCGTGCACGCGCCCCAGCTGCTGTTCCTCGACGAGCCGAGCACGGGCCTCGACCCGCAGAACCGCGCCAACCTCTGGGACCACATCCTGCGCCTGCGTGCCGAGCACACGATGACGATCATGCTCACCACGCACTACCTCGACGAGGCCGACACGATGGCCGAGCGGGTGGTCGTGGTGGACCACGGCCAGGTCATCGCCGACGACACCGCCGACGGGCTCAAGCGCACGCTGGCCGGTGACCGGGTGGTGCTCACGACGACCGGGTCTGCGTCCGTCGTCGCGGGGCTGCTCGACCGCTTCCCCGGGGCGCGCGACGTGACCGTGGACGGGTCGCGGGTCGAGGCGCGCGTGGCCGATGCCGGGACCGCGATCCCGGAGCTGGTGATCGCCGCCTCGCAGGCCGGCGCTCCTCTGCTCGAGGCGCTGGCGGTTCGGCCGACGCTCGACGACGTGTTCCTGGCCCTGACCGGTCGCTCGTTGCGCGACGAGGGGCCCTCTACCTCCGACGAGACCGAAGGGCAGGACGCAGCATGAGCACGCTGACACTCGACACCCCGACCCTGGCCGCCCCGACCCAGGCGCGCCGTTCCTGGTTCTCGGACGTCTGGCTCGTCATGACCCGCGAGCTGCGGCCTGTGGTCCGCGAGCCGTTCTCCGTCGTCTTCGGCCTGGTCCAGCCGCTGGTGTTCCTGGCCCTGTTCGGTCCGCTGCTCGCGGGGTCGACCGACCTGCCGTCCGCCGACGTCTGGCAGTGGTTCGTGCCGGCGATCCTCGTGATGACCACCCTGTTCGGCACGTCGATCACGGGCTCCAACCTGCAGGTGGACATGCAGACCGGCGCTCACGAGCGGCTCCTGGTCACGCCGCTGTCGCGTTCGTCGCAGCTGGTCGGGCGCTCGCTCAAGGAGATGGTGCCGCTCGTGGCGCAGGCACTCATCGTCATCCTGGTGATGCTCCCGTTCGGCTTCCGCGCCGACCCGCTGGGTGCCGTCGTGGGCCTGGCGATGCTCGCGGTGCTCGGCATCGGGCTCGGGTCGCTCAGCTACGCGCTGGCCATCGCGGTGCGCAAGCAGGAGTGGATGTTCTGGGTCGTCCAGCAGACAGTGCTGTTCCCGCTGCTGATCCTGTCGGGGATGCTGCTGCCGATCGAGTCCGGGCCGCAGTGGATGAAGGTGGCCTCGGCGTTCGACCCGCTGCGCTGGGTGGTCGAGGCCGAGCGGTCCCTGTTCGCCGGTGACCTGACCGCCTCGGTGGTCGGGTGGGGCTGGATCGCGGCGGTGCTGACCGCCGTCGTCGGGCTCGTCGTCGGGGTGCGGACCCTGCTGCGCTCGACCGACTGACCTCACGTTCCGGGCTCGTCGCGCGTCTTCCACCCGAGGGCGCGCGACGGGCGTGTCGGAGGGAGGGACCAGGATGGGCACCATGCTTGTCGACGTGGAACGTCTGGTGGTTGCGGATGCGGTGGTGACGCACACGGTGGTGCCGACGCCGCTCGGCCCGACCACGCTCGTCGCGCACGACGGTCGGTTGAGCGCGCTCCTGATGCCCAGCTCCAAGTACTCCGAGGTCCAGGGGCCGTTCGGCCAGCGCGACGACGAGGGTTTCGACGAGGTCCGCACGCAGCTCGAGGAGTACTTCTCGGGTGCGCGGACGACGTTCGACCTCCCGCTGGCGCTGCTGGGCACGGACTTCCAGGTGCGGGTCTGGGAGGGGCTGCTGAAGATCCCCTACGGGCAGACGTGGTCCTACGGCGAGCTCGCCGAGTCCGTCGGCCTGGACCCGCGCACCTCGTCGCGCGCCGTCGGCGCCGCCAACGGGCGCAACCGGATCGCGATCGTCGTCCCGTGCCACCGTGTCATCGGCGCGAACGGCTCCCTGACGGGGTTCGCCGCCGGTCTGGACCGCAAGCGGTTCCTGCTGGACCTCGAGCAGGGCGTGCCCGATCTGCTGTTCTGACGGGGTGCTGACGCTGCGCGACGGCCGCTGACCTGGAAGGGTCGTCCCATGCGGGTCGTCGTCGTGGGTGCGAGCGGGAACGTCGGCACCGCCGTGCTGCGCAGGTTCGCGGCCGATGCGACCGTCACCTCGGTCGTCGCGGTCGCGCGCCGCGCCCCCTCGGACGCCCCGTACGACGCCGCCCGGTGGGTCTCGTGCGACGTCGCCGACCCGTCCTCGGTCGGCGAGCTCGCCGCCGCGTTCGCGGGCGCCGACTCGGTGATCCACCTGGCCTGGGCCGCGCAGCCGTCGCACGACCGCAAGAAGCTGCACGCGGTGAACGTCGACGGCACGCGCAACGTCGTGGCAGCGGCCCGTCGCGCGGGTGTCGGCCAGCTCGTCGTCGCCTCGTCCGTCGGTGCCTACTCGCCCGGCCCGGACGACGTGCCGCGGGCCGAGGGCTGGCCCACCGACGGCGTGCCGACCTCGTCGTACAGCGCCCACAAGGTCGAGGTGGAGCGGCTCCTCGACGAGGTCACGGACCTGCCGGTCGCCCGCCTGCGGCTCCCGCTCGTCCTCCAGCACGACGCCGGGAACCAGCTCGCGCGCTCCACCCTGGGCCCGTGGGTGCCCAAGCGTGCGCTGGCCGGCCACCTCGCCACGCTGACCTGGCCGACCGGCCTGCGGTTCCAGGTGGTGCACGCGACCGACGCCGCCACCGCGTTTCGTGAGGCCGTGGTCCGCCGCGTGCAGGGCCCCGTCAACGTGGCCGGCCCGGGCGTGCTGCGCGGGCAGGACGTCGCGGACGTCGTCGCGCGCGGGCGTCTGCGCGAGATCGCGCCCGCACAGGCCCGCCGCCGACTGGCCCTCGCCTGGCACGCCCGCACCGCTCCCGTCGGGCCGGCCTGGCTGGACCTGGCGCTCGCCGCTCCACTGCTCGACACCGCCCGCGCCGCCCGCGAGCTCGACTTCCGCCCGCAGTGGTCCGCCCTCGCCACCCTGCGGGACGCGGTCGCGGGCATCGCCGCCGGCGCCGGGACGTCGAGCGAGCCCCTGCGTCCGCGCCGGTGACGGCCGAGCGCGCGTTCGCCCGGCTCGACACGGTCGCGCCCGGGCTCGTCGACGTCATTCGTGCGGCAACGCTCGACGAGCAACGACGGATCGCCCTGGCTGCGGCCCGACGCGCCGTCGTGGATGCCGGGGTCGAGGATCCGGTGCTCGTCTCCACAGTCGGGTCGGGTTCGGCCGACGCCGCGGCGCTCGACCATGTCCGCCGCGTGGCAGGGGTCCTGGACCAGCAGTCGTTCGAGCTGCAGGACGACGTCGACACAGGGCGTGCCGCCGCCCGTGACCACGCGATCGCGTTCGCTCGCGCGCGAGCGGCGAGCGCGGTGGCGTTCGCGCTCGACCAGGACGCGCTCGAGGCCGTCTACGAGGCTTGGCACGCGGTCGACGACACCGCAGGTCTCACGCGGGTGGTCGAGAACTCGGGAGTGGAGTGGTGAGCTCGAGCTTCTCCGAGTCAGGCCGATCCGTCGTCTGTGAGGCATCCTCGACCCATGGCTGACGAGTTCCCCGCCGAGCGGCACGTGTACGGCCGCCCCGACGCCCCGGTCACGATCCTCGAGTTCGGGGACCTCGAGTGCCCCTACTGCCGCGCGGCGGCGGGTCCGCTCAAGGAGCTCGTCGACACGTCCGACGGGCGGGTGCGGCTGGTCTGGCGGCACTTCCCGCTGTTCGAGGTGCACCCGTACGCGCTGTCGGCGGCGCTCGCGGCGGAGGCGGCCGGCAAGCACGGCAAGTTCTGGGAGATGCACGACGCGCTGCTGGTCGACCAGTCCCGGCTGGGCGAGCGGGACCTCCAGCGGGCGGCCGCTGCGCTGGGCATCGACCCCGCCGAGGTCGTCGGCGACCGGGCCCAGGCGCTCGCGCTCGCGGTGCAGCAGGACTACACCGCGGGCATCGAGCTGGGCGTGCGGGGGACGCCGGCGATCTACGTCGACGGCGTCTACTTCCGCGGCAAGGTCACGCTGGAGCGGCTGCGGGAGGCGGTGGACGCGGCATGAGCGTGCTGCGGACGGCGATGGTCACGGGGGCCGGGCGGGGGATCGGCCGGGGGATCGCGATCGGGCTCGCGTCGGCGGGCTACCGGGTCGGCCTGGTCGGGCGGACCCGATCGTCGCTCGATGCGGTGGCCGACGAGATCGGTGGTTCGGCGTTCGTGGCAGCGGCCGACCTGATCGACCCGACCGAGGTCGACGACGCGGTCGCGCGGGTCGAGGACGAGCTGGGCGGCATCGGGCTGCTGGTCAACAACGCGGGCGTGATCGAGCGCGGCGCCACCGACTTCGTCGACGACGACGTCGAGGACTCCTGGCGCGTGATCGAGGCGAACGTGCGCGGCCCGCTCCTGGTCACGCACGCCGTGCTGCCGGGGATGCTCGCGCGCGGCAGCGGGCACGTGGTGAACCTCAACTCGGGCGCCGGGCACCGCGCGATGACCGAGTACACCGGCTACGCGATCAGCAAGGGCGCGCTCGCGCGGTTCACCACCCAGCTCGACGCGCAGTACCGCGACCGCGGCCTGCGCGTGATCGACCTGGCGCCCGGCCACGTCGAGACGCAGATGACCACGGGCATGCCCATGCACGCCGGGCGGACGGACTGGACGCCGGTCGAGGCGGTCGCGGACCTGGTGCGCGCGTTCGGCGACGGCGAGCTCGACGCGTTGTCGGGCCGGTTCGTGCGGGCGGGGACGGACACGCTCGAGTCGCTCGAGGCGGCGACCGCGCAGATCCTCGCCACAGACGCGCGCACCCTGAGCCTGACGCCGTACGGGTCCGAGGACCCGATCAGCTGAGGACGCCGGTCACACTCCGCCGTTTCGTCTGGACCGGTCCGCGGACGACCGGCACCATCGACCGATGGACACCTCGCCGATCCGCCACGAGTACGTCCTGCCGGTCACCCCGCGCGAGGCCTTCGACGCCTACGTCGAGCACATCGGCGACTGGTGGGACCCCACCTACTCCCCGAGCGTCGACGACTACCGCGGGATGACGATCGAGCCGCGCGTCGGCGGTCGCGTGTACATCGCCGACGCCTCTCTGGGCGACGTCGTCTGGGGTCACGTCCTCGCGATCGCCCCCGGCGCGATCGTCGTGCACACCATCGCGATCGGTCCGGGCACGGATCACCCGAGCCGCGTCACCGCGCAGTTCGTCCCGCTCGACGAGGGCGGCACCCGGTTCGAGTTCGAGCACGGCGGCTGGACCGAGGAGAACGCCTCCGATCGGGCGCGGTTCCGGGACTGGACGCACATCCTCGACCGCTACGCGTCCTTCGTCGCGACGCTTCCTGCGTAGCTCCGCGGCCTACGTCACCGGGGCCGTCCACGGGAGCGGTGGGAGCGCGGGCGGGGGACCGTCGCCGGCGGGGGAGCACAGCGGCAGCTTCTCGCCGAGCCACCGCAGCAGGATCGAGCCCAGCACCGCGGCGGTCAGCGACCCGGCCAGGATGCCGATCTTCGCGTCGTCGAGCATCGCCGGGTCGTCGAACGCCAGCTCGGCGATGAACAGCGAGATCGTGAAGCCGATGCCGGCCAGCACCGCGCCGCCGAGCAGGTGGCCCCAGCGCACGCGTCCCGGCAGCTCGCCCAGGCCGAACTTCAGCGCGATCGTCGAGGCACCGGTGATGCCGATGGCGTTGCCGAGCACGAGCGCGACGGCGACGCCGATGGCCAGCCGGGAGTGCGCGGCGGCCTCGATCGTGTCGGCGTTCAGCACGATGCCGGCGTTGGCCAGCCCGAACAGCGGCACGACGACGAACGCGGACCAGGGGTGCAGGATGCGCTGCAGCCGGTCGCTCGTCGGGACCGCCGCCCGCGCCGCGAGCTCGGCGGCGTGCTCGCGGTCGGCCGTCGGGGTGTCGATCAGGTCGCGACCGTACTCGGCGACCTCCTCGACGACCTCGCGGTCGGCGGGCCGCGCGGGCACCAGCAGCCCGATGATCACGCCGGCCAGGGTCGCGTGCACACCGGACGCCTGGACCGCGAACCACAGGGCGATGCCCGCGACGGCGTAGGGCGCGAGCTGCCACACCTTGAGCCACCGCATGACCACGATGCCGAGCACGATCGCGGCGGACAGGGCCAGCGCCATGCCGTCGATGTCGGAGGTGTAGAAGATCGACATGACGGTGATCGCGCCGATGTCGTCGACGATCGCGAGCGTGAGCAGGAAGAGCCGCAACCGATCCGGGCACTTGGGCCCGAACAGGGCGAGGATGCCGACGAGGAACGCGGTGTCGGTCGACATCACGACGCCCCAGCCGTGGGCCGCGTCGGTGCCGCCGTTGAACGCCAGGTAGATCAGGACCGGGACGAGCAGCCCGCCGAGCGCGCCGAGGGCGGGCACGGCGACGGTCCGCTTGTCGCGCAGGTCCCCGGTGGTCGCCTCGCGGCTGATCTCGAGCCCGACGACGGCGAAGAAGATCGCCATGGCCGCGTCGTTGACCCAGCCGTGCAGGTCGAGCTCGACCCCCCACGTGCCGATGTGGAAGCCCGCCATCGTGTGCCACAGCGACTCGTAGGCGTCGGACCAGGGCGAGTTCGCCCAGACCAGCGCGAC
Source organism: Cellulomonas sp. P4_A2 (assembly GCF_056402515.1). Taxonomy (NCBI): domain Bacteria; kingdom Bacillati; phylum Actinomycetota; class Actinomycetes; order Micrococcales; family Cellulomonadaceae; genus Cellulomonas; species Cellulomonas sp. P4_A2. The sequence continues at coordinate 132,356 of NZ_JBFUHG010000003.1, forward strand.
GATCGTCGCCGCCAGCAGGTAGACGGCGCTGCCGGCCTCGTTGGTGAGGAAGTCCTTGACGGTCGGCTGCAGGCCGGGCAGCGAGACCCGCAGCGACGGCCCTGGACTAGTGGAGGTCGCCGACATGCGCACCAAACTTGCAGGTCGACGACCCCTTCGCAACGGCGTTCACGCTGAGCGTCAGAAGTCCTTCTCGGGGTCGCCCCGCAGGAGTGCGGTGGCGTGGTCCGGGACGTACGACGACAGCTCCCGCGGCGGGCGGACGTAGCCGGTCGAGGCGGGCGGCCGGTCGGGCAGGACGACCTTCTCGTGGGGGACGTCGGTGTAGGGGATGGTCGAGAGCAGGTGGCTGATCATGTTGAGCCGGGCGTGCTTCTTGATGTCCGACTCGATGATGTTCCAGGGGCTGGCCGGCACGTCGGTGTGCACGAGCATCTCGTCCTTGGCGCGCGAGTACTCCTCCCAGCGGCTGATCGACTCCAGGTCCATCGGGCTCAGCTTCCACTGCCGCAGGGGGTCGCTCAGCCGCGAGCGGAACCGCCTGAGCTGCTCCGTGTCCGACACGGAGAACCAGTACTTGCGCAGCAGGATGCCGTCCTCGATGAGCATCTGCTCGAAGATCGGCGTCTGGCGCATGAACCGGCTGTACTCCTGTGGGGTGCAGAAGCCCATGACCTTCTCGACGCCCGCGCGGTTGTACCAGGAGCGGTCGAACAGGACGATCTCGCCTGCCGCGGGCAGGTGCGCCACGTAGCGCTGGTAGTACCACTGGGTCTTGTCACGCTCCGTCGGCGAGGGCAACGCGGCGATGCGCGCGACGCGGGGGCTGAGGTACTCGGTGATCCGCTTGATGGTGCCGCCCTTGCCGGCCGCGTCTCGTCCCTCGAAGATCACGACGACCCGCGCCCCGGTGGCCTTGGCCCACTGCTGGACCTTCACGAGCTCGGCCTGAAGGCGGAAGAGCTCGGCCTCGTAGACGTCGTTGGGAATCTTCCCGGACTTCTTCTTGTGAGATTTCTTCGCCATGTCCAGACGCTATCTGCTGGACGGTTCGGGCACGTGTCCAACGGCCCTCACGGAGTCGCGCCGATGCCGTCCGCCCGGCCCCCGAGGCGGGGACCGGGCGGCTCGGGGCTGTCAGACGGCGGGCTCGGGCTCGGCGCCGACGGGCTCGGGGATCGTCTCGTCGGGCATGCCGTCGGCGATCGACCAGGCCTCCTCGCTCACGGTGCGCGGCCAGATCGCGGCGGCGGCCAGGTAGGCGAGCAGCGACGCACCGAACGCCCAGAACGTCGGCCAGCCGTCGAACGACGGGTCGATCCACGTGTTCTCGATGTACCAGACGTCGTTGGGCACGCCGTAGATCGTCGGCGTCAGGACGAACAGCACCAGGCGGACGCCGATGCCGAGCACCATGGCCGCGACGGCCGCGCGGGTGCCTCCGCGCTTCCAGAACAACCCGAGGATGAACGGCACCAGCAGCCCGGCGAGCATGAGGTCGAACGCGAGGGTGAGCAGGATGCCGGTCTGCGCGACCTTGAGCGCGATCGCGATGCCGAGCAGCACGATCGGGATCATCGCGACCCGGGTCCACAGCAGCAGGGGGTCGCGGACGCCCTCCTCCTTGACCGACACCACGCGGCGGACTCCGAAGATGTTGCGCACCGCCACCGCCGAGGTGGCCAGGATCGCTCCGGAGGCGGTCGAGAAGGAGGCTGCGACGATGCCCGACAGGACGAGGATCGTCAGGCCGGAGGGCGCGTAGTCGTCGAGGAGCTGGAACAGGATCGGTCCGGCGTCGGTGGTCAGGCCCAGCACGGACGACGCGGACAGCGCGACCATGGCGAAGGCGATGCCGATGATCGCGGTACCGGCCGCACCGGTGAAGCAGGACTTGCGGGCCGTCTCGGGGTTGCGGGCCGCGAAGATGCGCTGCATGAAGTCGATGGCGACGATGTCGCCGATGCCGAGCGCGACGAGCGTCGCCCAGTTGATCGGGGCGCCGGCGCTGGTCTGCGTCAGCTGCTCCAGGTCGAACGGACCCATCCCGTCGGCCACCTGGAAGCCGTACGTCGCGCCGAACCAGATGACGAGCGAGGCCGTCGCGACGATCGTGATGACGATCTGGATGGCGGCCGTGTAGGCGTCGGAGAACATGCCGCCGCCGATCGTGTAGACGAGCACGAGGGCGACCGCGATCAGCACGCCGACGGTGTAGTCGATGCCGAGGAACCGCTCGAGCAGGAACCCGCAGGCCACCAGGTTGCCGGCCATGAGGATGGCGAACGCGAAGATCATGAAGATCGACGACGCCACCTCGACGCCGCGCCCGTACCGGAGCCGGTAGAAGTCGGCCAGCGTGAACAGCTTCATGCGGTTCATCGGCTTGGCCAGGAACAGGCCGGTGAGGAAGAGGCAGATGGCCAGGCCGAGCGCGAGGGACGCGCCCGCCCAGAAGCCGAAGGACGCCGAGAGGTCGGTGTTCCCCACGGTGGCGTTCGAGTCGACGGCGGCGGCCATGAGGGAGGCCGCGACGAGCGGGACGCCCAGGCGGCGTCCGGCGACGAGGTAGTTGGCGCTGTCGCCGTCGACCTTGCGGGCGACGACGATCCCGACGATGACGACGGCCAGGACGGTGAGACCGACTCCGGTGATGATCATGAGGGCTCCGGGAGGAAGGCCGCGGACACGGGTCCGCAGGCGGGGCCAGCAGGTCGGGGCATGGACTCCGGCCGGAGTTTCTGTCGGCCGACAGGTTCATTGACCACCCGGGCTGTGTCAGATCCGCTGCGGGCACGAAACGCTTGTGTTAATTCGGCGGCTGCAGCACTCGCGTGACGCCCGCACGCGCGAGGGCGTGCGGGACGCGCGGGACGGGCGGCGGCTCAGACGTTGAGGGCGACCGGCAGCGCGCGGGCCCGCGCGACCTCGGCCGGCGTGCAGCCGACCAGCCGCAGGACGCCGTCGGCGACCGCGTCCTGCACGGCGGCGACGTCGAGGTCGGGGGTGTCCCGGCGGCGCAGGATCACCGACTCGACCAGCCCCAGCACGAGCTCCCCGCGGTCGGGTGCGTCGCCCACGGCCTGGTCCGCCGCCGCGTCTGCCAGCTCGCTGTACCGGGCCCGCAGCCGCGACCGCAGCGCGTGGAACTCCGTGAACTGGTCCCCGGCCACCTCGGGCAGGACGTAGAGGACCCCGAGGTTCACCGGGCCGGCGCTGAGCAGCCCGACGTCGGCGTGCGCCAGCGCCCAGAGCCGGGCGGGAGCGGGCTCGGTACCGGCGGCGAGGGCGTCGGCCAGGTCGAGCGACGGGCGGACGGTGCCCAGCAGGAGCTCCAGCAGGATCGCGTCCTTGCCGGCGAAGTGGTGGTAGATCGAAGCCTGCCGCACCCCGGCGGCATCGGCGATCGCCCGGGTGCTCGTCGACGTGAATCCGACGGTGCAGAACAGGGCCGCGGCGGCGTCGAGCACGTCCCGACGAGTGTCGCGCTCGCCGTCGGGATCGCCGCTCGCGCGGGGTCGTCCGGGTCTGCGTGCCATGGCGAGCCGACGCTACCACCGGGCCCTGCGCGCCCCGTAACAGGAGGTTTACCTGGCGGTGATCGCGGCGGAACGTCGGGGTCGGAGCCTGTTTCTGTCAGCCGACAGAAATCGAGGACGCGATGACCGCCACCACCACCGGGACCACCGCCGGTGCCCGTGAGCACGCCCGGGCGCAGGAAGCCGCCGCCGTCGGCACGGTCGCCACGATGCCGATCCGGCCCGCCAGCAGCTGGCCGAGCCCGCCCAGCGAGGTCGACCCGGAGACGCTCGTGCACGCCGAGGTCGTCGCGGGCGGCGGCTACACGCACCTGAGCGTCGCGCGTGGCACCCACATCCGTCTCACGGACCTCGCCGGCGACGCCTGCGCCCACGTCCTGGCCTACCGGCTCGACCGACCGTGGGAGCGGCTCAACGTCGCCGACACGGTCAAGGTCCAGTGGCAGGTGTACCTGACCGCGGGTCACTTGCTGCTCAGCGACCAGGGCCGGGTGCTCGCGAGCATCGTCGGGGACTCGTCGGCACACCAGGACGCCCTCTACGGCACGACGACCCGCGCCCGGAACGACGAGCGCTACGGCGACGGCAGCGCCCAGGGTCCGACTCCGGCGGGCCGCGAGCTCTTCGCGCTCGCGGCCGCCAAGCACGACCTGGCCCGTCGCGACCTGCCGCCGAGCATCTCGTTCTTCCAGGGAGTCAGGGTCGACGACGAGGGTCGCCCGGTGTTCGAGGGATCGGCCGGCCCCGGTGCGGCGGTGACGCTGCGCGCCGAGGTGCCGCTGCTGCTGCTCGTCGCCAACACGGCGCACCCGCTCGACCCGCGCGAGTTCACGAGCTCGCCGCTCGAGGTGCTCGCGTGGACCGGGCTGCCGACGACCGAGGGCGACCCGCTCTGGGACGCCACCCCCGAGGGCCGCCGCGCCTTCGTCAACACCCGGGAAGACCTCACCGCACGGGGGATCGCATGACCACGCTCGTCGACGACGTCGTTCCCGCCCGCGCTCCCTGGTCCGCCGTCGTGCGGCGGGGCGACGTGCTCACGATCATCGACCTCGGCGGCAACCAGGCCGTCGACTTCCTCGTGTTCGACGCCGCCGACACCACCCTGCGGTACAGCGCCCCGGACACGATCCAGGGTCAGGACTCGGTGTTCCTGACCACCGGGTCGGTCCTGCGCGACTGCGAGTACGGGCCGCTCATGACGGTCGTCGCCGACGAGGTCGGGCGGCACGACACCCTGGGCGGCGCGTGCTCCAAGGAGTCCAACACGCTGCGCTATGGCAACCACACGTGGGCCCAGCACGCCTGCGTGGAGAACTTCCTGGCCGAGGGCGGCCGGCACGGCCTGGGCAAGCGCGACCTGGTCTCCAACATCAACTGGTACATGAACGTGCCGGTCGACCCCGACGGCGCCCTCGGCATCGTCGACGGCATCTCCGCGCCGGGCCTGTCCGTGTCGATGCGCGCCGAGCGGGACGTGCTGGTGGTCGTCAGCAACTGCCCGCAGATCAACAACCCGTGCAACGGCTTCGACCCGACGCCCGTGCGGATGGTCGTCACCACGGGAGACCTCGCATGAGGTTCGACACCCTGCTCGTCGCGAACCGCGGCGAGATCGCCGTCCGGATCCTGCGCACCGCCCGCGAGCTCGGGCTGCGCACGGTCGCCGTGTACTCCGACGCCGACGCGGGCGCGCCGCACGTCCACCTCGCCGACGCCGCGGTCCGCCTCGGCCCGGCGCCGGCCGCGCAGTCGTACCTGCGCTCGGACCTCATCCTGGAGGCCGCGCTCGCACAGGGCGCCGGCGCCATCCACCCCGGCTACGGATTCCTGTCCGAGAACGCCGAGTTCGCGCGCGCGGCCGAGTCGGCGGGGATCGCGTTCGTGGGTCCGACGCCGGCGCAGCTCGAGCTGTTCGGGTCGAAGCACACGGCTCGCGACGCCGCCCGGGCCGTGGACATGCCGATGCTCGCCGGCACCGGCCTGCTGGACACCGTCGAGGAGGCCGTCGCGGCTGCCGGGTCGATCGGCTACCCGGTCATGCTCAAGGCCACGGCGGGCGGCGGGGGGATCGGCATGCGCGCGTGCGCGAGCCCCGACGAGCTCGTCGCCGCCTGGGAGGCCGTCCGGCGCACCGCCGGAGCTGCGTTCGGGTCCGCCGGGGTCTACCTCGAGCGGCTGATCACGGCCGCCCGGCACGTCGAGGTGCAGGTGTTCGGCGACGGGCTGGGCCGGGTCGTCACGCTCGGCGACCGCGACTGCTCCCTGCAGCGCCGGCACCAGAAGGTCGTGGAGGAGGCCCCGGCCCCCGGGCTTCCCGACGAGGTCCGCGCGCTCATCGCGTCGTCGGCGCGGACCCTCGCGGAGTCGGTCGACTACCGGTCCGCGGGCACCGTCGAGTTCGTCTACGACGCCGAGCGGCAGGAGGCTGCCTTCCTCGAGGTCAACACGCGCCTGCAGGTCGAGCACCCGGTCACCGAGGCGGTGTTCGGCGTCGACCTGGTCGGCTGGATGATCCGCCTGGCGCAGGGGGACACGTCCGTCGTCGACACCCCGCTCGACCCCCAGGGCGCCGCCGTCGAGGCCCGCGTCTACGCCGAGAACCCCGACCGCGACCACCTGCCCAGCGCCGGCACGGTGACCGCCTTCGAGGTCCCCGACGGCGTCCGCGTCGACACGTGGGTCGAGCCCGGGCTCGAGGTGTCCACCCACTACGACCCGCTCCTGGCCAAGGTGGTCACGGCAGGCCCCGATCGCGAGAGTGCCTGGTCTGCCCTGGGTGACGCCCTGCACGGGACCCGCCTGACGGGCATCGCGACCAACCTGGGCCTGCTCGCCACGATCGTGCGCGCTCCCGAGGTCGCCGCCGCCGTGCACCACACGGGCACCCTCGCGCACCTGCGCGACGAGACCCCGCGCATCGAGGTCCTGCGCCCCGGGATGCTCACGACGGTCCAGGACTGGCCCGGCCGGACCGGCCTGTGGCACGTCGGCATCCCGCCGTCGGGGCCGATGGACGACCTGTCCTTCCGGCTCGGGAACCTCGCGCTCGGCAACGCCGAGGGAGCCCCCGGCCTGGAGTGCACGATGGCCGGGCCGGAGCTGCGGTTCGCCACCGGCGTGACCGTCATGGTGACCGGGGCCCCGGCCGCGGTGACGCTCGACGACGTCGCCGTCCCGCAGTGGGAGCCGGTCGACGTCGCCGCGGGCGGGGTGCTCGCCATCGGAGCCCCCGCCGTGGGCATGCGGACGTACCTGCTGGTCCGGGGTGGGCTGGACGTCCCGCGGGTGCTTGGCTCGGCCGCCACGTTCGACCTGGGGCGTATCGGCGGCACGACCGGCGTCCCGCTGCGGCCGGGCGACCAGCTGGCGATCGCGCCGTCCGCGGGGCGTGCCGCCCGACCGGTCCCTCACGAGGACCGGCCCGTGCTCACCGGCGACTGGGAGATCGGCGCGCTCGAGGGTCCGCACGCGGCGCCGGAGTTCTTCACGCCGGACGACGTCGAGGAGTTCTACGCCACCACCTGGGCGGTGCACTTCAACTCGGCGCGCACGGGCGTCCGGCTCGTCGGGCCCAAACCGACCTGGGCCCGACCCGACGGCGGCGAGGCCGGCCTGCACCCGTCGAACATCCACGACACGCCGTACGCGGTCGGCGCGGTCGACTACACCGGCGACCTGCCGATCCTGCTCGGCCCCGACGGCCCGTCGCTGGGCGGGTTCACGTGCCCCGCGACCGTCGCCCTGGGCCAGCTCTGGAAGCTGGGCCAGCTGCGCCCGGGGGACAGCGTGCGGTTCGTGCCGGTCGACGAGGCGCAGGCCGACGCCTTGCGACGACGCCCGCAGGCGATCCCGCGGCCGACGAGACCGGCGCACGACGACGGCGGCATCCTCGCCCGCAAGGACAGCGACACCGAGGTGACCTACCGACGCAGCGGGGACGACAACCTGCTCGTCGAGTACGGCGCGATGACCCTCGACCTCGCCTCGCGGATGCGCGTGCACGCCCTCGCGCAGGAGGTGCAGCAGCGGGTCGACCACGAGGGGCTGCGCGGCATCGTCGACCTCACGCCGGGGATCCGCTCTCTCCAGCTGCACGTCGACCCCGAACGGCTGCCGCTGCGCAAGGCGCTCGACCTCGTCCGCGAGATCGAGGACGCGCTGCCGGCCACCACCGACCTCGTCGTGCCCAGCCGGACGGTCCACCTGCCGCTCAGCTGGGACGACCCGGCCACGCGCGAGGCCATCGAGCGGTACATGGCCGGCGTCCGCGACGACGCCCCGTGGTGCCCGTGGAACATCGAGTTCATCCGCCGGATCAACGGGCTCGGCGCGGTCGACGACGTCTACCGCACCGTGTTCGACGCGTCGTACCTGGTGATGGGTCTGGGCGACGTCTACCTCGGTGCCCCCGTCGCGACCCCGCTGGACCCGCGTCACCGGCTGGTCACGACGAAGTACAACCCGGCGCGCACCTGGACCCCGCAGAACGCGGTCGGCATCGGCGGCGCCTACCTGTGCATCTACGGGATGGAGGGCCCGGGCGGCTACCAGTTCGTCGGCCGCACCATCCAGGTGTGGGACACGCACGCCCGGCACCGGCCCTTCGAGCCGGGCACCCCGTGGCTGCTCCGGTTCTTCGACACCATCCGCTGGTACCCCGTCGGCGCCGACGACCTGCTCGACATGCGTGCCGACATGGCCGCCGGCCGACTCGACGTGGCCATCGACCCCGGCACGTTCTCGATCGCCGAGCACCAGCAGTTCCTCGCGGCGAACGCCCCGTCGATCGAGGCGTTCCGCGCCCAGCAGGCCGACGCGTTCGGCGCCGAGCGCGACGCCTGGGCCGCTGCCGGTGAGTTCGACCGGCGGGCCGAGCCGGACCTCCCGCTCCCGGCCGTCGGCGGCGGGCTCGAGGTGCCGGACGGTTGCGAGGGCATGGAGGCGCCGTTCGTCGCGACGGTGTTCCGCATCGACGTCCGCCCCGGCGACGTCGTCGAGAGAGGGCAGCAGCTCCTCGCGCTCGAGGCCATGAAGATGGAGGCGCCCGTGACGGCGACGGTCGGCGGGACGGTGGTGGACATCGTCGTCACGCCCGGCGACCAGGTCGGCCCGGGCCAGGTCCTGGTGATCGTGGAGCCAGCTGCCGTGACGACGGCCGCGTGAGCGAACCTCACAGTCGCCCTCGGCACCCAGTGCGCGAAAGGTTCCGCACGCGCAACCGGGGGCGCAGTCCGGCGGAAACACGGCCTCCCTAGCGTTCGGGACGTACCCCACCCCCCAGCTTCCCGGAGGTCCTCATGGCGACACCGCTCGCGACCGCCGACGCCCCAGACACCACCACGGCGTCCACCACGCTCGACACCGGCGCCCTCGCGGGTGCACCGATCACCACACGACCCGGCCGGTGGATCGACGGCTGGAACCCCGAGGACGCAGGCCAGTGGGCAGGCGTCGGCAGGTCGATCGCCCGCCGGAACCTGATCCTGTCGATCTTCGCCGAGTTCCTCGGGTTCGCGGTCTGGGCCGTCTGGAGCATCGTGGTCCCGCAGCTCGCGGGCGTCGGCTTCGTGCTCAGCGTCGACCAGACGTTCTGGCTCATCGCGGTGCCGAGCCTCGTCGGCGCCACGCTGCGCATCCCCTACACGTTCGCGGTCCCGCTGTTCGGCGGCCGCAACTGGACGATCATCTCGGCGCTGCTCCTGCTCATCCCGACGATCGGGCTCGGCGTCGTCGTGCAGAACCCCGACTGGGGCTTCGGCGCCCTGCTCGCGGTGGCCTGCCTGGCCGGCGTGGGCGGCGGCAACTTCGCGTCGTCGATGGCCAACATCTCGTTCTTCTACCCGGAGAAGGAGAAGGGTCGCGCGCTCGGCTTCAACGCCGCCGGCGGCAACCTCGGCACCGCCGCGGTGCAGTGGGCCGTCCCGCTGGTGATCGTGATCGGCGCCGGCATCAGCCTGGAGCGCGCCGGCTTCATGTTCGTGCCGCTGGTCGTCCTGGCGGCGGTCCTGGCGTGGAAGTACATGAACAACCTGTCCAACGCCAAGTCGGACCCGCGCTCCTACGGCGTGGCCACGCGGTCGCGGCACACCTGGATCATCTCGTTCATCTACATCGGCACGTTCGGCTCGTTCATCGGGTTCGCGGGTGCCTTCCCGACCCTCCTCAAGGGTCAGTTCCCCGAGATCAGCTGGAACATCGCGTTCGCCGGTGCGCTCGTCGGCTCGCTGGCCCGTCCGCTCGGCGGGATCCTGGCGGACAGGCTCGGCGGCGCACGCGTCACCATCGCGGCCTTCACGATCATGGGCGCCGGCGTGGTCTGCGCGATCTTCGCGCTGCGGGCCCACTCGTTCGGCGCCTTCCTGGCCTCGTTCCTCGTCCTGTTCACCGCGACCGGCGCGGGCAACGGCTCGGTCTACCGGATGATCCCCGCGGTGTTCCGCTTCGGGGTCACCGACGAGGCGGACCGACTCCGTCGGATCAAGGCCGCGGCCGGCTGCATCGGCATCGCCGGTGCGATCGGGGCCTTCGGCGGGTTCCTCGTGCCGCGTGGCTTCGCGGCGTCCACCTCGCTGACGGGCAACATCCAGGCCGCCCTCTGGGCGATCGTCGGGTTCTACGTGGTGATGGGCGTGACCACCTGGTTCGTCTACCAGCGTCGCTCCGGCAAGTTCGGCGCGACGGTCATCTGACTCCCGACGCGTGCAGGAGCCGGCCGAGCCGGCCGCGGGAACGCCCGCGGCCGGCTTCGCCGCGCCAGGCCCCGTGCACGTCCACGCGGTCTGGCCTGCGCCTGGGTTACCGTTCGCGACGTGGACGTCTTCCGTTGCCCCCGCTGCGCAACCATCGCCTTCATCGAGTCGACGCAGTGCGCGGGGTGCGGGCTGGAGATGGGACTGCACCCGCCGACGCTGACGATGCGCGCGGCACCCGAGCAGGGCACGGACGTCGGGGGCCAGTGGTGGTTCCCGTGCGGCAACCGTGACTGGGGCTGCAACTGGCTCGTCGCGGGAGACTCCGGTTCCGGGCGCTGCCTCGCGTGCCGGCTCACGCGCACCAGGCCCAGCAGCGACGACACCCTGGCCCTGGAGAAGCTCGCGAGCGCGTCCGCGGACAAGCGCCGGCTGCTCGTCCAGCTCGCCGACCTCGGCCTGCCCGTCACGCCCTGGTACGCGAAGGAGGGCGGCCTGGGCTTCGACCTGCTCTCCTCGCGGTCCAGCGGCACCCGAGTGGGCATCGGGCACGCGAACGGGATCATCACCATCGACCTGGCGGAGTCGCTCGACGCGCACCGCGAGGCGCTGCGGATCAGCCTCGGCGAGCCGTACCGCACGATGCTCGGCCACTTCCGGCACGAGGTCGGGCACTACTACGAGCTGATCCTGGTCGAGCGCACCGACTGGATCGACGAGTGCCGCACGATCTTCGGCGACGAGCGCGCCTCCTACTCGGACGCGATCTCCCGCCACTACAGGACCGGCGCCCCACGGGACTGGGCCGAGAGCTTCATCTCCCAGTACGCGACCATGCACCCGTGGGAGGACTTCGCGGAGTGCTTCGCGCACTACCTGCACCTCACCAGCACGCTGATCACCGCCGGCGCGGGAAACCTGAGTGTGCAGATGGAGGGGGTCCCGACGATCCCCGACGGCGAGATCACCCCGCGCACCAGCTACGCCGACGCGACGATGGACGAGATCCTCGGCGACTGGCTCCCGCTCGCGACCTTCTTCAACCGGGTCAACCGTGCGATGGGCAAGCACGACCTGTACCCGTTCGACATCCCCGAGCCGGTGGCCCGCAAGCTCGACTTCGTGCACCGCGTGGTGACGGCCTCGCGCGTGCCGGTACCGCTCAGCTGACCTTCACGCGGACCGTGTCGTAGCCGGTGGCGCCGTCGGGGATCTCGCCCTGGACGGCACCGGTCTGCGGGCCCTGCGGGTCGAACGCCCGCACGAACAGCTCGTGGTCGCCGGGCTCCGCGTCCCAGGACCAGGTCCACTGCCGCCACGAGTCGATGCCGCCGTCGTCGGCGAGCGTGGCGTCGTTCCAGGCGCCGTCGTCGACGCGGACCTGGACGCCCTTGACGCCGCGGTGCTGCGCCCACGACGTGCCGGCCACGACGACCGTGCCCGCGGGGACGGTCGTGCTCGCCTTGGGCACGTCGATGCGGGACTGGGTCTTGACCGGGCCCTCGGGCGACCAGCCGCGCTTGGTCCAGTACGCCTCGGCGTCCGCGAACCGCGTCACCTCCAGGTCGGTGACCCACTTCGTCGCGGAGACGTAGCCGTACAGGCCGGGAACCACCATGCGCACCGGGAAGCCGTGCTCGAACGGCAGCGGCTCGCCGTCCATCGCGATCGCCAGCAGCGCATCGCGCCCGTCCATGAGGACCTCGAGCGGGGTGCCCGCCGTGAAGCCGTCGACGCTCGTGGACAGGACCATGTCGGCGTCGCCCGTCGGGTTCGCCCGCTCCAGCAGCCCCTTGATCGGCAGCCCCAGCCACTTCTGGTTGCTGATGAGGTCGCCGCCCACCGGGTTCGACACGCACGCCAGCGTCACGTACGCCTCGACCAGGTCGGAGCCGAGCAGCTCGTCCCAGGTCAGCGTGATCTCCTTGTCGACCATCCCGTGGATCCGCAGGCTCCACGTCGACGGGTCGACGTGCGGGACGGTCAGCGCGGTGTCGATCCGGTAGAAGTCCTCGGCGGGCGTCAGCCACGGGTCCACGCCCTCGACGCCCACGTCCACGCCCGCCGGGACCGGGGCCACGGGCGTGCCGGCCTTCGGGATCTTGAGGGCGTCCCGGGCGGTCTGGGCGCCGCGTGCGTTGCTGCCGATCGTCCGGCCGACGAGGAGGGCGACCACGCCGAGTGCACCCGCCGCGAGCGTCGCCTGCAGGAAGCCGCGGCGGCCGATCGCCGCCTGACGCGCGCTCGCGTCGGGCGCGGGGATCTTCCGGATGAGGAACCGCAGGGTCCAGAGCCCGGCCACGGTGCCGACGACCGCGGGCAGCCCGGCCAGTGCACCGGCGTCCGGCCGTGCCATCGCGGCGAGGGCGGCGGCGGCGCCGAGCAGCACGACGAGGATCGCGCCCCACGCCCACCGGCGGGCCGCCAGCACGCCGGCGAGTGCCGCCAGGGCCAGCAGGACCACCAGCTCGCCGAGTCCGAGCACCACCTTGTCCGAGGTGCCGAACGTCGAGGTCGCGAACTCCTTGAGCCACGCCGGCGTCGCGTCGACGAACGCCGAGCCGACCGCCACGAGCGGGTCCGACGACGGCCCCGTCACCAGCGCGACCACCGCACCGACGCCGATCGTCACGATCCCGGCGACGAGCCCCGCAACCGCGGCCAGACCGGTCTGTCGACGTCCTGCCATCCCGAATGCCTCCTCGTCGCCGCGCCTAGGGCCGACTCTGCCTCCTGCGGCGCGGCTTGTCGTCACCCTGCGCAGTTCCGTCAGGCAACCGCAAGGAACTCACCGGTCGGGTGCCTGCACGAGGAAGGTCCGCAGCTTGTCGACGACCGGCTCGGTGAGGTCCACCAGCCGAGCAGCGGTGACGTACCAGTCGTAGTCGCCGACGACGAGGACGCGCTGGTCGAGCAGGAAGAACCACGCCTCTTCGATGTCCGCCATGTTGTCCTGCGCGGTGCGGGAGCTCATCGCAACGGCGGCGGTGCCGACGCCGCTCCAGACCACGACGACGGTCTCGTCGTCGGTCGAGTGCGCGCGCAGGACCTCGACCAGCTCCGCCGCGAGCTCGGAGCCGGTCGCGAACGGTCCCGAGCGGCTCAGGAACCGGTAGGCGTCCCAGTCGATCTCGTTCGAGGTCCATGACGTCGTCGGGACGCCCTGCAACGCGTACCGCAGGAACTCGAGCTCCTGCTCGTCCGTGAGGACGACCAGGTGGTCCTTCGACCGGCCCGGGCCGTCGAGCACGAACGCCGGCAGACCCGCCCAGCGGCTGGACTCGTGGCGCGTCATGCGCGCCATGTCAGGGAGCGTCCGGCCCGAGCGCAGCGGAGCCGAGCACAGCGGAGCCGAGCGACGTCGGGACGTGGGCGCCGTGACCCAGCTCGATCAGCGCGGTCCGGACTCGCTCGGCGGAGGCGTCCAGCGACGCGGCGGGTAGGTCCGGGCGCGCGTTGCGGAACGTCAGGCTCGCCTCGTCCCAGGCCGGGAGCACGTGCAGGTGCAGGTGGGGGACCTCGAACCCGGCGACGAGCAGCGCGGCGCGGGGTGCGTCCCAGGCGCGCTGCTGCGCCTGGCCGATGGTGCGCGCGACGAGCATCAGGTGGGTCAGGACGTCGTCGGGCGCGTCGGTGAGCTGGAGGATCTCGGCGCGGGGGACCACGAGCACGTGCCCGTCGGTGATCGGCGCGATGGTGCCGAACGCGACGGCGACCTCGTCGGCCCACACGAACCGGCCGGGGATGTCGCCGTCGATGATCTTGGTGAACAGGGTGGCCATGGGCCCACGCTAGACGCGTTCGCGCGCGAGCTTCTGGAGGGCGAGGACGGTGTTCCAGTTGCGGGCGGTGCCGACCCGCCCCGACGCCTTGGCCAGCACGTCCGGCGTCAGCTTCGAGCGGCCCTGCCCGTCGGGGTAGTAGGCGTACGTCTCGCGCTTCGCCCACACCAGAGTCTCGCGGCCGTAGCGCGACGGGTCGAAGTCCTTGGCGGACGCGGCGACCGGACCGTCCCAGAACACGGCGACGACGTGGGCGGGGTCCTCCGCGACCTCTGTGGTGAACGGGACGGCGTCGACCACCGCGTCCCACTCCTCGAGGGTCCGTGCGATCACCGGGACGTCGAACCCGAACTCGTCGGCGAACGCCGCGGACAACCCGGCGGCGACGTCCGACCCCGACGCCGGGACGAGCACGAGGTTCCCGCTGTTCACGTAGGTGGTCACGGACGTGTGCCCGAGGTCCGACGCGACGGACCTCAGCTGGGCCGAGGTGACCTTGCGGCCGCCGACGTTCACGGCGCGGAGCAGGGCTATCACAGGACTCATGCGTCCCACTCTCACACCTCGCACCCACCCCGTGTGCGCGAAAGGTTCCTCCGGGGTAACGGTGCCGCACCCGTCGCGCAACACCGGCTTCCTACCGTCGGAGGTGCCCCAGCCCCCGATCGACGGAGCACCCCATGACCCAGCACCTCGTCGTCGTCGGCGGCGGCATGGTCGCCCAGCGCCTCGTCGAAGCCCTCCGCGACCGGGACGCCGCCGGGACGTGGCGGATCACGGTCCTGGCCGAGGAGCCGCGCCGGCCGTACGACCGTGTCGCGCTCACCAGCTACTTCTCCGGCCGCGACGCCGACGACCTGGCCCTCGGCGACCCCGCCCTGTGGGACGACCCGCTGGTCACGCTGGTCCGCGACGACGCCGTCGTGGTGCTGGACCGGGACGCCCGCACGGTCACCACCGCGCACGGCCGCACCGAGCACTACGACCACCTGGTGATGGCGACCGGCTCGTCGGCCTGGGTCCCTCCGCTCGAGGGTGCGGACCTGCCGGGCGTCTTCGTCTACCGGACCGTCGACGACGTCGCCGAGCTGCGCGGCTACGTCGAGAAGCTGTCGCAGGACCGCGTGGTCAAGGGCGCGGTCCTCGGTGGCGGCCTGCTCGGCCTCGAGGCCGCCGGTGCTCTGCAGGCGCTCGGGGCGAAGACCACCGTGCTCCAGGTGGGCACGCACCTCATGTCCGCGCAGATCGACCTCGGCGGTGGCGAGGCCCTGCGGCGCCTGATCAACCAGCTCGGCGTCGGCGTCCGGCTCAACGCGATGACCACGAGGATCCGCCCGCACCGCCGCGGCGGGGTGGGTCGCCTCGAGCTCGCCGACGGGGGCCGCGTCGACGCGGACGTCGTCGTGATCGCGGCGGGTGTGCGGCCGCGCGACGAGCTCGGGCGCGCCTGCGACCTGGCCATCGGCGCGCGCGGCGGCATCGTCGTCGACGACACCTGCCTGACCAGCGACCCGTCCATCTCGGCCGTCGGCGAGGTCGCGTGCATCCAGGGCGCCTGCATCGGCCTCGTCGCACCCGGGTACGCGATGGCCGAGATCACCGCGGACCGACTGCTCGGTGGCTCGTCCACCTTCCCGGGGGCCGACACGGCCACGAAGCTCAAGCTCTCGGGCGTCGACGTCGCGTCCTTCGGCGACGCGTTCGGCGAGACGCCCGGCGCGCTGGAGATCGTCTGGGCGGATCCCGTGGCGGGCGTCTACAAGAAGCTCGTGATGTCCGACGACGCGCGCAAGCTGCTCGGTGGCGTCCTCGTCGGCGACGCCTCGGCCTATGCGAGCCTGCGCCCGATGCTGGGCCGGGAGCTGCCCGGAGACCCGGCCGCGTTCCTGCTCCCCGAGGGGGGCGGCGGCGCGCCGGAGCTGGAGCTTCCCGACGACGCGGGCGTGTGCTCGTGCAACAACGTCTCTGCAGGGACCATCCGCGGCGCGGTCACCGAGCACGAGTGCACCGACCTCGGCGCGGTCAAGGCGTGCACCCGCGCGGGCACGTCCTGCGGGTCCTGCCTGCCGCTGGTGAAGAAGCTCATGACCACCGAGCTGACCAAGCAGGGCGTGACCGTGAGCTCGGCGCTGTGCGAGCACTTCGCCCTGAGCCGGGCGCAGCTGTACGACGCGGTCCGGGTCTCCGGGGTCTCGTCGTTCACCGCCGTCATCGAGCGCTTCGGCACCGGCCGCGGCTGCGACATCTGCCGCCCGACCGTCGCGTCGATCCTGTCGACGACGTCTCCGGCGCACGTGCTCGAGGGCGAGCGTGCCGCGCTGCAGGACACCAACGATCACGTCATGGCGAACCTGCAGAAGGACGGGTCGTACTCGGTGGTCCCGCGGATCCCGGGCGGCGAGGTGACCCCCGAGGGCCTCATCGCGATCGGGTCGGTGGCGCAGGAGTTCGGGCTCTACACCAAGATCACCGGCGGGCAGCGGATCGACCTGTTCGGCGCCCGGATCGACCAGCTGCCCGTGATCTGGCGTCGCCTGGTGGACGCGGGCTTCGAGTCCGGGCACGCCTACGGCAAGTCGCTGCGCACCGTGAAGTCGTGCGTCGGGTCCACGTGGTGCCGGTTCGGGGTGCAGGACTCGGTGGCGCTCGCGGTGATGCTCGAGCTGCGGTACCGCGGCCTGCGCTCGCCGCACAAGATCAAGCTGGGCGTCTCCGGGTGCGCGCGCGAGTGCGCGGAGGCCCGCGGCAAGGACGTCGGGGTCATCGCGACCGACAAGGGCTGGAACGTCTACGTCGGCGGCAACGGCGGCTTCACGCCCCGGCACGCCCAGCTGCTGGCGGAGGACCTCGACACCGAGACCCTCGTGCGGACGATCGACCGGTTCCTGCTCTACTACGTCCGCACCGCCGACCGGCTGCAGCGCACGGCGCCGTGGATCGACGACGTCGAAGGCGGCCTCGCGGGCGTCCGGGCGGTCGTGATGGACGACTCGCTCGGCATCTGCGCCGACCTCGACGCACAGATGGACCTGCACGTCGACGAGTACGAGGACGAGTGGCGCGCCACCCTCGAGGACCCCGAGAAGCTCAGCCGGTTCGCGTCGTTCGTGAACGCCCCGGAGACTCCCGACCCGTCGCTCGCCTACGTCCCGGAGCGCGGCCAGTCCCGCCCCGCGACGGCCGACGAGCGCGCAGCCGCGCGGCCGACTCCGCACCATGAACCCGTCCTGGTTGCCGGCACCACCCTGGAGGTCCGCTCATGACCGCGCTGGACGTCGCACCCGCCGCCTCGAGCACCGCCGGCTGGACGGTGGTGTGCCGGCTCTCCGACCTCGCCCCGGAGCGCGGTGCCGCGGCGCTCCTGGCGGACGGCGACCAGGTCGCCCTCTTCCGGCTCGTCGACGACCGCGTCTTCGCGGTCCAGCAGCACGACCCGTTCAGCGACGCATACGTGATCTCGCGGGGGATCGTCGGGTCGCGTCGGCTGGGCGACACCGATGTACCGACGGTTGCGTCGCCGATGTACAAGCAGGTCTTCGCCCTGGAGAACGGGTCGTGCCTCGATGTGGCCGGCAAGGCCCCGCTCCGCGACCTGGCCCCTGACCTGCGCACCTGGCCCGTGCGGGTGCGCGACGGGCTCGTCGAGGTGGCGTCGTGACGACGATGCTCGGGCTCGACCTCACCGGTCGGCGCGTGCTGGTCGTCGGGGGCGGCCCGGTCGCCGCACGTCGGGTCCAGGCGCTGCTGGCCGACGCGGCCCGCGTGGTCGTCGTCGCGCCGCAGCTGTGCGAGGCGCTGAAGGACATGCACACGTGGGGGCTGCTCGAGTGGCGTGCGCGCGAGGTGGTCGAGGCGGACCTCGACGGCGTGTGGCTCGTGCACACCGCCACCGGTGACAAGGGCACCGACGCCGCGGTCGTCGGCTGGGCGGACTGTCGGCAGACGTTCTGCGTGGACGCGGGTGCGTCGAGCGGCTCCGCCCGCACCCCGGCCAGCACCCAGCACGGGGACGTCCTGGTCGGCGTCGTCTCGACCGGTGCGCCCGATCCCGTGCGGACGCGGGTCGTGCGCGACGCCCTGGCGACCCACCTGCGCGAGGGCCACGTCGACCTGCGTCGGCACCGCGCGGGTACGGGTCGCGTGGTGCTCGTTGGCGGCGGACCCGGGGACCTCGGGCTGCTGACCATCGCCGGTCGACGCGCGCTCGCCGAGGCCGACGTCGTGGTCACCGACCGCCTGGGACCCGTGAGCGTGCTGGACGAGCTGCACGCGGGCGTCGAGGTCATCGACGTCGGCAAGACCCCCGGCAACCACCCCGTCCCGCAGCACGAGATCGGTCGGATCCTCGTCGAGCAGGCGCAGCGGGGGCGTGTCGTCGTCCGACTCAAGGGCGGCGACCCGTTCGTCTACGGGCGTGGCGGCGAGGAGGTGCTGGCCTGCCGTGAGGCCGGCGTCGACGTGTCGGTGGTACCGGGCGTCAGCAGCGCGTTCGGTGCGCCGGCCGCGGCGGGCATCCCGCTGACGCACCGCGGCACGGTCGGCGCCGTGCACGTGATGAACGGGCACGACGGTTGGTCGTCGGCCGCTCTGCTGGGCCTGCGGGAGAAGTCCTGCACCGTCGTGGTGCTCATGGGCGTCGGCGCGCTGCCCACGCTCGCGCAGCAGGCGCTCGACGGCGGCGTGGACCCGCAGACGCCCGTCGCCCTGGTCGAGGATGGCACCCTGCCCGGTCAGCGCGTCACGCGGGCGGTTTTGGCCGACGTCGTCGACGTCGCGGCCGCCGCAGGCGTGCGGGCGCCGGCCGTCATCGTGCTCGGCGATGTGGCGAACGCGGACCTGCTGAAGCCTCCAGCCGTCACAATGTCCTCGTGACCGAACCTATCGACCAGACCCTCGCCGGCTGCGTCGTGCTCGTCACCGCCGACCGTCGTTCCGCAGAGCTGGCCGCGGCACTCGGCCGCAGGGGCGCCGCGATCCGGCACGCGCCCGCGCTGAGCATGGTTCCGCACACGGACGACGCCGCACTGCTGGAGGGCACGCGCTCGCTGCTGGCGGACCCGCCGGACACCGTCATCGTCACCACCGGCATCGGGTTCCGCGGCTGGATCGAGGCCGCCGACGCGTACGGGCTGGCCGAGCCGCTGGTCGCGATGCTGCGCGACACCCGGATCGTCGCGCGCGGCCCCAAGGCGCGCGGTGCGATCCAGGCCGCCGGCCTCACCGCCGACTGGGTGGCCGAGTCCGAGACGAGCGCCGAGATCGCCGAGGTGCTGCTCGACGAGGGCGTCGCCGGCCGCGACATCGCCGTGCAGCACCACGGCGCCGGGGCCGACGGGCTCGACGAGGCCTTCGCCGCCGCCGGTGCCCGCGTCCGCAGCCTCATCGTCTACCGCTGGGGTCCGCCGCCCGACGCCGCCGTGGTCGAGGCCTCGGTCCGCTCCGTCGCCGCGGGCGAGGTCGACGCGGTCGTGTTCACGTCCGCGCCCGGTGCGGCGGCCTGGCTCGCGGCCGCCGACGACGCGGGCGTCTCCGAGCAGATCGAGCGGCTGGCCCGGCGGGGGAGCGTCGTGATGGCGGCCGTCGGACCGATCACGGCCAAGCCGCTGCAGGAGCGGGGGATCGAGCCGCTCGTGCCCGACCGGGGTCGGCTGGGGTCGCTGGTGCGCGCGGTCGTCGGCCACTACGGCGGGCTGCAGGCCTTGCAGACGATCGCCGGCCCGCTGCAGGTGCACCGCGGCGCGGCCGTGCTGGACGGGCGCGTTCTGGCCTTGACCCCGACCGGGCTCGAGGTGCTCCGCCTGCTGGTCAAGGCCGGTGGATCGGTCGTCCCGCGCGACCACGTGCTCGCCGTCCTGCCCGGTGACTCGACCGACCCGCACGCCGCGGAGGTCGCGATCGCGCGCCTCCGGGACGCGACCGGCAGCCGGGCACTCATCAAGACTGTCGTGAAGAGGGGATACCGTCTCGAGCTGGAGGAGGTTCGATGACCAACGCACTGCATGCTCGCGGTCCGGTGCCCGACTACTCGTCGCCGGCCCACCCCGTCCTCGTCGGCTGCTCGCACGGCACCGACGACGTGCAGGGCCGTGCGGCCGTCCGCTCGATCCTCACCGGTGCCGCCGCCGCGCGCCCCGAGCTGGACGTGCGTGAGGCCTTCGTCGACGTGCAGCAGCCCGAGGTGGCCAACGTCGTCGCCGACGCTCTCGACGGCGACGCCGCCGGCGCGGTCGTCGTCCCGCTGCTCCTGTCGACCGGCTTCCACGTCCGCGTGGACATCGCCGCGGCCGTCGACCAGCCGGGCGCCACCGCGGCCTCGCCGCTCGGCCCGGACCCGCGGCTCGTGGACATCCTCGTCGACCGGCTCCACGCGGTCGAGCTCGCTCCCGACGACCTCGTCGTGCTCGCCGCCGCAGGGTCGACCGACCCGGCCGCCGCGCTCGCCGTCGAGGCCATCGCCGCCGGTCTGGCTGACCGCATCCCGCAGCCCGTGACCATCGGCTACGGCGCCGGTGCCGAGCCGCGGGTGCCGGTCGCGGTCGCCGCCGCCCGGGCGGACCTGCCCGAGGGCGGGCGCGTCGTGGTGGCGTCCTACCTGCTGGCCCCCGGCTACTTCCACGACCGGGTGCTCGAGGCCGGGGCCGACGTCGTCACCGACCCGCTCGCGCCCGACGACCGGCTCGTCGAGATCGTCCTCGACCGCTACGACGAAGCCACCTGACACCTCCTCCACCAACGAGAGCGGGATCCGTCGCACGCGACGGAYCCCGCTCTCGTTCCTGGTGCGTCAGGCGATACGGCGCCCGACCAGCGTGGCGATCCCGATGCCGGCCGCGAAGAACACGATCGCCAGGATCAGCCGGGCGAGCGCGTTCACGCCCTCCCCGTCGGCGCCCGCGATGTCGATCGAGTACGCGGTCGCCCCGGTCGCCCCCTCGGGGGCTCCGTAGGCCATCGACTCGTCGGCCGCCCGCTGCGCCCCGGCGGTGAGCACGGCGTACTTGACGCCGAAGTCGGCCGCCGTCTCCTTGCCGCTCGCGACGACCTGCGACGTGCCCTCGTCCGAGAGCTGCTGCGTGCCGTCCACGAGCTTGGGTGCGCCGGTCGCGGCGTCCCCGAGTCCGTCGGCGAGCTGCGTCGACCCGTCGGCCGCGTCTCGCAGCCCTGCGGCAAGGTCGTCGGCGCCGTCGCTGAGCCGGCCGGCGCCGTTGCCCAGCTCACCCAGGCCAGAGACGAGCGCGGTGCCACCGCTGCTGAGCTGGTTCGTGCCGCCCTGCAGCGCGTGGACCCCGCCGCGCAGGGTGCCGTTCGCCTTCGTGTCGCCGGCACCGCCGATCGCGGCTCTGGCGTCGACATACCCCTGCAGGAGCGCTGACACGCCGCCGCTGACGAGCGCGACACCCTCGAGGAGGCCGGGGTCAGCTCCACAGTTGGAGAAGGTCTTGTTGCTCAAGCCGCACTCGACCCGGTAGAGGCCGGGCGCCACCTGGTCCCGCAGGCCGGCTGCGATGGCGGTCGTCCCGCCGGCGATCGTCGTCGGGTCGGCAGTGTTCGTGAGGACTGGGAGGCCGTCGTTCAGGCCGGCGACGATCAGGTCGTACGTCGGCAGGTACGCGGGGTTCATCCCGGCTCGGATCTGGCCGAGAGCGGTGATGGCGTTCGAGAGCTCGCCGCCCGCCTTCAGGGATCCGGCGACCACCTGGTCGAGGGACCCGGCCGCGGACAGGACCCCGAGTCGCGACTGGTCGACGCCGAACAGGAGGGTCTGAGGGGTCGTAGTCGTGCCGATGGCGGCCCGCATCCTCGCGATGCCGTCGACGAGCGGCTTCGCCGAGTCCGGTACAGCGCCGAACTTCGCGTACATGGCCGCGAGGCCCCCGTCGACCAGCGCCAGGCCCGAGTCGACCTGCTTGAGTCCGTCGATGAGAGCCGGAGCGGATGCCCGGGCCTTGGCCAAGCCCGCGTCGAGCTGGTGGGCGCCGTCGGCCAGCTGTCCGGCACCAGGGACGGCCGAGTCGTTGAGCCCGCTCGACAGCTGGGTGGCGCCGTCGTGCAGCTGCAGCAGGCCGGCCAGGAGCTGGGCCGCGCCGTCGTGCAGCTGGAGCACGCTGTCGTCGATCTGCAGGGCGCCGCCGGTCAGGTCGACGCCCTTCTGGGCGCCGGCCTCGTAGCTCGCCGCGCCGCCCTTGAACGACGGGTAGTCGAGCGGGGAGACGGCCATCGAGGTGAGGTTGGCCGGGGGCACCACGCCGTGCGACACGTGTGCGGTGTAGCCGAACTCGGCGGTGTCCGAGCCGATCGGCGGGAAGAGCGTCATCTGGAACGTGAGCCGGTTGCCACCGTGGCCGTCGCCCGCGACGCCGGCCTCGTCGGAGCGGATGTCGGTGAAGCTCGAGGGCAGGGTGGTGACCAGCTGGCCGATCATCGGCACGACGGTCTCGGCCGACGCGGTCGCGCGGGTGCCGGTGCCGTCGTCGTAGGTGACGTCCTGCGTGCGGCCGGTGACGTTGGTGACCGTGTAGTGCACGCCGAGCGTGCCGCTGCGGCCGACCACGTGACCCGGCTCGACCGGCTCGCCCTCCAGCGTGTAGGTGACCTTGACCGTCAGGGGCAGGTCCTTGTCGTAGTCGCTGACGGAGCGCTGGCGCTTCTCCCCGTCGACGGTGACCTGGCTGACCAGCGTGCCGCCGACCACCTTGTACCCACCGAACCCGTCGAGGTTGCGCAGGCCCCTGGTGGAGACGGGGTTGGAGATCGTCGCGGTGCCGTGGCCGGAGAGCGCGAGCTGCTCGTAGACGCGCGCCTCCAGCAGGGCGCCCTTGGCGTCGAGCTTGGCCTGCACGGTCTCAGTGTTGGTGACGGCCACGTCGCCGCTGTCGGCTGCGGCCAGGGCGGGGGCGCTCGCGGCGCCGAAGGTCAGCGGGAGCAGGACGACGGCGACACCGGCCGTCGCGAGGGAACGGCGCACGTCAGGCCTCCGTCTGAGGGTCGAAGGACAGGGTGTTGGCGGGCACGGAGCGCCGGGTCGGGGGCTCCTCGACGACGAGCGCCTCGGCCTCCCGCTCGAGCTCGCGCTCCTGGACGATCTGCGGGCCGAGCAGCGCGGTGGCCAGGAAGCCGGCTCCGGCCGCGAGCAGGATCGACGTCGCGGTCGTGGCCGACGAGGCGACGAAGGTCGTCGGGTCCGCGGCGTAGGTGGCCTCGTACGCGCCGGCCATGGCCGCGGCGCCGAGCAGGGTCGACCACAGGGGCAGGCGGCCGCGGGTACCGGCGGCGACCGCGAGGCAGGCGAGCAGGACGAGCAGGACCGCGACGGCGCGGCCGGAGGTGGCGTCGGGCAGCACGGCGGCGCGCAGCGCATAGCCGAGCCAGGCCGCGACGAAGCCGACCGCGAACCCGCCGACCCGGTGGGCGGGGGACCGGTCCGGGACCAGTCCGAGGGTGCCGCCCAGGGCCGCACCGAGCAGCGCGACGCTCTGCAGCTCGGGAGACGCGAACAGGACGACTGCTGTCGTGACCAGGGCGAGGACGAGCCCCGCCAAGAGGTACCGCTTCATGACCACCCCGTCGTGGTTGTGCCGTGGAGACGGGACGTGCCCGCTCATGAACGAGGTCCGCCGAAGTGCTCGGTGCGCTGCCGTGATCGCCGTTGACCGCGCGGCTCACCGGGCACTTCGGGCGGAACCCGGGCACTGTCTAGCACCCGGGACAACACCTGAGCCATGCGGTACTAGGTACTTGGTCACCGGTACTACATACATTGTTACCGGTCCGTAACCTGGGGCTCCGCTGTGAGCCCGAGAACCACCCGTCAGAGGTAGCGCAGCGGGTCGAACTCGTCGAGCGGGATGATCCGCAGCCGGGGCAGCTGGACGTTGAACGCCGCCACGTCGCCCTCGAGGTCGAACGTCGACAGACCCTTCGCGGTGAGCGCCGCGAGCTGGGTGCTGGTGAACTCCCGGAACGCCAGCAGGCCCACGCGCCGGTCGTCGTCGTCGACGAGCACCTCGAGCTCCGGCGCGAAGTCGCCGTCGTGGCTGGCCAGCAGCACGTCCCCGCTGCGGCCGGCGATGGCGTCCAGCGTGCGCTTGATGCCGATGTCGACGACCTTCTCGTACGACTCGCCCGACAGGGGGATCGGCTGGAAGCCGATGGCCAGCAGTGCCTGGACGAACGACATGGGCAGCGAGCCGTTGGAGGCGTTGAGGAAGAACAGCGCCTTGACCGGCTGGTCCCACGTCTGCTGCGCGAAGGTCAGCACGCGCTCCCAGCGGGGGCGCTGCTCCGGCGTCGGCCGGCCCCCGAGGATCGACGAGCCGAGGGTGGCGTCGATGTTCTCGCCGTCCACCAGCAGGTAGGTGGTGCGCGGGGCCGCCTCGGTGGTCATCGACTGAGCGTATCCGCAGGTGGATCGCGGAGCCCGGGCGGAACACCGGTGACCTGCGCCGGGTTGAGAATGCATACGTACGCATGGACACGAAGGAGCGAGCGGTGAGCGAGAGCACGGACCTGCCCGGGACGCGGGAGGCAGCCGAGGCGTGGGAGTCGTTGTTCCGCGCCCAGGTGGCCCTCATGCGCAGGTTCCAGCGCGACGACGTGTGGGGTCCGCTCACCATCCGCGAGTACGACGTGCTGTTCACGTTGTCCGGCTGCCCCGGCGGCGCGGCGCGGCTGCGCGAGCTGGGCGAGGGCAGCCTGCTGACGCAGCCCAGCCTGTCCCGGCTGGTCGAGCGGCTCGAGAACGACGGACTGGTCACGCGAGGCCCGGTGGAGGGTGACGCCCGGGGCGTGCTGGTGACCCTCACGCCGGAGGGCCGGCGCATGCAGCGCGAGATCGGGCGGCGGCACGTGCGCAGCATCCGGCACCTCGTCGGGGGAGCCCTCGACTCGGGGGAGCTGGCGACCCTGCGCGCCCTCACGGACAAGCTCCGCGCTGCTCAGCCAGGCATCCCCGACCCGACGCCGTAGCCCCGTGACACGCCGATGTGCACCGCTTGCAACGCTCTGCAAGCGGTTTGCGCGTCAGCGCGTACGATGACGCGCATGTCACGGCGACTCGCAGAGGTAGCGCGCAAGGTCGGTGTCTCCGAAGCGACCGTGAGCAGAGTGCTCAACGGGAAGCCCGGAGTGTCCGAGTCCACCCGCGAGGCGGTCCTGACCGCGCTCGACGTCCTGGGCTACGAGCGGCCCACCAAGCTCCGCGGCGAACGGGCCCGGCTGGTCGGTCTGGTGCTCCCCGAGCTCCAGAACCCGATCTTCCCGGCGTTCGCCGAGGTGGTCGGGGGAGCGCTCGCGCAGCAGGGCTTCACGCCGGTGCTGTGCACCCAGACGGCCGGCGGGGTGTCCGAGGCGGACTACGTCGAGCTGCTCCTGGGCCAGCAGGTCTCGGGCATCGTCTTCGCGGGCGGCCACTACGCCCAGCGTGACGCGACGCACGACCACTACGAGCGCCTGACAGGCCGCAACCTGCCGGTCGTGCTCATCAACGCCTCGATCGAGGAGCTCCCGTTCCCGCGGGTGTCGTGCGACGACGAGGTCGCCATCGAGCAGGCGATCGGGCACCTGGCGTCCCTCGGCCACACGACGATCGGGCTCGTCCTCGGGCCCGTCGACCACGTGCCGTCCGAGCGCAAGCTCCGCGCGGCGCAGGTGATCATGCGGCGCCTGGGCCTGGAGCTGGGCGAGAACCACGTGGTCCGGAGCGCGTACTCGCTCGAGAGCGGGCAGGCGGCGGGCAACCGGTTGCTGCGCGAGGGCGTGACCGGGATCGTGTGCGCGAGCGACCCGCTGGCCCTCGGTGTCATCCGGGCCGCGCGCCGGGCAGGCCTGAACGTGCCCGACGACATCTCGGTCGTCGGCTACGACGACTCGGCGTTCATGAGCTGCACCGAACCGCCGCTCACGACGGTCCGCCAGCCGATCGAGCCGATGGGCCGGGCCGCGATCGACCTCCTCGTCAGCCAGATCCACGGCGCCGCGGTCCCGCACGACGAGCTGCTGTTTGAGCCCGAGCTCGTCGTGCGCGGCTCCACAGGTCCGGCGCGCGCACGCCAGGTCGCGGCCGTCTAGACGCACAAGCGTGTCGTCGCCGTGACCTTCGGGTGCGAGCCTCCTCCGCGAGCGTCCGACGACACCGGCGGCCCACAGCTGAGGCGTGAGGACCGCGCGGAGCTCCTCGTCGCCTCGTGCGGCGGGGGGCTCTCGTGTCGGCGTGGGCGTCTCTCCCGGCGAGAGGAGCGCGGGGGTCGATCGAGTATCGGCCGTCGTTTGGTCACACTTCGATAACTTGGCTGTCAGGTTCTTGCGTACTTTCAGTCGAGTCCTTTAGTGTCCATCTCGCGACGATGACGTGGCGATGGCACATGAGAGACGAGACCGCAGTGACGCAGCCTCAACCGGAGACCGACCCTCAGTGGTGGCGCGGCGCGGTGATCTACCAGGTCTACCCCCGCAGCTTCGCGGACGGGAACGGCGACGGCACCGGCGACCTGGAGGGCCTGCGATCGCGCCTGCCGTACCTGCGGGACCTCGGCGTCGACGCGATCTGGGTCACTCCCTGGTACGTCTCCCCGCTGGCAGACGGCGGCTACGACGTGGCCGACTACCGGGCCATCGACCCGGCGTTCGGCACGCTTGCCGAGGCAGAGCGGCTCATCGACGACGCGCTCGCCGTCGGGATCCGCACGATCATCGACGTCGTCCCCAACCACGTCTCCGACCAGCACGCGTGGTTCCAGGCGGCCCTCGCCGCCGGACCGGGCTCCCCGGAGCGGGCGCGGTTCTGGTTCCACCCCGGCAAGGGCGAGAACGGCGACGAGATCCCCACCCACTGGGTCTCCGACTTCCAGGGCAGCACGTGGACCCGCACGACGAACCCCGACGGCACCCCCGGCGAGTGGTACCTGCACCTCTTTGCACCGGCACAGCCGGACGTCAACTGGTCGCACCCGGACGTCGTCGCGGAGTTCGAGGACGTCCTGCGCTTCTGGTTCGACCGTGGCGTGGCCGGCATCCGGATCGACTCGGCAGCGCTCCTCATCAAGGACCCGGAGCTCCCCGAGGTGCCCGAGCACCCGGGCCCGGGGGGTCACCCGCACGTCGACCGCGACGAGCTGCACGACGTCTACCGCAGCTGGCGCGCCGTCGCCGACTCCTACCCGGGCACCCGGGTGCTCGTCGGCGAGGTCTGGCTGCGGGACACCGAGCGGTTCGCGCAGTACCTGCGCCCCGACGAGATGCACACCGCCTTCAACTTCGACTTCATGGCCCGCCCGTGGGACGCGAAGAAGTTCCGCGAGTCCATCGAGCTGACCCTGGCCGCGCACGGCCCCGTCGGTGCGCCCGCCACGTGGGTGCTGTCCAACCACGACGTCACGCGACCGGTCACCCGATACGGGCGCGAGGACAGCTCGTTCGCCTTCAGCGCCAAGCGGTTCGGCACGGAGACGGACCTGACGGTGGGCCGGCGCCGTGCCCGCGCCGCCGCGATGCTCACCGCGGCGCTGCCCGGATCGCTGTACATCTACCAGGGCGACGAGCTGGGCCTGCCCGAGGTGGAGGACCTGCCGCTGGAGCTCCTGCAGGACCCCATGCACTTCCGATCCGAGGGTGTCGACCCCGGCCGGGACGGCTGCCGCGTGCCGCTGCCCTGGTCCGGGACGTCCGCCCCGTTCGGGTTCAGTCCTGACGGCGCCACGGGGGAGCCTTGGCTTCCCCAGCCCGCCGCCTGGAGCGAGCTCACGGTCGAGGCGCAGGAGTCGGACCCGACGTCCACCCTGCACCTGTACCGCGACCTGCTCGCGATCCGCCGGTCCGAGCCCAGCCTGGGCGACGGGCCACTGAGATGGCTCGACCAGCTGGACACCTCCGACGACGTGCTCGCGTTCGCCCGTGGCGACCTCGTGTGCGTGGTCAACCTGGGCGACGCGCCCGCACCACTGCCCGCCCATTCCGACCTCCTGCTCACGAGCGCGCCGCTCGAGGCAGGGCTGCTCCCGCGCGACACCGCCGCGTGGTTGCGCACCGCTCGACCCTGAGCACCGCCCCCGCAGAAACCCCGCACGAACCAGACACGAACCAGAACGACTCCGAACCGGTATCCCGCCGGGCACGGAACCTCTCCCGAAGGAGTGACGATGAGGTCCTCACGCACCACCGCGCTCGCCATGGCCGGTGTGCTGTCCATCGGCCTGCTGGCCGCGTGCAGCTCGAACGACGACTCGGGCGACGACTCGTCCGCATCCAGCGACAGCAAGGTGACCATCACGGTCGCCGGCCTGCAGCCAGGAGCCGAGCAGACCGCGGTCGACGCGCTCAACGAGCGCGTGACGCAGTTCGAGGAGAAGTACCCGGACATCAAGATCGAGACGCAGGAGTACAACTGGCTCGCGTCGACGTTCGCCGCCGACCTCGCCGGTGGCACGCTGCCGACGGTCTTCGAGGTCCCCGCCACGGACACCAAGACGCTGATCCAGAACGGGCAGATCGCCGACATCGACGCGCAGGTGCAGCAGCTGCCCTACGCGGGCGACTTCAACGAGCAGGTCCTCGCGGCCGGCCTGAGCGACGACGGCAAGATCTACGCCGTCCCGGCCAAGTCGATCTACGCGGTCGCCCTGCACTACAACCGCAAGCTGTTCTCGGACGCCGGTCTGGACCCGGACAAGCCGCCGACGACGTGGGACGAGGTCCGCGAGTACTCCAAGACCATCCACGACAAGACCGGCGTGCCGGGCTACGCGATGATGGCGCTGGACAACGCGGGCGGCTGGCAGCTGACCGCTGCGGCCTACTCGCGCGGTGGTCGCACGCAGGTGCTCGAGGACGACAAGTACAAGGCCACGCTGACGGACCCCGCGGTCAAGGAGTCGCTGCAGTTCCTGGGCGACCTCAAGACCGACGGCTCGCTGTTCGAGAACACGCAGCTCGGCTGGGGCGACATCAACAGCGGCTTCGCGGCCGGCCAGTTCGCCATGTACACGTCGGGCTCGGACATCTACACCGCCCTGGTGCAGAACAACGGCGTCACGGCCGACAACCTGGACTACGGGCTGACGGCACTTCCCACGGCCGGTGAGGGTTCGGGCACGCTCGGCGGCGGTACCTACGCAGCCGTCGACCCGAACGCGACCGACGCGGAGAAGGACGCCGCCGTCAAGTGGATCGACTTCTGGTACCTGTCCAAGCTGGTCGACCAGGACCAGGCCGTCGCGGACGCCAAGATCCTCGCCGAGCAGTCCCCGCCGCAGGCCGTCGGCACGCCGACCCTGCCGATCTTCAGCAAGGACCAGTACAACACCTCGCTGGAGTGGATCAAGGACTACATCAACGTCCCGCTCGACCACATGACGGGCTACACCGACGTCATGTTCACGCAGCCGGTCATCCCCGAGGCCGCTCGTGCCACGCAGGACACCTACGGGCTGCTGTTCCCGATCGTCCAGGCGGTCATGACCGACCCGAGCGTCGACCTGGACAAGCTCCTCGCTGACGCGAACGAGCAGTCGCAGACCCTGATCGACCAGGCGGGCTGACCCACCACGACGGTGCCCGGTCGGAGCTTGCGCTCCGGCCGGGCACCGTTGGATCGTCCGACTACCGAACGACACGCACCGAGAGAAGGACCCGATGACCACCACCGACGCCGTCGTCGACAAGCGCCGGGAACGCAGACGCTCCCCGGTCACCTGGGTACGTGGCGGCGGCCTGACCACGCTGCTGTTCGCGCTCCCCATGCTGGTGATCTTCGGGGTGTTCTCGTGGGCGCCGATCGTCAAGGCCGTCGTCATGAGCTTCCAGAAGACGAACCTCATCACGACGTCGTGGGTGGGCCTGCAGAACTTCGAGCGCGTCTTCGCGGACCCGGTGCTCCCGATCGCGATCCGGAACACCGCGTACTTCGCGGTGCTCGCCCTCATCTTCGGCTACCCGGTCCCGCTGATCGCCGCGGTGCTCATGAGCGAGGTGCGGCGAGGCAAGGGGATCTTCTCGGCCCTGGCCTACCTGCCCGTCGTCGTGCCGCCGGTCGTCGCGGTGCTGCTGTGGAAGTTCTTCTACGACCCGCGGCCCGAGGGCGTGTTCAACACGATCATCGGCTACGTCGGGATACCACCCCAACCCTGGTTGCAGAGCGCGACGTCGGCCATGCCGTCGCTGGTGCTCGAAGCCACCTGGGCCGCGGCCGGTGGAACGGTGATCATTTACCTGGCCGCCCTCACCAGCGTGCCCACCGAGCTGTACGACGCCGCCGAGGTCGACGGTGCGTCCATCTGGGGCAAGATCTGGCACGTCACGATGCCGCAGCTGCGCGGCGTCCTGCTCATCACCTTCATCCTGCAGATCATCGGGACGGCCCAGGTGTTCCTGGAGCCCTACCTGTTCACCGGCGGTGGTCCGGCCAACGCGACCGTCACCGTCCTGCTCCTCGTGTACAGGTACGCCTTCCAGAACAGCCTGGGCGGCAACTACGGCATGGCGACGGCGCTGAGTCTGATGCTCGCGGTGTTCCTGGCCGTGATGTCCCTCATCTACTTCCGCATCACCCGTAGCTGGAGCACCTCGTGACCACCACCACTCCCACCCCCGGCAGCGTCCCCCTGCCCGAGGCGTCCGAGACGCCGGTCGACGAGGGCGGCGCGCTCCCGACGCAGGAACCGACGGTCCGGCGCAAGGCCACCAAGGGCGACACCGCCGACCGCAGCGCCCTGTCGGTCGCCGACTGGCGCCGGCCCCGCGTCCGACGGACCTGGCGGACCATCCACGTCGTGCTCCTGATCCTGCTGGTCGTCGTGTGCGTCGGCCCGCTGCTCCTGCTCGCCAAGTTCGCGATCACCCCGACGATCGACATCCTGAGCGAGCCGCTCGCGTTCTTCCCGAACGGCGTGAAGTGGTCCAACCTGCACGAGGCCTGGTACGGCATCGACATCAGCAAGTACTTCGTCAACACCGTCGTGCTGGCGATCGGGTCGTGGGCCATGCAGCTGCTCGTCGCGACGACCGGCGGGTTCGTCCTGTCGGTCCTGCGCCCGGGCTGGGCCAAGTACGCGCAGGGCCTCGTGCTGGCCACGCTGTTCGTGCCGGCCGTGGTGCTGCTGGTGCCGCTGTACCTGATCATCCTTCACCCGCCGCTGATCGATCACTCGCTGGTGAACTCGTACTGGGCCGTCTGGCTGCCCGCGGGCGCCAGCGCGTTCAACGTCGTGCTGGTGGCGCGGTTCTTCGACAACCTCCCGCGTGAGGTGTTCGAGGCCGCCAAGGTGGACGGGGCCGGTCCGTTCCGGCTGTTCTGGTCGATCGTGCTGCCGATGAGCAAGCCCATCCTCGGCGTGGTGTCCGTGTTCGCGGTCATCGCCTCGTGGAAGGACTTCCTGTGGCCGCTGCTCGTCCTGCGCAACCCCGACCTCCAGCCGCTCTCCGTGCGACTCCCATCCATCGAGGCGACCACGGACAAGGGCACGCTCATGGCCGCCTACGCGATCGCCACCGTCATCCCGATCCTCATGTTCCTGATCTTCCAGCGGATGTTCCTGCGGGGCGCCGGCCTCGGTGGAGCGGTCAAGGGCTGACGCCCGCACGATTCTGACAACGCGTCCCGACAATCTCACGCGCCCGTCGGTGGGCTCACCGCCGGGCGCGCGGGTGCGCGGTGCGATGATCGATGCCGTGGTTCCCGACACTGCAGTGAGCACGCCCCCGTCCACCGCCAGCCCCGTCGCCCCGTACGACGCGCTGCTGCTCTTCTCGTTCGGTGGCCCGGACGGTCCCGACGACGTCCTGCCGTTCCTGCGCAACGTCACCGCCGGCAAGAACATCCCCGACGAGCGTCTCGCGGTGGTCGCCGAGCACTACCACCACTTCGGCGGCGCCAGCCCGATCAACGGCCAGAACCTCGCGCTGAAGAAGGCGCTCGAGGCCGAGCTCGCCCGCCGGGGCATCGACCTCCCGGTCGTATGGGGCAACCGCAACTGGACGCCGTACACCAGGGACGCACTCTCGGCCGCGCACGCCGACGGCGCGCAGCGCCTGCTCGCGCTCGTGACCAGCGCGTACTCGTCCTACTCGGGCTGCCGCCAGTACAGAGAGAACCTCTGGGCGTCCCTCGACGAGCTGAGCGTGGACGTCGGCCTCTCCGACGGCGAGCACCCGCTCGTCGTCGACAAGGTCCACTCCTACTTCAACCACCCGGGCTTCGTGCAGGCGAACATCGACGCGGTCGTCGAGGCGTACGACACGGCGCCGGCGGACGCGCGGCTCGTGTTCGTCACGCACTCCATCCCGGACACGATGGAGGAGGCGTCCGCGGTCTCCGGCGCGTCCTACAGCGCGCAGCACCTGGACGTCGCGGCGCTCGTCGCCGCCGGTGCCGCCGAGCGGCTGGGGCACCCGGTCACCTGGGACCTCGCGTACTGCTCGCGTTCCGGCCCGCCCAGCCAGCCGTGGCTCGAGCCCGACGTCAACGACCACCTCACGGCCCTGGCCGCCGACGGCGTCACCGCGGTCGTCCTGTCGCCGATCGGGTTCGTCTCCGACCACATGGAGGTCGCGTTCGACCTCGACACCGAGGCGCTCGAGACCGCGGCGCAGCTCGGGCTCGTCGCCGTCCGCGCCGACTCGGTCGGGGTGCGCGAGCCGTTCGTGCGGGGGCTCGTCGACCTCGTCGTCGAGCGCGCCGCCACCGCGCGCGCCCACGACGCCGGCGCCGAGCCGGAAGCGCCCGTCGCCGTCGGCAGCTACTCGGCCTTCCGCGACGTCTGCCGGCCCGGCTGCTGCCTGATGCGCGCCGGCCAGCCGACCGGCATCCCTGCCGCCTGCTCGACCGACCCGCTGTCCTGACGCACTGGAGATCCCTGCGATGACGCACGACGACGCCGAGGCCCTGAACGCGACCGTCCGATACACGATGTGGACCGTCTTCGCGCTCGAGGAGGTGCTGCCCGAGAGCGACCGCGAGCGTGCGGAGCTGATCTCGGACGCCCTGAAGGCCGTGTCCGACGACGGCCTGGTGATCCGCGGCTGGTACGACGTCGCCGGTCTGCGGGCGGACGCCGACCTCATGGTCTGGTGGCACGCCGAGACCGTCGAGGAGGTCCAGGGCGCCTACCAGCGGTTCCGCGCGAGCGACCTGGGGCGCCACCTGCTGCCCGTGTGGTCGGTGGTCGGGCTGCACCGCCCGGCCGAGTTCAACCGGTCCCACGTCCCCGCGTTCCTGGCGGGTGAGCCCGCCGGCGACTACATCTGCGTCTACCCGTTCGTGCGGTCCTACGACTGGTACGTGCTGCCCGAGGACGACCGCCGACGCATGCTCGTCGAGCACGGGCAGGCCGCCCGGGGCTACGCGGACGTCCGCGCGAACACGGTCTCCGCCTTTGCGCTCGGCGACTACGAGTGGATCCTCGCGTTCGAGGCCGCCGAGCTGCACCGCATCGTCGACCTCATGCGCGACCTTCGTGCCACGGACGCGCGCCGGCACGTGCGCGAGGAGATCCCGTTCTACACGGGCCCGCGCGTCACGCTCGAGGCCTGGGCGGACCGGCAGCCCAGGGGCTGAGCCGTTCCTCGCGCGCGGTGGCAGGATCGGCCTCATGGTCGACCTCGCGGGGACATGGCGGTTCACGGCGGTGCAGGGTGCCGACGTCACGGCGGGGCTGCGCTCGGCGCCCTTCCTGACGTTCGACGGGGACGGCGTGGTCTACGGGGACGCCGGGGTCAACCGCGTGCGCGGCACGTGGGAGCTCGTCGGCACACGGCTCGTCTTCGGGCCGATGGTCTCGACGATGATGGCCGGACCGCCCGAGGCGATGACGTGCGAGCAGCGGATCTTGCGCCTCGTCGGCGACCCCGTCGAGGTGATCGCCCCCGACGGCGACACGATCGAGCTGGACGGCTCGGGCGGCGCGGCCACGCTGGTCCGCGACGAGCACGCAGGAGACCGTCGGGTCTAGGGCACGCGGCGTCCGACCTTCGTCGGTCTGCTCGCACCTAGCCGCACCTGGGACGCGTGCGCACTCCTGAGGCACCGCTGGTGCCCCACGCGTGCACCTGCGCCCCCAGTGCGGCGAGACAGGCGCGCGCGTCAGGCAGTGACGCGGGCCGGCCAGCGGGAGGCGATGGCCTCGACCGTGTGCTGGCGGGTCGCGATGTCGAACGCGGTGCCGGTGATCATCAGCTCGTCGGCCGCGGTCCGCTCGACCAGCGCCGCCAGCTCCTCGGTGGCGCGGTCCGCCGTCGTCGCGATCTGCGTGCCGGGGAACTTCTCGAAGAACTCCGCGGCCTGCACCGGGTCGATCTCGGCGAGGACGGCAGCGGCGTCCTGCGGGGAGACGATCGGGCCGAGCGGCCGGCCGGAGCGCAACGACAGGGCCATCACCCGGCTCGGGCCGGCCAGGTAGTGCGCCTCCTCGTCGGATCCCGCGACGAGCACCGACGCCGAGATCATGAGGTGCGGCTGGTCGAGCACGGGCGACGGTCGGAAGGCGTCCCGGTAGGCCGCGGCCGCCTGCAGCGTCAGGCCGGTGTTGAAGTGGTTGGCGTACGAGAACGGTAGGCCGAGCTGGCCCGCGAGCTGCGCGCTGAACAGTGACGACCCGAGCAGCCAGACCTCGGGGGCGGAGGTGGCGGCGGGCGTCGCGGAGAGCCGGGAGGCCCGCAGGGAGCCGGCGTGGCCGTTCACCGAGACGCCGAGCAGCACCAGCACGTCGATGAGCTCGGCGGGGAAGTCCTCGGCGCCCAGCCCGTCGACCGTCCGACGGAGCGCCGCGGCGGTCATCGGGTCGGCACCGGGAGCGCGGCCGATGCCGAGGTCGATGCGTCCGGGGTGCAGCGCCTCGAGCATCGCGAACTGCTCGGCGACCACGAGCGACGGGTGGTTGGGCAGCATCACGCCACCCGAGCCGACGCGGATCGAGGTCGTCGAGGCCGCGAGGTGCGCGATGAGCACGCCCGGGGACGTCGAGGCCACCGCGGCCATCGAGTGGTGCTCGGCCACCCAGAACCGCTGGTAGCCGGCCGCCTCGGCGGTGCGGGCCAGGGCGGTGGACGCGGCGAGGGCGTCGCCCGAGGACTGGCCGGCGGAGACGGGTGCGGTGTCGAGGACGGAGAGGGGTGCGAAGGTCACGTCTGTCGCAACGTCCGCACCCCCGTCCGTACTCCCTTACGGGTACAGACCCCGGATCTGGTGAGCCTCGGCGACCCGTCGGACCCCGATGGTCAGCGCCGCGTCCCGCAGCGAGATCCCCTCGGCCTGCGCGAGCGCCGCGACGGCCCGGTGCGCCGTGACCATGCGGTGCTCGAGTCGGTCCTCGATCTCGCGCTCGGTCCACCAGTACGCCTGGTTGGCCTGCACCCACTCGAAGTAGGAGACGACGACACCGCCGGCGTTGGCCAGGATGTCGGGCACGACGACGACGCCGCGCTCGCCGAGGATGCGGTCGCCCTCGGCCGTCGTCGGACCGTTGGCGCCCTCGACCACCCAGCGTGCCTTGACGTTCACCGCGGTCTCCGCGTCGATCACGCCCTCGACCGCAGCCGGGACGAGCACGTCCACGTCGAGGGCCAGCAGCTCGGTGTTGTCGATCGGGTCACCGCCGTCGAAGCCGACGACGTGACCGGTGAGCTGGACGTGCCGGGTCAGCGCCGAGACGTCGAGCCCGTCGCTGCGGAACACCCCGCCGGTCTCGTCGGAGACCGCGACCACGCGCGTCCCGGCGTCGTGCAGGAAACGCGCCGCGTGCGACCCGACCTTGCCGAACCCCTGGACGGCCGCGCTCACCTCGTTGAGCTGCACGCCCGCGTCGCCGAGTGCCGCCGCGGCCGCGTGCACCACACCGCGCGACGTCGCGGTGGCCCGGCCCAGCGACCCGCCGACGGCGACGGGCTTGCCGGTGGTCACGCCGGGGATCGTGTAGCCCTGGCTCACCGAGTACGTGTCCATGACCCACGCCATGGTCTGCTCGTCGGTGCCGATGTCCGGCGCCATGATGTCCCGCTCGGGGCCGATGATCGGCATGATCTCGCTGGTGTAGCGCCGGGTCACGCGCTCGAGCTCCTGCTGCGAGTGCTCCCGCGGGTCGATCGTCACGCCGCCCTTGGCGCCCCCGTACGGCACGTCGACGACCGCACACTTCCAGGTCATCCACATCGCCAGCGCCCGGACCTCGTCCACGTCCACCGACGACGAGTACCGCAGCCCGCCCTTGCCCGGCCCGCGCGAGATGTTGTGCTGGACGCGGTACCCCATGAACAGCTCGATCTCGCCGTCGTCGCGCCGCAGCGGGACGGCCACGTTCATCTCGCGACGAGGGGTGGCGAGCATCTGGTGCAGGCCATCGCCATAGCCCAGGATCTCGACCGCGGACGCGAGCTGCGCCTTGGCGGTGTCGAGCGGGCTGGCGGGTTCTGGGGTCTCTGTGAGGTCGGTCACGTGGGACACCCTGTCACTGTCGGCGTCGGACGCCAGGGAGGCCCGAGGGGCGAGCCGTGGATGTCCAAGCCTCGGAAGCGGTCGCGTGAACTCCGGCGGTATCGGGCGCTGATCTGGCCCTTCGACGCCGCAGGCCTGAGACTGGACCGGACCCCGACGAAGGAGCGGCATGTCGCAGGACGTCTCGAACGATGCAGTCCGGCTGGCTCGGCAGTGGCTGTCGGCGACGGAGCAGGGGCAGACCTCACGCGAGCGCAGGACGACCGGCCGGCTGGCCGACCTCGTCGCCGATCCCGCCGGGCTGGAGCTCGCGGTGCGGTTCGTCGACCGGGTGGCGCGACCGCAGGACGTGCGGGTCGCGGCGCGTGAGCTGGCCGAGCTGAGCGCGTCGTCGGCGGGGTTCCTCGGCCGTGCCGACAAGGCGATGCTCGGGCTCGGGTCGCGGGTCGGACCGATGCTGCCATCGGTCGTCGTGCCCGCGGCCCGGGAGCGCCTGAGGTCGCTCGTCGGGCACCTCGTCGCCGACGACGGAGCGGGGCTGGCCAAGCACCTCGCCCGGACGCGCGCCGACGGCTTCCGGCTGAACCTCAACCTCCTGGGCGAGGCCGTGCTGGGGGAGCGGGAGGCCGCCGCGCGGCTCGCGCGGGTCACCGCGCTGGTCGAGCGTCCGGACGTCGACTACGTGTCCGTCAAGGTCTCCGCCGTGGCCAGCCAGCTGTCGACGTGGGACACCGAGGGGTCGGTCGCGCGCGTGGTCGAGCGGCTGCGGCCGCTGTACCTGACGGCCGCGGCTCACGGGACGTTCCTCAACCTCGACATGGAGGAGTACCGCGACCTCGCGCTCACCATCCGGGTGTTCGAGCGGCTGGCTTCGGACCCGCTGCTGAAGGACGCCCCGATGGGGATCGTGCTGCAGGCGTACCTGCCGGACGCGTCCGACGCGCTCGACGAGCTGACCTCCGTCGCCGGTGGACGCACCGGCGACGCCCGCCTCAAGGTGCGGCTGGTCAAGGGCGCCAACCTCGCGATGGAGCAGGTGGAGTCCGAGCTGCACGGCTGGCCGCAGGCGCCCTACACGTCCAAGGCCGACGTCGACGCCGCCTACCTGCGGCTCGTCGACCGCTCGCTGTCGCCCGAGCGCACCCGCCACCTGCGCGTCGGCGTCGCCAGCCACAACCTCTTCCACGTCGCTGCGGCGCACCTCCTCGCGCAGGAGCGCGGGGTCGGCGAGGCCCTCGACGTCGAGATGCTGCAGGGCATGGCCCCGGCGCAGGCCCGCGCGGTCCGCGACACCGTGGGCTCGGTCCTGCTCTACACGCCGGTGGTCGCACGGCACGACTTCGACGTCGCCATCGCCTACCTGGTGCGGCGGCTCGAGGAGAACTCGGCGAGCCAGAACTTCCTGCACGCCCTGTTCGCCGACGACGCCGCGATGGATGCCCAGGAGTCGGCCTTCCGCGTCGCGTACCGGGACCGGCTGCTCCCGCCGACCGCGCCGCGCCGCGTGGCGCGCCCCGCGCTCGACCTCTCCGACGCGTTCGCCAACACCCCCGACACCGACCCCGCCGCGGCGCTCGCGCGGGCGTGGGCGCGGGGGATCGTCGAGCGCGAGATCGACGCGCCGCCCGGTGCGGTGGTCGTGTCGTCCGTGGAGGAGGTCGACGAGGTCGTCGCGAACGTCGGTCTCTCCTGGGCCTCGGTCTCGCCCGCCGACCGGGCCAAGGCCCTGCACCGGGTCGCCGAGTCGCTCGAGGAGGCCCGCGCGGACCTCGTCGCGGCGATGGTCCACGAGGCCGGCAAGACCGTCGCCGAGGCCGACCCCGAGGTCAGCGAGGCCGTCGACTTCGCCCGCTACTACGCGGACTCGGCCGCTGCCCTCGCGGACGTGCGCGGAGCCGTGCACACCCCGGCCGGCATCTCGGTGGTGACCCCGCCGTGGAACTTCCCGGTCGCGATCCCGGTCGGTTCGGTGCTCGCGTCGCTCGCCGCCGGCAGCCCGGTGATCGTGAAGCCCGCGCCGCAGACGCCGCTGTGCGGGCAGGTCGCGATGGCCGCGATCCAGCGGGGGCTGGATGCGCCGGGCGCGCTCACCGTGGTGCTCAGCCCCGAGGGGGCGGTCGGCAAGCACCTGGTCACGCACCCGTCGGTGTCGCGCGTGCTGCTGACCGGGTCCATCGAGACCGCCCGGCTGTTCGCCGGCTGGCGTCCGTCGCTGGACGTCTACGCCGAGACCTCCGGCAAGAACGCCCTGGTCATCACACCGTCTGCGGACGTCGACCTCGCGGTCGCCGACCTGGTGAAGTCCGCGTTCGGGCACGCCGGCCAGAAGTGCTCGGCCGCGTCGCTCGCCATCCTCGTCGGCACCGCCGGACGCTCCGACCGCCTGCGGCGCCAGCTCGCCGACTCCGTCTCGTCGCTGCGCGTCGGCCCGGCCACCGACCTCGGCAACGCCGTCGGGCCGCTGACCGAGCCGGCGAGCGGCAAGCTCCTGCGCGCCCTGACGACGCTGGAGCCGGGGGAGTCCTGGCTGGTCACGCCCCGCCGGCTCGACGACGAGGGCCGCCTGTGGTCGCCCGGCGTGAAGTTCGGCGTCCAGCGCGGCTCGTGGTTCCACACCACCGAGTGCTTCGGTCCGGTGCTCGGGATCATGTTCGTGGAGACGCTCGACGCGGCGATCGAGGCCCAGAACGCCGTGCCGTTCGGCCTGACCGGCGGGCTGCACTCGCTCGAGGAGGCCGAGATCGAGCAGTGGCTCTCCCGCGTCGAGGTCGGCAACGCCTACGTCAACAGGCACATCACCGGCGCGATCGTCCGGCGCCAGCCCTTCGGCGGCTGGAAGGCCTCGACCGTCGGCCCCGGCGCCAAGGCCGGCGGCCCGCACTACGTCGCGCAGATCGGGTCGTGGGCGGACTCCGCCGAGGTCCCGGTGTCCGACGACGACTGGTTGGCCTGGGCCGCAGCAGACGACGAGCGCCTGTGGGCCTCGCGGTTCTCGGTCGAGCACGACCCGTCCGACCTTCGCGTCGAGGCGAACATCCTGCGCTACCGCCCCGTCCCGCTGCTGACGATCCGGGTGGGTTCCGGTGCACGGCCGGTCGAGGTGGAGCGCGTCCGGCACGCCGCCGCGACGGCCGGCGTCCGGGTCTCGGTCAGCGAGCTCGCGCACGAGCCCCACGAGACGTTCGCCGGCCGCGTCCGCGACGGCTGGGTCACGGGCCGCATCCGCGTCGTCGGCGAGGCACCCGGCCTGCGCGAGGCCGCGGTGACCCGCCTCGGCGACGTGACGGTGCTGGACGCGCCGGTCGTGGCGTCCGCGGCCCGCGAGCTGTTGACCGTGGTCCGCGAACAGGCCGTCAGCCGCACCCTGCACCGCTTCGGCCACGTCCCGCCGAACCGGGCCGAGTCGTCGTGAGGTCGTGCGTTCCGCACGACGACAAGCTCGCGCTGAGCGCGGGCCGAGGGCCTACGCCGACGCGCGGATGACCAGCTCGGGCGCGAAGATCAGCGGCTCCGTCGGGGGAGCGCCGTTGAGCTGCGCGAGGAGGCGGGCGCCGGCCGCGCGGGCCATGGCGACGACGGGCTGGATGACCGACGTCAGCGGCGGGACGGTCGAGGCGGCGACGCCCAGGTTGTCGTAGCCGACCACGGCCATGTCGCCGGGCACGTCCTTGCCCAGCTCGGCCAGCACGCCCAGGGCGCCGGCGGCCATGAGGTCGGAGGCGATGAAAAGCGCGTCGAGGTCGGGGTGCTGCGCGAGGATCTCGCGGGCGGCGGCCGCGCCAGAGGCCAGCGTGAAGTCACCGTAGGCGACGGCGTCGTCGGCCATCCCGGACGCCGCCATGGCGCTGCGCCAGCCGGTGAGGCGGTCGATCCCACCGGACATGTCCTGCGGGCCGGCGATGGTGCCGATGCGCTTGTAGCCGCGCTCGATCAGGTGCTGGGTGGCGATGCGGCCGCCCTCGACGTTGTCGGTGTCGACGTACTGGACGCCGCGGTCGTCGGCGGACAGCGGGCGACCGACGAAAACGTTCGGCACGCGCGAGGCCTGCAGGGCGCGGTCGAGCTCGTCGTTGCGGTGGTGCGAGACGACGATCGCGCCGTCGACGTGCCCGTTGCGCAGGTAGCGGACGGTGCGCTCGGAATCGCCGGGGCGGGCGATGACCAGGACGACCTGCACGTCGGAGTCGGCCAGCGAGGTGCTCAGGCCGTTCAGGGTGCCGGCGAAGAACGGGTCGGACAGGACGCGCTCGTCGGGCTCGGGCACGACGAGGGCGATCGAGTCCGTGCGACGGGTGACCAGCGAGCGGGCAGCACGGTTGGGCGTGTAGCCGAGGTCGGCGACGGCCATCTCGACCGAGGCGAGGGCCTCGGGGGAGACGCGCAGGCCTCCGTTGATCGCGCGCGACGCGGTCGAACGAGACACCCCTGCGCGCTCCGCCACCTGCTCGAGCGTCGGCGCGGGAGGCCGCCCGTCGTCGATCTGCTGCGTCACGTTCTCGACCACCGTTGGTCTTCCCTCCTTAGGCTGCGTGAGCAGCGACGGCGTACCGGCCGGACGCGTGGGACCAGTGTCCTGGTCCGTCGCGTCAGCCTGCCACGGTTGCTCAGCCCTTGACCGCACCTTGCATGATCCCGGCGACGAGCTGCCGCCCGGCGATGACGAACAGGATGAGCAGCGGGATCACCGACAGGACGACGCCGGCCATGATCAGCGACATGTCCTTGAAGTAGGCGGCCTGCAGCTGTTGGAGCGCGATCGGCAGCGTCGGGTTCTTCGAGCCCAGCACGATGAAGGGCCAGAAGTAGTTCGTCCACGACGCCACGAACGTGAAGAGCGCCAGCATGGTCGCCGCGGGGCGGGCCGCCGGGAGCGCGATGCTCCAGAACGTCCGGAGCATGGACGCCCCGTCGACGCGGGCGGCCTCGATGAGCTCGTAGGGCAGCGCCTGCTCGAGGTACTGGGTCATCCAGAACACGCCGAACGCGGTGACCAGGCCGGGCACGATGACGGCCTGGATCTGGCCGATCCAGTGCAGCTGCTTCATGACGAGGAACAGCGGCACGACGCCGAGCTGGGTGGGGACCGCGGTGGTCGCGATGACGAAGACCAGCAGGGGAGCGCGACCCTTGAACCGCAGCTTCGCGAACGAGAACCCGGCCAGCGTCGAGAAGAACACCACCGACAGGGACATGATCACGGCGATGATCACCGAGTTGATCACGGCCTGCGTGAACGGGACGCCGGACTCCAGGACGCGGCTCACGTTGTCGAAGAAGTGGCTGCCGGGGATCAGCGACGGGATCGGGTGCCGCGCGATGTCCGGGGCCGTCGACGACGCGAGCAGGAACGCGTAGTAGAGCGGGTAGAACGAGATGATGATGACGATCGTCAGCAGGACGTAGGTGAGCCACCGCGGCCGACGCTGCGTGCCGCCCTCAGGGACCGCGCGGCCGCGCCTGCGCGCCGCGCTGCGTGCCGCGCCCCTGCCGGCGAACTGCTCGATCGCCGCGACGGACGGCGCGCCGCCCATCTCGCCGCCGGCGCCGGCTCCCATGACGCTCATGCGCCGACCCTCTTCCTGTTCTTCTTCTTGCCACCTTGTTGCTCGGAGGAGATCCGTCGCGTGATCAGGTAGTTGACGATGCCGATGATGACGATGATCACGAACAGCAACCAGGCGACGGCGGCGGCGCGACCGAAGTTCTTCTGCGCCCAGCCGAGCTGGTAGATGTAGTTGGTCACGGTGAGGTACTGCTGGTCGGAGCCGCCGCGGCCGTCCTGGTCGAACATGCGGGGCTCGTCGAAGATCTGCAGGCCGCCGATGGTCGACGTGATGATCACGAAGATGATCGCGGGGCGCAGCATCGGGATGGTGACCGAGAAGAACTGTCGGACCCGGTTGGCGCCGTCGATGAGCGCCGCCTCGTAGATGTCCCGCGGGATGGCCTGCATCGCCGCCAGGAGGATGAGGGTGTTGTAGCCGGTCCAGCGGAAGTTGACCATCGTCGCGATGGCCACGTGGCTGGGGAGGACCTCGGCGTGCCAGCGGACGCCCTCGAAGCCGAGGTCGCGCAGGATCTGGTTGATGATGCCGGACTGGTCCGCGAACATCTGCCCGAAGATCAGGGCGACGGCGACCGGTGCGACGACGTAGGGGACGAGCACGCCCATGCGCCAGAACGTCTTGGCGCGCAGGTTCGCGTCGAGGATCGCGGCGATCACCAGGGCGATGGCGATCTGCGGGATCGAGCTCAGCAGGAAGATGCTGAGGGTGTTACGGACGGACTTCCAGAAGATCTCCTGGTGCAGGACCGTCGAGAAGTTCTCGAGCCCGACGTAGTCGCCCTGGCCCTTGAGCAGCCCCCACTCGTGCACGGACACGAACGCTGTGTAGAACAGCGGGAACAGTCCGACGACGATGAAGAGCAGGAAGAACGGCGAGATGTACAGGTAGGGCGAGAGCTTGACGTCCCAGCGCCCGAGTGTCTGGGAGAAGCCGGCGCGGCGCGGAGTCCTGCTCGGCGCGTCGCCGGCCGTGGACCCCGCAAGGTTCGGGGTTCGGGTGCTGGTCATTGCTTGTCCTTCGCGTGCTGGACGGGTTCGAGCAGGACGACGGTGGCACACCGGGGCCGGGTGGGACAGCCCTCCCGGCCCCGGTGCTCACACTGTGTCGTCAGCCGAGGTCGTTGACCGCGGTCTCGAACTTGGCCCAGGACGAGGCGGCGTCGTCGGTCTTGTCGACGTCGACCCGGGTGTACGCGTCGCCGAGGGCGGCGTTGATCGGGAAGTACTGCTCACCGCGGTACGGCTGGGTCGCGATCGGCGCGAACCGGTTGGAGAAGATCTCACCGGTCGGGGCGTCGTTGAAGTACGGGTCCGTCTTGGCGACCACGTCGGCGTTCGTCGTGGCCTCGGTCTGGCTCGGGAAGTTGCCGAAGGTGGTGAAGACCTTGGCGGCCTGCTCCGGAGCGGTCAGCCAGTCGGCCAGGTCCTTGGCGGCGGCGGCGTTCTTGCCGTCCGCGGGAACCAGGAGGTAGGAGCCGCCCCAGTTGCTGGCGCCACCGGGCATGACGTCCGCGACGTCCCAGTTGGTCTGGTCGGGCGCGTTGCCGGCGATGATCTGCGTCATCCACGGCGGGCACAGCTGCGTGGCGAACTTGTCACCCTTGAAGGCGTCGTTCCACTCCGGCGTCCACTGCTTGAGGTGTGCCGACTCGGCGAGGACCTCAGGGCTGGTGAGCTGGTTGTAGACGGACAGGGTGGGGGAGTCGGGCTCGAGCACCGTGATCTCGCCGGTCTCGGGGTCCTCGAACGGGGCCTCGAGCTGGTTGATCATGCCCTGCGAGAGCGCGCCGATCGAGTCGAACCAGGCGACACCGGCCGGGGCCGACGCCATGAACTGCTGGCCGACGGCGAAGTAGTTGTCCCAGTCACCGTCGAGCATCTGAGAGACGGACTCGCGGTCGCTCGCCAGGCCGGCTGCCTCGAAGAGGTCCTTGCGGTAGCAGATGGCCTCGGGGCCCGAGTCCGTGCCGTAGCCGATGAGCTTGCCGTCGGTGTCCGTGGCCATGTCCGTCTTCCAGTCCGGCCAGCGGTCCGTCACGGTGTCCGAGCCCAGGTCCAGGAAGAAGTCGGAGGATGCGAGCAGCTCGGGCATCCAGTCGCCGTCCGCGGCGACGATGTCGTCCGCGACGGTGTCGGTGGCGATCGCGTTCTGCACGGCGAGACGAGCGTTGTCCGACGTGTCGATCTTGTTGCTCTTGATCGTCACGTTGGGGTGGTCCGCCATGTACTCCTTGTACAGGTCGGTGTAGCCGAACTCGTTGAACGTCGCCACGGAGAGCGTGATCTTCTCGTCCGACGGGGCCGACGACGAGTCGTCGCTGCCGCCGTCGCCGGAGGAACACGCCGTGGCGAGCAGGGTGATGCTGGCGACACCCGCAGCTGCCGCCCACATCTTGCTAGAGGTCTTGCGCACAATGACTCCCTTGTCAGTCGGACGGCGTCCTCGCCGTAACCCGAGGGCTCCCGTGATCCGCGCAGCCGCAGTGCGTGCTCGGACGTCAGGTGGGCCTGGTGGACCCGGCGTGGTCGCGCTCCCATCCGCAGTGTGCGGGAGCGTTCCCACGCGTTGCCGAGAACTGTCGTCGGAGGCCCCTCAGGTGTCAAGCAGCCCGACACGTCGAGATGCCGTGGTAGCGATCCCACGCTCATGAACCTGCAGG
Organism: Cellulomonas sp. P4_A2; assembly: GCF_056402515.1. Lineage (NCBI taxonomy): Bacteria > Bacillati > Actinomycetota > Actinomycetes > Micrococcales > Cellulomonadaceae > Cellulomonas > Cellulomonas sp. P4_A2. The sequence continues at coordinate 177,009 of NZ_JBFUHG010000003.1, forward strand.
TCAAAGTCTCTTTACCGTGCCAGACGCGTTACCGAATCGTTACGGCGTGACGGGCGGTTTGTTACCTGGTGAACGGTGCCGTGGGAGCCGTGGTCACGCGTGGTCGGCGATCCATCGCGTCGCGACGCCCTGCTCCACCTCGAGCGCGGCCCGCACGGCGCCGGCGGCCGCGTTCTCGATCGCGGAACCGAACAGGGGCATCGTCGACTTGAGGTCGCCGTCGTAGCTGACCGTGCTCGCGTCGGGGCCCGCCGGGACCAGCCGGGTACGTCCGCTGAGCCGCACCGGGGCGCCCGCGATGTCCAGGACGACCGTGCCGATCCGGGAGCCGTCGGCCGCCGGAGCCTCCCACGCCTCGACCTGACGGACGTCGATGCTGTTGCCGACGAAGCTGCGCAGGTGGGACGGGATCTGGTCGGTCGGCAGCGACCGACGCGTGGTGACCGTGAACTCGCCGTCCGCCGACCCCGTGATGTCGACGTGCTGCTCGAGCGCGCCGCTCGCCCGGACCTTCGCGTGCACGTAGTCCGGGTCGCTCAGCAGGAGGGCCGCGTCATGGGCTCCGGTCGGCAGGTCCAGGGTCACGTTCAGTCGCACGGGAGGGTCCTTCGGGGATTGTGGTTGTCGTCCGAGGGTAGCCGAGGGCGGCGCCGCGGAACCGGTCGGACGACGCCCCCACGCCACCTACCCTGGTGAGGTGTCCACACTGAGCACCCTCGTCGCTCGCCACGCCGCCCTCGACGGCCCCGACCTCGAGTGGTTGCACCTCCTGGTGGGGGACTGGCAGGTGCTCTCCGACCTCGCGTTCGCGGACCTGGTCCTGTGGCTCCCCACGGCCGACGGCGACTTCGTGGCGGTCGCCCAGTGCCGCCCCTCCACGGGCGCCACGGTGCACTACGACGACGTCGTCGGCTCGACCGCGCCGGACGGGCAGCGTCCGCAGCTGCAGCGCTCGCTCGACGAGCGCGCGGCCCAGCGGTCCCGGGAGCCCCGCTGGTTCGGCTCCTACGCCGTGCGCGAGGAAGCCGTGCCGGTGGTGCGCAACGGCCGACCGATCGCCGTTCTCGCCCGCCAGACCAACCTCGGCGGCGCCCGCACCCCCAGCCGGCTGGAGCTCAACTACGTCGAGGCCGCCGACGACATCTTCGCGATGGTCGGCCGCGGGGAGTTCCCGGCCCCGGACGCCCCCACCGGCCCGCGCCGCGGCGCGCCCCGCGTCGGCGACGGGCTCGTCCGCCTGAACTCCGAGGGCGAGGTGCTCTACGCCAGCCCGAACGCGCTGTCCTGCTTCCACCGGCTCGGGGTGGTGGGCGACCTCGTGGGCCGCTCGCTCGTCGAGGTCACCGCCGACCTGATCTCCCAGGAGGACACGGTCGACGAGTCCATGCCGCTGGTCCTCATGGGCCGGGCGCCGTGGCGCGTCGACGTCGAGTCGCGCGGGGTCGCACTCTCGCTGCGGTCGGTCCCGCTCACGGAGCACGGGCAGCGCGTCGGCGCGGTGCTCCTGTGTCGTGACGTGTCCGAGCTGCGGCGTCGCGAGCGCGAGCTGATCACCAAGGACGCGACGATCCGCGAGATCCACCACCGCGTGAAGAACAACCTGCAGACCGTCGCCGCGCTGCTGCGGCTGCAGTCCCGACGGATGAGCTCCCCGGAGGCGCGCGAGGCGCTGGGGGAGGCCATGCGCCGCGTCGCGACGATTGCCCTGGTGCACGAGACCCTCTCGCAGACGCTCGACGAGTCGGTGCCGTTCGACGACCTCGTCGGCCGCAGCCTGCGCCTCGCCGCGGACGTGGCGACCGAGGGCGCCCACGTGCGGACCACCGTCCGGGGCTCGTTCGGCTCGATCCCCGCCGAGGACGCGACCGCCCTGGCGCTCATCCTCACCGAGCTCGTCACCAACGCCGTCGAGCATGGGTTCGAGGGGCGCGAGTCCGGAACCGTCGAGGTGATCGTGGACCGGCAGGACGACGTGATCCGCGTCGAGGTGGCCGACGACGGCTCCGGCCTGCCCCCAGACCGCGCGGACGGCGCCGGGTCCGGGCTGGGCACGCAGATCGTCTCGACCCTCGTGACCAACGAGATGCGCGGCACCATCGCCTGGTCGAGCCGGGAGGGCGGCGGGACGTCCGTCGTCATCGAGGCCCGCCTGCGCGCCCCGCGCGACGCGGGGTCGCTGATCTAGCCGTCTACCCGCGGACGCGGCCACGGCCCGCCCCGCCTGTTCGGACGCGGGACGAGGTCGGCGACCGCCCCACGGCGACCCGGCCGGTCCCGACGAGGTCGGCTGGCGCCTCGGGCCGGTCGGCGCAGGCGGTGCGGAGGCTGCCTGGTGGCTCGGGCGGGCCCCCTGCTGCCACCTGGCCGGTCTCGACGAGGTCGAACGTGCCGATCCTGCGGCACTTGTGACACCTGATGCCTCGTGAGGCGCGGTCAGCGCCTCAGGAGCTCACTCCTGTACCAAGTGCCGCTAGATCGGCACGGACTGCCACCGTGCGAGTGGCCGCGTGTGCGAACGGCGGCGTGCGTGCGTCGCTCGTCGCGCACAAGGACGTAGTCGACGTCCGTCACCGCCCCACGACGCACGAACGCCGCGCACCCCGAGGGGTGCGCGGCGTTCGGAAGAGTGCTGTGGTCAGCCCGCGCGACGCTGGCGCGCGGTGCGGCGCTTGAGGGCGCGGCGCTCGTCCTCGGACAGGCCGCCCCAGACGCCGGCGTCCTGGCCGGTCTCGATGGCCCACTTCAGGCAGGTGTCGACGACGGGGCAACGGCGGCAGACGCCCTTGGCCTCCTCGATCTGCAGGAGGGCAGGTCCGGTGTTCCCGATCGGGAAGAACAGCTCGGGGTCCTCGTCGAGACACGCTGCGCGGTGGCGCCAATCCATGAGCTTCTCTCCTAGGCACACGTCCGTCCGGCGCCCGGGGTCTGGGCGCGCGGGACTGGACATGAAATCGGGGGGTGTTTGCGGGGGCTGTTGGTGCTTCAACAAGGGTCACACCCGCCTGCCGTCCGCACAAGGGGTTACGGGAAGGTTTCATGTCGGTAACGACTGAGGCGTTCGTCACACCTGTGTCCTGCCTGTGGGTGAGCCACGTCACGACGAAGCCGCAGGTCGGAGCCTATGTAGGACAAACGTCCAGGTCAGAAGGCTGTCCTGACCTCGCCTTTCGCAACAGGTGACGTACCAAAGCACCTCCGCGGCGTGGTATCGCGGAGCACGCACCGGACGTCCTGATACGCGGCGCGACGAGTCTCTAGGCTCGGACCCGTGACCGACACCCGCCCGCCCATGCTGCTCGCCGTCTGCTGCCTGATCGTCCTCGAGGCCGCGGCGTTCGCCGGTCTGGGCATCGCGGTGGGGTCCGAGCTGGTGCGCGGCCGGGCGACGATGCCGGGCGCGACGGCGTTCCTCGCGGTCTGCGGCCTCGGCGTCGCGGCGCTGCTCGGCCTCTGCGCCCGCGGGCTGTGGCGGGGGCGTCGCTGGGCGCGGTCGCCGGTGATCATGTGGCAGATCCTGCTCGTGATCCTCGCGGTGAGCTGGTACAACGCCGCCCCGTCGGTGTGGGCGTTCGTGGTGATCGTGATGGCCGCGGCGATCGTCGTCGGCCTGTTCCTCCCGGCGGTCGTCCGCGCGACGACGCCCCCGCGCGAGGCTCAGCCGGGGTCGTAGACCTGCACGAGCGTCACGTCGCGTTCCATCGCCAGCGCGCCGCGCCCGACCGTCCGACCTCCGGGCACGGCGAGCCACCGGGACCGGGGTCCGACGAGCTCGGCGGACGCCGGGTCCGAGGCATCGAGGACCAGCACGCGCCGGCCCCGCAGCAGCCCCGGCAGCGCGCCGCGGTACGCGCCGGCTGCCGACAGGGCGGTGCTCGTCGCGACGATCCGCACGCCCAGGTTGGCCACGAGGTCCGGGTGCTCGCGCTCCACCTCGTCGAGGTCGTCGACCAGGAGCGTCACGGCATCCGGGAGCGTGGCCGCCCCGGCCGCGTCCACGCTCGAGAACCGCTCCAGCGCGGGGGACGGCTCGCCCGAGGCCAGCCGGAGCACGGGGTGACCGCCGCGGACGAGGCCGAGCCCGACGACCGCGAGCGCCGTGCTGCGGCCCGATCCCGGCGGTCCCGCGACGAGCAGGCCGCGGGACACGTCCACGGCGGTCGGCACCGCGTCGTCGCCTCCGATCCCGAGGAACACCCGCCAGGGAGTCGTGGCGTGGTCCGCCTCGATGTCCGTCAGCGGTGCTCGGCGCGGCAGCGGCCGTACGCGCACCACCGACGGGTCGGGCTCGGCGCGCGCACCGACCGGCTCGGGCGCGAGCGCCACCTGCACCTGCTGCGCGCCGGCGGGCGCGAGGTGGATGGCCCGGCCGGGCGTGAGGCGTGGGCCGGTGAAGGCGGTGGGCACGCCCGCGAGCGCGTCGAGCATCGGGTCGGCGAGCGGCAGGACCAGCCGGTCCCGGAACGCACCGGCGTGCTGGGCAGCCACGGCGCCGACCTCTGCCGTTGCCGCGACACCCGTCGTGCCGCTCGCCCGACCGCCGCGCCACGCGGCAGTGAGCCGGTCGGCGCCCGCGCCGCGTGCGAGCTCGCCGAGGGTGCCGAGCAGGAGGTCGACCCGGTCGACGAGCAGCACCGTCCGCGGACCGTCCGGCCGATCCAGCAGCTCGAGGAGCCGCGCGGTCTCCACCACGTCGTCGACGGCCAGGACCGTGCCCAGGGACCCGTGGACGTCGCCGGCACGCAGTCGGGCGACCGCCTCCTCGGGCAGGCCGACGACGTGCACCGACCACCCCTGGGCGAGCGCGCCGAGGCCGACGGTGACCAGCGTCGTCGACCGTCCCGAGCCAGGGCCGCCCAGGACGAGCAGGTGGCCGCCCGCGGGATCCCACCGCACCGCCGCGCGGCGCTGCTCCTCCGGGAGGTCCGCGACGGCGAGCGCGACGCCCGGTCCGGCCTCGACCTCGTCGACGCCGACGACGAGGGGCAGCGCAGGCAGCCACGGCACCGGGGCGCTCGGGCGGTCGCTGGCGGCCTCGACCGCGGCGGCCACCCACGAGGCGACCGCGTCGGGGTCACGGTCCGCCGCGCCGGGCGTCCAGCGGGACGGTGAGCCCCAGGGCGGCGCGAGCCGGGCGGCCGGGACCTGGGGGACGGTCGTCGCTCGCGCCACCTGCACCGCCTCGACCGGGCGCGACCCGCGACGGACCAGCGCGCGACCGGGCGTGCGCGGGTCGATCGCCGCCGCGTCCGGGACGTCCAGGACGTCGGTCGAGTCCGCGGCGTCCGCGACCCGCAGCGCGATGCGCAGGCTGACGTTCGCGCGGAGGTCAGCTCCGACCGCCCCCGCAGGCCGCTGCGTGGCCAGCAGCAGGTGCACACCGAGCGCCCGACCCTGCGCCGCGAGCCGGGCGAGCGCGGCCGCCGCGTCCGGGACGTCCTCGGTCAGCGCGCGCAGCTCGTCCACCACCACGAGCAGACGCGCGGGGGTCCCGGGGTCGGTCGGCGAGAGGTCGGCGAGGTCGCGTGCGCCGGCGGCCACGAGCACCCGCTCGCGCCGCCGGAGCTCGGCACGCAGGCCGCCGAGCACCCGGTGCGCGTGCGCGGCGTCCAGGTCGGTGACGTGCTCGAGGACGTGCGGCAGCCCCGCGACGGCCCCGAGCCCCGTGCCGCCCTTGAAGTCGACCAGCAGGATCGCGAGGCGTTCCGGCGGGTGGGTCAGGGCGAGGGCGAGCACGACGGTGGTCAGCAGCTCCGACTTGCCGGCCCCGGTGGTCCCCGCGACCAGCGCGTGCGGTCCGTCGGACACGAGGTCCACCGTGACGGGTCGGCCTGCGGCGCCGGTGCCCAGCGCGACGACCATCCCGGCGGCCGACCCGTCCCAGGCGGACGAGACGGCCCCGGCGACGGGAGCCGGGACGCCGGGCTGCGCGCCCAGGGCGGCGCCCGCCGGGAGGTCGAGCGGGGCCTCGGCTCGGCGGCGCA